>NZ_JBHUYK010000010.1:0-227559 GCF_042668615.1 Nocardia sp. NPDC057272 | reverse complement strand
GTCCAAGCCATGTCGACCCCATTCCTAGCTAAGGCTCAGAATGGTGGTAGCACCCATAACCGGCAGGTTTCTGGTTCGAGTCCAGATGGGGGAGCATCTACCAGGGCAAACGTCATCGTTTGACCCTGGTTTTCTGCTTTTGGGGGCACCGCGTCACGGAAACGTCACGCTTTCATCGTTTCAGCTGCTCCAAAGTCTCCGTGAAGTCGGGGGCTTGAGTCGGTTGATCGATGTAGTGGCGGCGGGTTACCGCGTCGCCTGCGTGGCCGAGTTGTCGGGCCGCGTCCTCAGGGCTGTGCGCCGACGCGATCATCGTGGCTACGGTCTTGCGGAAAGTTTTGGCGGTGATCCACGCGAACTTCTCGCCTCGCGCCTGCTTCCACAGACGGTTGAAGTTGTTGGGGCTCCAGATGCCGCCGTCGCGGTTGGGGAAGACCAAGTCGAGATCGTTGGGAACCGCTTCGGATTGAACACGGCGCAGGGTGTCGACGACGAACGGTGGGATCAATACGGTCCGATAGCCCGAATCGGTCTTGGTTCGTGGCTGGCGGATCAGGCCCTTGCCTTTGAGGCGAACGATGGTGCCGGCGAAGGTGATTCGCGGAGGCTGTGATTCGAGGTCGACGTCGGACCAGCGGAGCGCCAGGGTTTCGCCTGGGCGTGGGCCGGTGCCGAGTTCGACGTCGACAACATCGAGGACTCGTTGGTTGCGCTTGGGGCCGTACGTATAGCCCGCCGATCCGTCGAGTGGAGCGCCATTGACCCAATCGGTGAGTTGAGCCCGCAACTGCGCAAGGGTCGCCATATCGGCAGAACGGGGCTTGCTGTGTTTGCGCGGCAGATCGGCGACCTCACGGACGGGGTTGCGATCTATCGCGTCATGACGAACGGCCATCCCCATCATTTCTGACAGGATGACTCGCTGACGACGCGCCTTCTCGCGGTGGCCGTTGAGCGCGATGCGCTTGATATGGGCGTCCAGGCGCGAGGTCGAGGCTTCCCAAATACACAGACCACCTAGCGATGATTTGATCTTGATCGCGGCAGGGCTGGCACGTTTGTCGGTCGAGACATCGATTTCTCGGCGGTAGAGATCCAGGGTCTGTGGCGTCACACCCTCCTGGAGGGCCTTCTCTGCGAGCCAGAGGTCGGCGAGTTCGGCGAGCTTCGTATCTCGGGTTATCAGCGTGCCGCGCGCGCCGGTGCGTTCTGCCAGCGCGCGGCGGAGCGCATCCTCGGCGAGGCCTTTCGTCGAGCCGAATCGGTGAACAACGCGAGTCGTCCCATCCTCATCGCGGTAGCGGGTCGCTGACCGCCAGCTGCCGTTGGGTTGCCGCTTGGAGCTGATCTTGCCGTATGTACCGATCGGCAGGGCGTGGCGAGGCATCGAGGTCTAAGCCTCCTGTTATTCGGGGCATGGGAAGGGGCGAGCGCTGACCAATTGCCGTGACAGCGCCCCTGACTGGGCATGCGTCACCCACAGACAGGCGCAACGGGGTTGTCGCCGACGTGGTGCGTGCAGTCAGTGGCCGACGCCGGGCGGTAACTCAGGCCGGTTAGTGTCGAGCTGCGCCTGCTCCCATCGCTGGACATCACGGAGTAGGTAGCGGCGGTACCGGCCGATCTTGGCGAACCGTGGTCCGCGATTGGCAGATGCCCATGTAGCCAACGTCTTTGGCGGAATCTTGAGTCTCGCGGCGACCTCGTCAGTGGTCAGCCATACCTCTTCGCTGGTCATTGGATCGCACCTCGCGCCTGTCCGTTCGGACTTACACAGCGCGGCCGGGATCGACACGGCCTATCAAGTGGGTAGCCCGCAGAGTACAGAGGGCGGGCAGGCTTGAGCGAGCCTTGCTGTTGATCGTTGTTCATCGGGCAACTTTCAGCTGGGCCCGATCAGCGGCTCTTCCACCTCCATGAAACCTCAAAAGGTGAGATTTCGCCACCCAAAGTGATGGCGTCAACTCTCCTCTCGATGTTCACCATGACCGAAAGAAGTAACCGCGAACGTGCTTTCAGCGGCTCTCCTCAGAACAACCCATTGACGATCCTCGATATGGTCCGGGCATCTCGAATTGTCAGTCGCTGGCATGCTGTCCGGCATCGAGGCCACCGGTCACCGGGTCGCGGTCGTCGAACTTAAATCCTGACCACGTGCGGCCAGCTTCCGGTCAAGTTGGCGAGCCCTGGCAATGGCTCAGTGTGCCGTTCCGACCGAGGCTGTGGTCCCTCGCATTTGGTCGTCTACTGTCCCTCGCGTTTGGGCGCCCCGGGCACAGGCAGGCAGAAAACTCCGCTTTGACATGCCGGTTCTGGGCTGTCGAAGGGCAGTGTCAGCGGTATGCCGCCACATGAGAGCAGCGTGCATCCGGCCGGGGCATATGGTCCTACGCCGAACGATGCCAGCAGGACATTGGGATCGAAGACACCGATCGGGTCGAGTTCCAGGTTCATGCTGGGGACGTAGGGGCCCGGGTCGGGCAGGTCGACGTCGGTGATCGCGCGGGCAAAGAGTCGAAGGAACTCCCGGTAGAGTTCACTGTTGGTGTTGACGGAAAGCAGCGTGCTCGGGTCTGGTGATACATCGCCGAGGACACCGTTCCAGGTGATCAGCAAGTTCAGACTCGGCACAACGAAATTTGTTTGGTGCAAGAAACCCACGGTTGCATAGGTATCGGGCGGCATCGGGTCGAACGCCGCAACATCGATCGTCTTTCGCGACGGCAATGTGACGCCCGTACAAGGAGTTTGATTGAGCCAGACAAGGAAGCCGTAGCAGGCGTTGGACTTCGACGGCTGCCGGTATTGGTCCAGGTAGGCGGCATCGACAACTCGCTTCCCGTTCCACTCACCGTTGTTGAGTAGAAGCAACCCGATCCGGGAGAAGTCGTTCGGCGGCAGGAACAGATACGCGAACCCGTAGGTATTGCCCGCACGGTCGCGCTTCCAGTAGTAGTCCTCGGCATCGATGCCCAGCGGGTCGAACAGGTACTGCTGTGCGAATCCCTGAAAATCTCGTCCGATCGCGTGCTGCACAACGTAGACAAGGAGGTCGGGTCCGCGCTGGGAGTACTCGAAAAATGTGCCCGGGGGGTGCTCAACCGGCAAGGCTAAAGCTTGTTGGGCGGTGTTCAGATCGGGAACCAGTCCGGTGAAAGCCTCGGCGAAAAGTGACTGCTTCAAACCCGATGATTGCGTCAACAAGTCGCGGATGGTGATCGCGCGATGCGCGGCGTCTCCTTCGCCTTCTGGTAGGTAGTCACCGATCGGTGCGTCCAGGCGTAGCAGGCCTTGTGTGACGGCGACACCGACGACCAACGCTGTCACCGCTTTGGTCGAACTCCACAGGTGCCATGCGACATTGCCGGTAGCAGAGTTCAGCGGTCCGGTACCTACGAGACAGTTGTTGCGGAAGATCTGGATGTTGGTCCGCATTCGCGACGATGCGAACGCGATCGCCTCGTCCATTGCTCGCTGGTCGATATCGACATCCGCAGGTGCGGCGGACTCGGCGGCGCCATCCCCTTCCGGCAGGGCGCATATTCGAGGCTCAGCGCTAGCTGGTGGGGTGTTGATCATTCCGAATCCCGCGAACAGCGTGACAATGCTCAGCAAGGTGATCGCGACATGGCGAAACCTCGATCGGCACCGTAAATCCATCTCGCACCACCTCGTTGTACTGCGATTTTGTTTACGTATCGATATAGGCCTACCACGATCGGTGCGGGTGATGGGGGAATTCGGGACGCGTAATCGCTGACCGGGACATCCCCCGGTCAGCGGTTAGCTCAGCTTCTTCGTGCCGATGGAAATCAGGCGGACGAGGCGACCTCGTGGGCCGAGGTGTGTGTGTTGCGGATTGCGACACGAGGTGTCGCGTCGAGCGTCGCGGTGAGATCGGTGCGCATCGTGGTCAGCCAGTCGAGAATGTAGTTCTGTCGGACTTTCCACGGCCGCCGGTCGCCCTGGCGGGGGAACTCGTTGATCGAGCGTTGGACGTAGCCTGCCGCCAAATCGAGCAGTGGGCGCTCATGAAGGCCGGGATCTGCCTTGGGTGCGATGGCGGCCAGCTCGTGCCGGTCCATGTGGTTGAGGACCTTGCAGACCAAGCGCGAGGTGAGGTCGCCACGCAGGGTCCACGAGGCGTTGGTGTAGCCGATGCACATGGCGAAGTTCGGCACTGCGCTGATCATCGCACCCTGCCATACGAATTGTGACTGCAGGTCAACAGCTCGGCCGTCGACTTTCAGCTGGACTCCGCCGAATGCCTTGAGCTGCAGACCTGTTGCGGTGACCACGATATCGGCCTCGAGCACACGGCCGGATCGAAGGCGGATACCTTCGGGAACGAAAGCATCGATGTGGTCGGTGACGACCTCGGCCGCTCCGCTCTTGATAGTTTTGAACAGGTCTGCGCTCGGGATGGCGCAAAGCCGTTGGTCCCACGGGTTATAGCTGGGAGTGAAGTGGTCCTCGACCAGCTGCGCATCGCCGAGAATGCGGGTGTTCATCTTGATGAGCAGTTCGCGTGCTCCCTCGGGCCGCCGACGGCAGTACTGATAGAAGGCGGTGCTGAAAAGGATGTTCTTGGTACGGATGATGCGATGCGCCATACCGGCGGGCAACATGGCGCGCAGTCGATCAGCGATCTTGTCCCGGCTGGGGACGGCGCTGATCCAGGTCGGTGAGCGCTGCAGCATCGTCACATGGGCGGCGTCTGTCGCCATGGATGGCACGAGGGTCACGGCCGTCGCGCCGCTGCCGATTACGACTACCCGCTTGCCGGTGTAGTCGAGGTGCTCGGGCCAGAACTGGGGGTGCACGATCGTGCCGGTGAAGGAATCGCAATCCGGAAATTGCGGGGCGTGGCCTCGGTCGTAGTCGTAGTAGCCCGCACACGAGTACAGGAAGGTGCAGGTCAGCGCAGAGGTGCTTGTTGTTCCATCCTCGCTGCGCCGTTCGACGGTCAATGTCCATAGGGCATCGGCGGTGGAGTAGTCCGCGGCGACGACCTTGGTGTTGTAGCGGACGTGTCGGTCGATGCCGAACTCGGTCGCGGTTTCCTCGATGTAGCGCAGGATATCGGGGCCGTCCGCGATGGACTTGGCCTCGCGCCAGGGCCGGAACGGGTATCCGAGGGTGAACATGTCCGAATCGGAGCGAATCCCGGGGTATCGGAACAGATCCCACGTTCCGCCCAGCGCACTACGGGCCTCGAGCACGGCATAGGACTTGGTCGGGCACTCGGTTTGCAGCCGGTATGCGGCACCCACACCGGACAAGCCTGCGCCGACGATCACCACATCGACATGCTCGGAGCTGGTGGCGGAACGCGGGTCGTCTGTCATAGCAACCAGTATTTGCCGTACACTGCTCGCAGTTCTTGATCTGAGACGACAAAAATTTGATACTGGGCGACATGCCGATGATTCGTTCCGCAGCGCTGCGCGGGTTCCGTGCCACCGTAGCCGAGCTCGGCGGCAACGCCGACGAGCTGGCCGAGCGGGCCGGGCTACCGCCGGTCGCACTCGATAGCGACGACATTCTCATCTCCGATCTCGTGGCCGCCCGGATACTCGAGTCGGCAGCACGCCTGCTGGACTGTCCAGATCTGGGATTGCGGGTTGCCGGCCGCCAGGACCTGGGAATGCTGGGACCGCTGTCTTTGGCGATCCGCAACGCCCCCACCGTCGCTGATGCGCTCGAATGTGCTTCTCGATACCTGTTTCTGCATGCCCAGGGAATGAGCATCGCGATGGAGGACGACCCGGACGGGGCGCGCGGTGTACTCGCCCTGAGATACGGGGTCTCGGCCGGCGGACGGGTCATCTCCGTGCAAGGCGTGGATCTTGGACTCGGCTTCCTCCACCGAACCATCGAGCTGCTGGTCGGCGGCCGGTACGGTCTGCGGTCGGTGGATCTGCCGTATCGACCCGTCGCCCCGATAGCCCGTTACGAGCGGTTCTTCGGAGCGCCGGTGCGCATTGCGCGTCCGGCCGCGAATTTGCGGGTACCGCGCAGCATCACAACCCTTCCCCTCTCCGGTGCGGACGAGAGTCTGATGCGGTTGGCAATGACCTTCCTGGCGGAACAGGCGCCGTCACACCCCGCGCTGCCGACCGGGACTCAGGTGCACGCGGCGTTGCAACAGTCGCTCGGCACCGCACCTGCGGAGATCGGCGTCGTCGCCAGGCTTCTCGCCGTGCATCCCCGCACGCTGCAACGCCGCCTCGCGGCTGAGGGCACGTCGTTTGCCGCCATTCTCGACGAAGTTCGTCGCAACCAAACCCACCGCTACCTGACCACCACCGACATGCCGATGAGTCAGATCGCGGCGCTGGTCGGGTTGAGCGAACAATCCACCCTGACCCGATGCTGCAGACGCTGGTGGGGTGCCACGCCGCGCGCAATCCGCCGCGGCGGTGCTGCGGCACCGTAACCGGGTGAAACTATCGGGCTGCTGATCAGAACCCAGCGCGGTGTCGCGCAAAGCGAAATTGTTGTCGTCTCACATCAAGTTCGCACGGATGTTGCCCAACAGACTGGCGGTCGAGCCAATTGTCGCGCCACTGTTGAAGGAGATCCGATGTCACTGTCCTCTTACAGGTTTACGGGGGCCACTGCGTTACTCACCGGTGCTGCGAGCGGTATGGGCGAGCAGATGGCATATGGGCTGGCTGCACGCGGCTGCAACCTGGTGCTGGTCGATAGGGACGCCGACCGCCTGGCTACAGTCGCCGAAGTGGTGCGGTTGGCCCGCCCCGACCTAGCGGTGGATACCTATGTCGTGGACCTCGCCGACCTCGACAGCCTGGAGGCAAAGGCCTCGGCGATCCTCGCCCGGCATCCGAGCATCACACTGTTGATCAACAATGCCGGTGTCGCCCTGGGCGGAAATTTCCGAGACCTCACGGCTGAGGAATTCCAGTGGGTTCAAGACATCAACTTCCGCGCCCCGGTCGCCTTGACACGCTTGCTGCTCCCGACCTTGCTCGCCACACCGGGAAGCCACATCGTCAATGTTTCGAGCCTGTTCGGCCTCATCGCACCGCCCGGCCAAACCGCCTACGCCGCCAGCAAATTCGCGCTGCGTGGCTTCAGTGAAGCGCTGCGCCACGAGCTCGCCGACCAAGGAGTCGGAGTCACCACGGTGCATCCCGGGGGGATCCGCACCAGGATCGCGGAGAGCGTCCGGATCGCCGACTCGGCTTCCGAAGAACAGACACGAGCGGGCAAAGCGGCATTCGCCAAACTCCTCACCTATCCCGCAGACAAGGCTGCTGAGCAGATCCTCGACGGCATCGCCCGCCGGAAACCACGCGTATTGATTGCATCGTCCGCCGTCACGGCCGATCTGATAGCCCGCCTATTTCCGACCTCGTACCTGACGGTGATGCAGCGACTGAGTCCCCGTGGTACGCGCAAACGCCGAGCGGCGGCTCTGCGATGAGTTGGCTCGCCGAACTTTACCGGAACGGGGAATCCACAAGGACGGACACGGAATGAAGATTCGGGGCGCGGTACTCGAACACAGTGGGCAGACTCGACCATACGCACGGTCCCGGCCACTCGTCATCGACGAACTCGACCTCGACCCACCCGGGCCGGGCGAGGTCCTTGTTCGTATCGAGGCCGCCGGTATCTGCCACTCCGACCTGTCAGTCGTCGACGGCAATCGTCGCCGCCCCCTTCCGATGCTGCTCGGGCACGAAGCCGCCGGGCGAGTCGAGCTCCTCGGATCCGACGTCGACGACATCGCGATCGGACAGCGGGTGGTCATGACCTTTCTCCCGCGATGTGGATATTGTCTCGCCTGTGGCACCAACGGGCGATTGCCCTGCTCCGCGGGTAGCGCAGCCAACAACGACGCCATCCTCCTCGGAGGTGGAGTACGCCTGCGTCGTGGCGGGAAGGCGATCAACCATCATCTCGGGATATCCGGATTCGCCACCCACACTGTGGTCGACCGACGCTCAGTAGTTCCCATCGGCGACGACATACCGCCTGACATCGCTGCGGTACTCGGTTGCGCGGTACTGACCGGCGGCGGCGCGGTGATCAATGCAGGCCGCCCGCAGCCGGGCGATGCAGTCATGGTCGTCGGGTTGGGTGGAGTGGGAATGGCGGCCCTGCTCACCGCAGTCGCGTTGGGCCACGGCGAGGTCATGGGTGTGGATCCGCTGCCCGACAAGCTCAGCCATGCACGCGCAGCCGGTGCCGCCGCTTGCACACCGCAAGAGGTGATCGAATCCGGGATCACCGCCGCCGTCGTCGTGGAGGCAGCAGGCAGTGCCCGCGCATTCGAGACCGCCGTGGCGGCGACCGCTCCAGGCGGGACGACCGTGACAGTCGGGCTGCCTGGACCCGAGATCCGCGCCACCATCGCGCCATTGGGTCTGGTCTCGGGAGCACGCACGATCACCGGAAGCTATCTCGGTTCGGCGGTGCCCGAACGTGACATCCCGATCTTCGCGCAGATGTGGCGCGACGGTGTACTCCCGGTCGAGCAGCTGATCACCTCACGTATTCGACTGTCCGAAATCAATTCAGCCATGGACGAGTTGGCCGACGGCAAAGCCGTTCGACAAATCATTGTCTTCGATCAAGATTGAGGCCCAGCAATTGAGCATCACAGCATCCACCATTCGTGACGTCGAGGCGCAGATGTACTACGGCGGGCAGTGGCGAGACGCACAGGGCGCCAGAACCTTTCAGGTCTTCGACCCTGCCACTGAGCTGCCCCTGGCCTCCGTGGCCGACGCAACGCCCGCCGACGCGCGCGCCGCTCTGAACTCCGCCGTCGTCGCCCAACGACACTGGGCTCGCACCGCACCTCGCACGCGATCAGAGATTCTGCGAAGAGCCTTCGAAGCCGTAACCGCCCGCGCGGAGGAATTCGCCTCACTCATCACTCTCGAGATGGGCAAACCGTTGGCCGAGGCGCGAGCCGAGGTCACCTACAGCGCAGAATTCCTGCGCTGGTTTGCCGAAGAAGCCGTGCGGGCCAATGGACGATTCGGCACCGCACCTGACGGCAAGACCCGACTGCTCGTCCACAAACACCCTGTCGGGCCAACGCTGTTGATCACCCCATGGAACTTCCCACTGGCGATGGCCACCCGCAAGATCGCACCCGCCGTCGCGTCCGGCTGCACCATGGTACTCAAACCCGCCGCGCTCACACCGCTGACTTCACTCCTGCTGACCAGAGTCCTCGCCGACGCCGGCCTTCCTCCAGGCGTGCTCAACGTGATTCCGACATCATCGGCGGCAGAGACTGTTTCGGCGATCATTACAGACCCTCGGCTGCGGAAACTGTCGTTCACGGGTTCCACTCAGGTCGGTCGCCGTCTTCTCTCCGACTCGGCGACACAAGTACTGCGGACCTCGATGGAGCTCGGCGGCAACGCACCGTTCCTTGTGTTCGACGACGCCGACATCGATGCCGCTGTCGAAGGCGCGATCGTCGCGAAACTACGCAACATGGGGCAGGCGTGCACCGCGGCCAACCGCTTTCTGGTGCACGATTCGGTGGCCGCGGAGTTCTCCGACAAACTCACCGAACGGATGGCTTCCCTTGTCGTCGGGCCGGGCTCCGACCCCACCACCCAGATCGGACCACTGATCGATGAGGGTTCTCGCCGCAAGGTGCACGACCTCGTGCTCGACGCTGTCGAGCGTGGTGCCGTCGTCCGAGTCGGCGGTGCGCCACTTCCTGGCCCCGGGCATT
Source organism: Nocardia sp. NPDC057272 (assembly GCF_042668615.1). Classification (NCBI taxonomy): domain Bacteria; kingdom Bacillati; phylum Actinomycetota; class Actinomycetes; order Mycobacteriales; family Nocardiaceae; genus Nocardia; species Nocardia sp. NPDC057272. Next base: position 217,829 of record NZ_JBHUYK010000010.1, on the reverse strand, counting down.
TCTATCCGCCGACCGTCCTAACCGACGTGGATCCCGGTTCCCGCCTGCTGCGCGAAGAAATTTTCGGACCCGTCGCACCGATCATCCGATTCGGTACCGAAGACGAGGCCATAGCAGCGGCGAACAGCACCGAGTACGGGCTGGCCGCCTACGCCTACACTCGCGACACTGCCCGTGGTCTTCGTCTGATGGAAGAGCTCGAGACCGGAATGCTCGGGCTCAACGTCGGTGTGGTGTCCAATCCCGCGGCACCGTTCGGAGGGGTTAAACAATCTGGTTTGGGCCGCGAGGGCGGATTCGAAGGCATCGAGGAATATCTGGAAATCAGGTACACCGCAGTGAGTGACCCTTACGCCTGAGAAAGATCCTTGACCGCGTGTACTTTTCACGCGGTCAAGGATCTGGCGTGCTGATGCGAGCCTGGCTTTCTACAGGGGTATCGCATCGTCACGTGACTGTAGGGTGATCGCGTGCGTGGTCCGTTGCACATGAACCAGCGCATCCCTGGCCGCGCCTATTCCTGTGCAGATGCCCGGCCGCGCGATGGCGCGACTGTCCGGCCACGCCGGACCGCTGGACTGCGCATTTCTGATCGTCAGATGTCGGTGACTGCCGTGTGGATGTCTTCGACTACCCGGATGATGTCTACGACCGCGATGATCTGTCCGAGTGTCGAGGAGGGCAGACCATCGACGGTTTGGACGAGACGGCGCAGTGAGCGATTGCTGAATTGCGCGACGATCTCAGCATCGCCGCGGTATCGAACCTTGTCGCCGTGAGGACCACGGCGTGCAGGTGGCATCTGAACTCCAATTCGCGCGCAGTGTTTCGAGCAGCCGGTCGTTCACCGCTGATGTCGAACATCACGGTTGCAGGCGAGCTGTTTCGGCCAGAAAGCGCATCCTCGGGAGCCGAGGCGAGGCGAGGCGAGCTCGGCTCCCGAGGATGTTGGAGGGCTGGTTGGAGATATAAGTCAGGGCAGCGAGGTGACGGTCAGGTCGCCGTCGGCGTACTGGGCGCGCAGCCGTTTCTTGTCGAACTTGCCGACGCTGGTCTTGGGTACCTCGGTGATGAAGGTCCAGCGTTCGGGCAGTTGCCATTTGGCGACTTTGTCGGCCAGGAAGTCGCGCAGCTCGGCTGCCTCGGCGGCGCCGGCCTCGGTCAGCACGATGGCGACCAGCGGCCGCTCGTCCCACTTCTCGTCCGGCACTCCGATGACTGCGGCCTCGGCGACGGCCGGGTGGCCCATCACCGCGTTCTCCAGATCCACCGAGGAGATCCACTCGCCACCGGACTTGATGACGTCCTTGGAACGGTCGACCAGGGTGAGATAGCCAGTGGGGCTGATCTTGCCGATGTCGCCGGTGCGCAGCCAGCCGTCGTCGAACTTGTCGGAGTCGATCGCGGCGCCATCGGGGGAATAGTAAGAGGCGGTGATCCACGGACCGCGAACTTCCAGCTCTCCTAGTGAATCGCCGTCGTTGGGCACGACGCTGCCATCGTCGCCGACCAGCCGTGCCTGCACACCGGCGGGGAATCGTCCTTGTGTATAACGAAATTCCCACTCCTGCTCGCCGGTGACACCCGCAGGCGGGTGCGCGACGCTGCCCAGCGGTGAGGTCTCGGTCATGCCCCATGCCTGCACTATTCGCAATCCGTGCTGCTCATGGAAGGCGCGCATCATCGAAGGCGGAACCGCCGACCCGCCCACCACCGCGGCGCGCAAGTGCGAGATGTCCTGCGGCCTGGCAGCCAGCCCGGCAAGTACCCCGCCCCAGATGGTTGGCACGGCCGCGGCGAAGGTCGGCTTCTGGTCTGCCATCATCTCCAGCAGCGGTCCCGGCTGCAAGAAGCGGTCGGGCATGAGCAGGTTCGTGCCCGCCATCAGCGCGGCATAGGGCAGGCCCCAGGCGTTCGCATGGAACAGGGGCACGATCGCCAGCACGTTGTCGGAACCGGTGCAGCCCATACCCATCGGCGAGGCGACCTGCATCGCGTGCAGCCAGTTGGAGCGGTGGGAGTACACCACGCCCTTCGGATCGCCGGTAGTGCCGGAGGTGTAACACATTGCGGCGGCGGACCGCTCATCGATCAGCGGGTAGTCGAAGATGTCGGGCTGGGTGGCGAGCAGTTCGGTATAGGAGTGCACCTGCACGCCGGCAGGTGCCTGCAACGCCTCGGCGTCGCCGTTGGCAACGATGACATGGCGAACCGTCTTCAGGTTCGGCAGATACTGGGCGAACATCGGCACCAACGAGCCGTCAACGATGACGACCTGGTCTTGGGCATGATTGGCCACGTATACCAGCTGCTCAGGAAACAAACGGATGTTGAGAGCATGGAGCACCGCGCCCATGGCAGGCACGGCGATGTAGCTGACCATGTGCTCGTTGTTGTTCCACATGAAGGTCGCGACCCGGTCGCCGATTCCGATTCCGAACCCGCGCAACGCGTTCGCCAGTTTTGCTGCCTCAGAACCCATCTCGCGGTACGTCATGGTGCGCACGCCGCTGCCGGTCCAAGTGGACACTGTGCTGTCGCCTTGGAAGGTCGAGGCGTACTTCAGTAGCGTCGCGAGTGAAAGTGGCTCGTCCTGCATGGTGCTCAACATCGGTGCGGTGTCTCCTCTAGCTATTGATCGCATTTCGTTGTCCTCGGTGCGGTGGGGTTGGTCAGCCGAATACCTGCGGTAGTTGATGGCTGGTTCGACTGGTGAACTGTGGTCGTCTCTTGCCGAGGAACGCGTCGACGCCTTCTTGGCCGTCGGCGATGCTGGTGTAGAACATCGCCAGCGAGTCGACCCGGTGGGCGTCGAGCGGATGCGGCTGTGCGCTGTTGCGGTACATCATGTGCCGGGCTAATGCGGTAGCGACCGGTGAGCGGTCAGTGGTGAACCTCTTGGCCAGCGCATACGCGGTATCCAACAGATCGGCCGCCGTGACGACCGTGCGAACCAGTCCGCTTTCGAAAGCGGTATCGGCGGTGAGGATTTCGGCCGCATAGGTCCATTCCAAGGCACGACTGATTCCGACGATGCGCGGCAGGAACCACGTGCTGCACGCTTCAGGAACGATGCCGAGCTTGCCGAAGACGAATCCGATGCGGGCATCATCGCTGGCTATTCGAATGTCCATGGGCAGGGTCATCGTCGCCCCGACTCCTATTGCGGCGCCGTTGATGGCTGCGATCACCGGTTTGGTGCACGCATAGATGGCTAGCGCCACGCGCCCGCCGGCATCACGCACACCCTGGTGGATCGGCGGATCGGTCAGCCGGTGGTGCATGTCTGTGGGTGTGGGCCGGGCTGTTTCATCCAGACCGAACACGTTGCCGCCGACCGACAGGTCCATGCCCGCGCAGAAGGCGCGTCCGGCGCCGGTCACCACGATCGCAGAGACTGCGTCGTCACGGCTGGCTTGCTCGAACGCGTCCACGAGCTCGTCGGCCATGCTCACGGTGAACGCGTTGAGTTGCTCGGGGCGGTCCAGCGTGATGGTCAAGATCGCGTCGTGTACCTGGTAGCGCAGGGTCTGGAAGGTCACCGGTTTGCTCCTGACTGGGCTGTGATCGGCCGACGTGGATATCGCGCGACCGGACCAGATCGTGTTCGCTATGCCATCCCCGTCTCACGAGACGGCGTCGATGGAGGAAGTCGGTCCTGCCGGGCATCTTTGCCAGCAGCACTCGACAAGCTGTAAGTCTGTGCAGCGTCGGCGGCCAGAACTTGCCTTTGCGCGACAACAATTTGATTTCATCCGACAGATTCGCTTCGTCCGCGACGCGCCCCTTCGCCTGCTGTGCGCACCAATTTGCAACATCTACTTGATTCGTTGCCACGTTTGCGAGTATGTTGCACTCATGAGTGGTCCGGGTCACAGCAAAGTGTCAGCCGAGCAGGCGGTCGCCGTCGCCAGGCGCAAGTTCCTCGAGGGCGACCGTTTGGATATGCAGAAACTCGCTGCTGAACTCGGGGTCGACCGAACAACACTGTTCCGTTGGGTCGGCAATCGCGACCATCTGCTCGCGACCGTGCTGTGGTCGCTCGCGGAGCCGACTCACCGCGCGGCGGTGGCAGCGACCACACGCACCGGTGCGGCCCGGATCGCAGACGCAACGGGCACGTTCGGTCAGGCACTTATCGACGCACCGTATTTCCGCAGGTTTCTCCGCAGCGAACCCGAACGCGCACTGCGCCTGCTCACGACCAAGGAAAGCCCGGTGTTGAACGAAATCGTCGACGCCGTCGAGCGCGTGGTGCAACAGGAGTTGGACCGTGGCCATCTCATTCACCCGATGTCGGCGCACGATCTGGCCTATCTCATCGCGCGGATCACCGAATCCTTCATCTACGCAGATCTCATCACCGGAGAAGACCCCGACGCAACGAAGGCAGCCATCGCGGTAGCAGCGTTGCTCGGCGACCCCACATATATCCCGAAGGGAACGTAGTCATGACCGTAAGCGGGCAATGTAGCCCCGAATTCGATGATCTCCGAACGGAGTTCGAGAAGAACATCGCCTCAGGTGAGGAGCTGGGTGCTTCAGTAGCCGTCGACATCGACGGCGAGGTCGTTGTCGACCTATGGGGAGGGTTCAGCGACAGCGAGCGGACCCGGCCATGGGAAGCCGACACCATCACCAACGTGTGGTCGTCGACGAAGACAGTTACGAGCCTGGCAGTACTGATGCTGGTAGACCGGCACCAGCTCGATGTCCGCGCCCCGGTCGCGGAGTACTGGCCCGAATTCGGCGCCAACGGCAAAGACCGTATCGAGCTTCGTCACCTTCTGTCCCATACTTCCGGTGTCGCCGGCTGGGAACCACCGTTCGCCCTGGACAATCTTTACGATTGGGATTCGGCGAGTTCGCACCTGGCAGCACAGAAGCCGTGGTGGGAGCCGGGGAGGTCCTCGGGCTACCACGCCCAGAACTACGGCCAACTGCTCGGCGAAGTTGTTCGCCGAGTCTCTGGGAAGTCCCTGGCACAGTTCGTCGCCGACGAAATCGCCGGGCCGCTGGACGCCGACTTCCAGATCGGTGCACACGAACTGGATTGGCCGCGCATCGCCGATGTGGTTCCGCCGCCGCCACTTCCGTTCGACCTCACCGCGCTTCCCGAGGGCAACCTCATGCGCAAGGCACTCGGGTCCCCACCACTTGATGCTGCCGCAGCGAACACCGCGTCCTGGCGGCGCGCAGATCTCGGCGCCTACAACGGCCACGGCAATGCACGCTCGCTCGCTCGCATCATGTCCGTGATCCCGTGCGGTGGGAGCGTTGACGGTGTCACGTTGCTGTCTCCGGCCACGATCGAGCTGATCTTCGAGGAACAGAGCAACGGCAGAGACCGCGTGCTCGGCGTCCCGCTACGCTTCGGCATCGGCTACGGCCTCCCCGAACCTCAAACCGTTCCCGCCATTCCCGACGGGCGAATCTGCTTCTGGGGTGGGTGGGGCGGATCGATGGTCGTCATGGACTTGGACCGCCGAATGACCATCACCTACATGATGAACAAGATGGGCCTCGGTCTCCTCGGTTCGCCGCGGAGCGAGGCGTACCTGCGCGCGGTCTATCAAGTAATCGACGCCTGATCAGCGCGCATACAACGCCCCGTTCAAAATCCGTGCGCGCCTTGCCATGGCTTGGTACGGCAACCGAACCGGCTGGCGCCCAGCGGTTCAGCGAGTTGCTGGTTGTTTCGTAGACGGCTCTGCAACTTTGATTCGATTCGACAGTGGGAGAAGACAATGCGAGATCTGGTCCAGGGACCGTTACGCTCCCTCGGCGAGTTCTTCTATCTGTCGCTCGACACCTTCCGCGGCATGGTGACATGGCCGTTTCAAGGCCGGGAATTTCTCGAACAGTGCTGGTTCATCGTGCGAGTGTCGTTGTTGCCGACGCTGTTCGTCGCGCTTCCCTTCACCGCATTGATCAGTTTCACGTTCAATATCCTTGCCGCGGAATTCGGGTCATCGGATATCGCAGGTGCCGGCGCCACGCTAGGGGCGGTGACCCAGGTCGGACCGGTCGTCACAGTGCTGGTCGTAGCCGGGGCAGGTGCGACCGCGATCTGTGCCGACCTCGGGTCGCGGACGATTCGCGAAGAAATCGACGCGCTCGAGGTGCTCGGCATCGACCCGGTTGTGCGGCTCGTTGCGCCGCGTGTGCTCGCCTCGACTGTGGTTGCGCTGCTGCTGAATGCGCTCGTGTGCGCGATCGGGATCGCGGGAAGCTTCTTCTTCTCGGTGTACTTCCAGAACGTCACACCCGGAGCGTTCGTCGATGGCATACCGCTGTTGACCGGACTGCCGGAGCTTGTGATCTCCGAAATCAAAGCCGGGATGTTCGGACTCATCGCCGCGCTCGTCGCGTGCTCACGCGGTCTCACCGTAAAGGGCGGCCCAAAGGGCGTCGGCCAGGCCGTGAACGAGACGGTTGTCTACGCGTTCATGGCCTTGTTCTTCGTAAATATCGCTCTCACGGCGATCGGTATCAAGATGACGGCGGGTAGCTGAATGACGTTGGCAGTACCTAGGTTCACGTCGCGACCGGCTCGCTTCGTGTTTCTCCGCGCGAAGTGGCTGAAACGGGCAGTCGACGAGATCGGCACGCAAGCGGTCTTCTATCGGAAAGCGATAGTCGAAATCCCACTCGCGCTGGTCCACTATCGCCGGGAAACACTACGGTTGATCGCCGAAGTCGCACTCGGTTCCGGCGCCTTGGCTGTGATCGGCGGCACCATCGTCATCGTCGGATTCTTGACGATGTCAGCCGGGGCTGTCGTTGCGCTGCAGGGCTATACAATACTGGGCGACATCGGTGTCGAGGCCTTGACCGGCTTCATCGCGGCGTATGTGAATGTGCGCGTCGCGGCACCGGTGATCGCCGGTGTCGGCCTCGCGGCGACTATCGGTGCCGGCGCTACAGCGCAGATCGGCGCAATGCGCATTTCGGAGGAGATCGACGCGCTGGAGGTGATCGGCGTGCGATCGGTTCCGTACCTGGCGTCCTCGCGGATTCTCGCCGGCATGGTGGCGATCGTCCCGGTGTACGGAGTGGCGCTCATCGCGTCGTTTCTGGCGAGCCGAACGGCGACGGTCGTCGTATACGGCCAATCGGGCGGGGTATACGACCACTACTTCTACACGTTCCTCGTACCCACGGACCTGCTGTGGTCCTTCTTGCAGGCGATTTTGATGGGGCTCGTCGTGATGCTCATTCACACCTATTTCGGCTACACCGCCAGCGGTGGGCCCGCGGGCGTGGGCGAGGCCGTCGGCCGAGCGGTTCGTTCGTCACTCGCTGCAGTGGTGTTCGTGACGCTGGCGGTGTCGCTGGCCGTGTACGGCACGTCCGGCAAGTTCAACTTCGCCGGATGATCAGGCGACTGCGGACGGGGCCGCGCGACCCCCACGTCACCACGGCAGGAATCCTCTTCACCGGCTGCGTCATTGTCGTCGCCGCGCTCGTCGTAGCCCAATTCCGCGGTGAGTTCATCGACAGCGTGAAGGTCGAGCTGCTTGCGCAACGATCCGGGTTGAACCTCGAAACGGGAGCCAGGGTGAAGCTCCTCGATGTACAGGTAGGCCGTGTCGGAAAGATCAGAGAAGAAGCGGGATACGTATCGATCGAGCTCGATCTCCTCCCCGAGCACGCGCATTCGATTCCGGTCAACGTCGGTGCCTCGATCGAAAGCACGACTGTCTTCGGTGCAAAGTACGTTTCACTGGATTTGCCGAAAAGACCAGCATCACAAGCGATTACGAGTGGTACGACGATCGACAACCGAGGTGTCACCCCTGAGATCAACACCCTGTTCGAACGGCTGACCACAGTATTGAAGGCCGTCGCGCCGGAAAACCTCAACGCGACGCTCACGGCGATCTCCGACGCCCTGCGCGGCCGAGGCAAGCAATTCGGTCACACCATCGATCAGGCTGACGCCTATCTCACCCAGTTGCGTCCGAGCTTGGACAATCTGCAGCGCGATCTGGCGGCAACGGCCGATGTAGCCACCGTCTACACAGACGCGGCACCGGACATTCTAGAGACTCTGCGGTCGTTGTCGACAACGGGAGACACTGTGGTGGACAACGCAGCTGGGCTCGACAGATTCTTCTTGGCAGCCATCGGAGTGGGACGGGCCGGCGGCGAGTTGCTCGAGGCGAACGGACAAGCCACCGAAGCGCTGTTGCGGTCGATCCGACCGACTACCGAACTGCTCGACGAGTACTCGCCGGGGCTGCCCTGCTTCTTCCAGGGGCTGGACAAAGCACGCGCCGACATCGAGTCCTTCGTCGGTGGCGCGGTTCCGGGAGTCAACATCAGTGCCACGCTGCTAGCCGGCGAAATGCCGTACCGCTACCCCCAGGACCTACCGAAGGTCGCTGCCAGCGGCGGTCCGCGGTGTGGCGAACTGCCCGTTCTCGACATCGCGAACGGACCGGCGAAATACCTCGCGACCGACACGGGAGTGAATCCGTACCTCCCCACGGATCGGCCGGCGCAGCTCAACGTCCTGGACTTCATGCTCTACGGCATCCCCGGGGGTACGCGATGAAGAACGCTGTGAAATTCGGCAGCTTCACGCTCGTCATGGTCATGGTTCTCGGGCTTCTCGTGTTGGTGCTCGGGCGAATTCGTCTCGACAGCAGGATCGACTATCGCGCCGAGTTCGCCGACGTGTCCGGGCTCGCCGAGGGCGATGTCGTCCGGGTAGCCGGTGTCGACGTAGGACGAGTGGGTGCCGTCGACTTGCGCGGGAGGGACGTGAACGTCGTGTTCGACATCGCTCGCGATATCCGGGTCACCCGTGATGCGCGCCTGACCGTGCGCTACTCGAACCTGCTCGGAGACCGCTATCTCGAGCTCGTCAACGGCGACCACCTCGACGAGCCGATGCAGGAGGGTGGCACCTTTCCGTTCGCCCAGACAAACCCTGCCCTCGATATCGATTCCCTGCTCGGTGGGCTGGCACCACTGACGCGTTCGCTGGAACCCGAACAGATCGATCGCTTGACCGGTGAGTTGATCCGTGTCCTGCAGGGACAAGGCGGGACGATCACCGGCATTCTGCAGGAGATCGCGATTCTCACCAGCACCCTCGCCGATCGTGACGCGCTGATCGGATCCGTTATCACCAACCTGGGTGCGGTACTCGGCACCGTCGGGAACGACAGCGGCGCGCTGTCCCGGGTGATCGACCATATGCAGCAACTGGTGTCGGCCCTGGCCGAACGGGGCACCCCGATCGCGGATGCGCTCGTGCACGTCGAGTCGGCTTCCACGACACTGGCCGATCTACTCATTGCCGACCGCCAGCCCATCCGAGATGACATTGCCCAGGCGAACCGCGCGGCAACACTTCTCGATGACGGCAGCGCACAGATCGAGGCCGTACTGACCGCCTTGCCGGAGGCTTACCAGCGGCTGACTCGGCTCGGCGCCTATGGCAGCTTTTTCAATTTCTATCTCTGCGCGGTGACGTTGAAGATCGACGGTCCTGCTGGCGCACCGATCGTCACGAAACTCGTGCAACAGAAACAAGGCAGGTGTGTGACACCGCAATGAGGCGATACGAGAACCGAAACGCAGCGCGGACAGGCGTCGTCGGCGGAATACTGATTCTGGCGACTGTCGCGACTGTCTCGAACTACGACCGACTACCTGTGCTCAACTCCGACAGCGAGATCCGGGCAATATTCGCCGATGCCGGCGGCCTGAAAACAGGCGATCGCGTCGAATTCTCCGGCGTGAACGTGGGCACCGTGCGCGACATCACGCTGCGCGGCACCGATGTCGAAGTGACGATGAGTGTCCGTCACGATCTCGCACTCGGCGCCACCCCCAGCGCGCAGGCAAGGACTCGGACTGCGCTCGGCAGCAAAGCTGTTGTGCTCACCCCCAGCTCTGACGATCGGCGATTCGACTACGCCTCAGCGATCCCGCTCGAGCGAACCCGGTCACCCTACGACCTGCCCACCGAACTCGGTAAGCTCGCCGACAACGTCGCCGGGATCGACACCGAGCAACTATCGGACGCTCTGCACACGACATCGGGTGTGCTCGAGCAATCCTCGCCAGAACTCGAGGCCGCACTCGACGGCGTCGCGCGTCTGTCGGAAAGCCTGGGCTCTCGGGATCAGGCACTGCGACACTTGTTCGCCGACGGGTCGAAAGTGACCGGCGTGCTGGCGGAGCGCAGCCGACAGATCAACACCCTCGTCGTCGACGGCAACCGCATCCTCGCCGAGCTCGATGCGCGGCGCACTGCGATCGGGAAGCTGTCGAACTCTCTGTCGGCGGTCGCACAGCAGATCAGTGGCCTCATCGCCGAGAACCGCGAACAACTCGCACCGACACTCACGCGGTTGAACAGCGTGCTCGACCTGCTCGAGCGGAACAAGAGTTCCATCGACGCCGCACTGCCCGGTCTCGTCAAATATATGGGGACACTCGGCGAATCTGTCGGCAGTGGACCGTTTTTCAGCGCCTATGTCGGAAATCTGATACCCGGCCAATTCATTCAGCCGTTCGTCGATGCCGCTCTGGGCGACGGTCGTGTGCCGCAACCGGAGGGGCCTCGATGAAGCAGAAGCGAAAGATGTTGGTGAGCAGTGCCATCACGGGAATTCTCGTCGCGCTGGCGGTTGTGAGCTATGTGATCGTACCGCGGATCACTGACAAGGCGATCGTCGCGTACTTTCCCGCGGCCGTCGGACTGTACCCGGGTGATGACGTACGCATACTCGGCGTGACGGTGGGTGTCGTGGACAGCATCGAACCTGAAGGTACCCGTGTCGCAGTGCATTTTATCCTGGACAAGCGGTGGAAGCTGCCAGCTGACGCGCAAGCCGTCGTCGTATCGCCGACACTTGTAACCGCCCGATTCGTGCAGCTCACACCGGCCTACGCCGGTGGACCCGAGCTGCCCGACGGCGGTTCGATTCCCGAAGAACGAACAGCCGTGCCGGTCGAGTGGGACAAGATCAAAGAACAGCTCACCCGCCTCGCGAAGCGATTGGGTCCACAGCCCGGTGAGCCGGGAAGTCTCGGTGAATTCGTCACCGACGCCGCGGGCACCATGCGCGGAAACGGTGCCACGTTCAATTCGACCCTGGCGAACCTCGCCCAGGCAACCACAACATTGTCCGACGGACGGACTGATCTCTTCGCCGCCGTAAGGAATCTGTCCGTGCTGGTGGACGCGCTCTCACAGAGTCACGCGCAAATCGTCGCATTCGGAGATCGGCTTGCGTCAGTATCAGAGCTCGTCGCGACAAGCGAGACGTCGTTGGGAGATGCCCTCGCCGACCTCGACCTCGCGGTCGCCGACCTACGGGCCTTCGTGGGGGAGAACAGAGCGGGAATCAGCGACACCGTCGACAAACTGGGCGGCGCCACGCAAGTACTCGTGGACCGGCGACGCGACCTCGAACAGGTCCTGCACGCGTCGCCGACCGTGCTCGCGAACCTCGAGAACATTTATCAACCCGCTCAGAACTCCCTGACAGGAGCGTTGGCGATGACGAACTTCGCCAACCCGGTCCAGTTCATCTGCTCGGCCATCGCTGCCGCCGGTGAGCAAGGCGCCGAGGAATCGACGAAGCTGTGCATCCACTACCTCGGACCATTGCTGAAGTCGCTCGCGTTCAACTATGCCCCGATCGGCGCCGTTGTCGGGGACTCGGTCGGCGCGCTTCCCGACCAGATCGAATACAGCGATCCGGCTCTCGAACAGGCTCCGCATTCGCCGGGCCCCTCCCCCGCGCCTGTCCAGGTTCCCGCACTGCCACCGTCGCTTCCCGGTTTGCCCGGCCTCATGCTGCCCACACTTCCGCTGCCAGGAGGACCACGATGAGCGCAGTTGCCCGCCTGGTGTGCGTCCTTTGTACGGCTTCGGTTCTCGCAGGGTGCGGGTGGACCGGGATCAACCAGTTTCCTCTACCTGGCTCTGTCGGCACCGGGGATGGTTCGTGGTCGATCGATATCGAGATGCCTGACGTTGCCACCCTCACCGAAAACGCGCGGGTACGCGTGAGTGATGTGACGGTGGGGACCGTCCGATCGATCAGAGTCGAAAACACACACGCTCTCGTGACGGTTTCCCTCGAGCCCGATGTCGAATTGTCCAATGGCACAACAGCCAAGATCGGTGCCACGAGTCTGCTCGGCTCGGCGCACCTGGAACTGCTGCCGCCCAAATCGAGTCCAGTCGCAGCGCTGTTGCATGACGGTGACCGCATCTCGATCGATAACGCCGACGCGTATCCCACGACCGAGCAAACACTGTCGACGCTGTCGTTCCTGCTCACCGGTGGCGGGGTCGGCAAACTCGCCGAGATCAACCGTGAAGTAGGCGAAGCCTTGTCCGGTCGCGAGGACACCGTGCGCAGCCTGCTCGACAATCTGCGCGATTTCACCGGTCGGCTCAACCAGCAGCGCGACGATATCGTGGCGGCGCTCGACGGACTCGACCGCTTCTCGACCATCGTCGCCAGCGATCGCGAAACCCTCGATCAGGCACTGCTGACGCTGGATCCCGCGTTGACCACGCTGGACGCGCAGCGTGAGGATCTCATCGGCGCAGTCGATGCCATCGGCCGATTCGCGCGTTCGGCCGACGCGCTCATCACCGCGAGCCGCGCGGACCTCGATGCCGACCTCCGGGCACTGGAACCGGCATTACGTGCGCTGGCAGACTCCGGACCGTCCTTGACGTCCTCGCTCTCATTGCTCGCGACCCTGCCGTTCCCGATGAACTCCTATCGCAACGCCGTGCAAGGCGACTTCGCGAATCTGTTCTTGAATCTGGATTTGACGACCGCCCGGCTCGACCGGGCGTTGCTGACCGGGACACCCGCGATGGGGCAGCTCGCCTCGCTCGGCGGCATCATCGGCCAGCTTCCGCCCCTCCCGCCGATCCAGGGCAATCCGCTCATCACGCCGCTGAACCTGGGGCAAACCCGTCCCACCGAACAAGGCGGTAATTGATGCTGCTCTCGCGACTCGTCAGATACCAGTTGATCGCCTTCGCTGTGATCACTGTCGTAGCCGTCGCCTGGATCGGAATGAAATACCTTCGTGTCCCAGCCATGCTCGGAATCGGCCGCCACACAGTAGAACTCGTGCTCCCTTCGGGCGGCGGACTATACGAGAAATCGAACGTCACCTACCGTGGCATCCAGGTCGGCGTCGTCGACAACCTCCGTGTCGACGACGGTTCCGTCGTCGTCACGATGTTCCTCGACGGTGCTGTCGACATCCCCAAGCACGACATCGTCGCCGAAGTGCACAGCCGATCGGCCATCGGCGAGCAGTACATCGAACTGCTGCCGCAAACCGACCCCGGCCCCTATCTACAGGACGGCGACACGATCGTCGGCGGCCGATTGCCCACCCCCACAGCGGAACTGATCGACACACTGGATCTCGCGCTGGCCGATGTTCCGCGTGATGATCTGCGTGCTCTCATCGACGAGAGCGGAACGGCGTTCCGCAACAGGGGCAACGATCTGCAGCAGATCATCGATGGGACAGGCGCATTCATCGATGAAGGATTGGCGAACATCGGCCCGACGCGGGCGCTGATCGACGGAGCGGGACCACTGCTCGACACCCAAGTAGCGAGCTCAGAGTCTATTCGCGCGTGGTCTGGCTACCTCGGTTCCATCACCCGAACGGTTGCCGACCGAGATGGCTCGTTACGCAGCCTGATCGACAACGGTGGCCCGGCGGGAGAGGCGGGCGCTGCCCTGTTCACCGAGATCGCGCCGACGCTTCCCAGGGCCCTCGCCAACCTCCATTCCATCGCCGATGTCCTGCGGATCTACAACCTCAGTGTCGAACAGATCCTCGTTATCTACCCGGCGGTCGCAGCAGCGATCCAGAGTGTGGCAGCCGGTTCGGAGCCGTCGATGGGCAACCTCGACTTCAACCTCAACCTCAACGTGCCGCCACCATGCACCACGGGTTTCCTTCCGCCCGATCAACGGCGTTCACCTGTGGACTCCGCCCCTATTCCGCTGCAAACACCCGCGTTCTGCGCTGTCCCGCAAGATGATCCAACGGTCGCTCGCGGCGCACGGAATCTGCCCTGCACCGAGAACCCAGGGCGGCGTGCACCGACAGTCGAGCAATGCAAAGACCCCGCCGGCTACGTCCCGCTCGGCGAGAACACCCCACTCGAGACGGGAGAGAAATGAGATGGCTGACCGTTTGACCGCCTTGCTGCATGCCTTGCGCCGCACCGACCGGCTGATTGCCGCGACCATCGGATTCGCGATCGTCGCGGCGGTATTCACCGGCCTCGCGGCGACGTCGCTGCGAGACCACCGCGCCATAGAGCGGGAGCGTATCGAGAACGCCGAGATTCTCGATGCCGCTAGGTCGGGAATACTCGCGATGATCTCGATCCGTGACGCCTCGGCGCCAGACGATGTCAAGAAGGTCCTCGACCAATCCACCGGCGCATTCAAAACGGACTTCGAGGCACGGTCGGCAGCATTCGTGTCGGTTGTGCAGCAAGCGAAAGTGGTCACTACCGGTGACGTAGTCGCTCAGGGCATCGAATCCAGGGACGACGAATCAGCGACCGTGCTGGTGTACGCGACCTCGTCGGTCACCAACGCCGCCGGCGCCGAGAACGAGACCAGAAGCTGGCGTCTCCGCGTGACGATGACCGACGATCACAACCGCTACAAGATGTCGAAAGTGGAGTTCGTGGCATGAAAATACCTGTGCTGAAACCTCTTCGAACACGGTCGCGAGCGTTACTCGTGCTGTGTGCGAGCGCTGCCCTCGTCGCGGTATCCGGCTGGGCCTATCTGGCGTTCGTGGTTACTCCGCGTGACGTGGCTACGGGATCGACGCAGCAGCAGTCTGCCGTCGACGCAGCCACCCATGCCGCGGTGGCGATTCTCAGCTACGGATCGGACACCGTCGACTCCGACCTCGAACACGCCAACGACCTGCTCACCGGAGCGTTCGCCGGGTACTACGGCACCTTCACACGCGACGTCGTTATCCCCGCGGCGAAGGAGAAAAAGATCGACACCTCGGCGACTGTGGTGGGGAAGGCGATCACCGAGTTCACCGAAGACCGCGCCGACGTCATGGTCTTCCTGAACCAGTCCACGACAACAGCCGACTCCGCAGAGCCGATCACTACGAGTACGACGGTCCGCATGGAGGTGGAACGCCACGGCAACGCGTGGCTGGTCTCGAAATTCGACCCGGCCTAAGTGGGAGTAGACGATGAATATCGATGTGGTAGATCCGATTCAACAGCTCGTGAAAGCGATCGCTTACCTGCTGATTCGAGGTCATCTGCCTGGCTGACCCTTGGCATTCGACCTCTGCCGACCTTCCTTCTCCCCTAATCCGAACAGGAGTGAACTGTTGACAACAACTCGCACCGCCATTGTCACGGGCGCGGCGCGCGGCATCGGGGCGGCAGTAGCCGTCAGGCTGGCCGGCGACGGCCACGCGGTTGCCATCGTCGATCTCGATGAGGCAGCCTGCAAACCCATCGTCGAAACGATCGAGCGAGCCGGAGGCACGGCAATCGCTGTCGGCGTCGACGTTTCCGATGAGCCCGGCGTCCAATCGGCTGTCGAGAGGGTTGCCGACGAACTGGGCCAGCCGACCATCTTGGTGAACAACGCCGGTGTCCTCCGAGACAACCTGCTGTACAAGATGACCACTGACGAATGGGACGTCGTGCTGAGCGTGCATCTGCGCGGCTCATTCCTCATGACACGTGCGGTACAGGCCTACATGACCACAGCACGCTGGGGTCGGATCGTGAACTTGTCCAGCACTTCTGCGCTTGGCAATCGAGGACAAGCGAACTACTCCGCAGCGAAGGCAGGCCTGCAGGGTTTCACCAAGACGCTTGCGCTGGAGCTGGGCAAGTTCGGTGTCACCGCAAACGCGATCGCACCGGGTTTCATCGAGACCGAGATGACCGCAGCGACCGCGGCACGCATTGGGATGTCGTTCGATGAGTTCAAACGCGCTGCCGCCGCGGAGATCCCAGTAGGCCGTACCGGCACGCCCGACGATATCGCGCACGCCGTTTCGTTCCTCACGAGCGAAGGCGCGGGATTCGTCTCGGGACAGGTGCTGTACGTGGCAGGAGGCCCACGGGGATGAGGTTTCTCGATGGCCTCAATGGGCTGCAGCAGGCCGAAGGTACCCATCTGGGGTATTCCGATTGGCATACCATCACCCAGGAGCAGATCGACAGTTTTGCTGACGCGACCGGCGACCACCAGTGGATTCACGTGGACGCTGACCGCGCGAAGGCCGGTCCGTTCGGCGGCACGATCGCACACGGCTACTTGACCCTGTCGCTTGTTCCGATGCTGACCTGGCAGGTCTACACCGTCGAGGGCATGCAGATGGGTGTCAACTACGGTGCCAACAAGATTCGGTTCCCGTCTCCGGTGCCGGTCGGTTCGGCAGTACGGGCAGGCATCGAGTTGGTCTCCGTATCTCAGGCAGATTCCGGATACCAGGTGGTCACACGGGTCACCGTCGAACGTGCGGGCAGCAGCAAGCCTGCCTGCGTAGTCGAAGCTGTCACCATGTTCGTGCCATAAGGGGCGGTGCGAAGAACGACGCGCGGACGCTGAGGATACCGCCTCGGCGGCGGCGACCACCTCCATCCACGAAAATGCCCAATAACTACTTCCATTGGCCACACCATGTTCGAGCATTTCACACCACAATTGACGGAGCCGGATGTCATCGTCCAGATCCACTGGTCAGATGTCGGGGGCGACTGCTTGGATCTGTTCTACGAGGCCTGCGTGAGCGCCGCGAGCCGGTTTGTGGCCGCTTTCAACGCCTCTCACACCAATGCCATCGCCACGATGTGCGCCGATACCGCCGCGCTGTTGCTGCCACGCCTTCCATGCGAACGAAACTGGGTGATTCCCTGACGACCGTGTCCGGTCCTGTCAATATCGACGGCATGGTCCGCGAGTGTCACGACGGCCCGCCTGCTCGCTGCTCACGGCGAGGGTATTCCAGACGAGCATCGATAGTTTCGATCCAAGAAAGGTGGTGGTCAACCGCCTGCCGGAACGGCGACCTCCCCCGACATCTGCGCCAGCCGATCCACGCCGGTCGCCTCGATTCGGAAACCACACAGAAAAGGCGAGCCACGTGGGTTTGAGCCACCCCGCAACGGGAACGATGAGAAGTCGACCATTTCACATCGGGGCCGAAGAGCAATTACGATTGCTAACAGGCATTCCCGAGCACAAACGAATAGGACCCATGATCATGGCGCGCAAGGTTGTTGTCACCCTTATCGACGATTTCGACGGCACCTCGGTCGCCGAAGATACCGTCAACTTCGAAATCGACGGCGCTGCTTACGAAATCGACCTGTCCGATACCAACGCGGCCAAGCTGCGCGATTCCTTCGACCAGTGGCTGCCCTACGCTCGCCGGGTCGGTCGCGCCAAGACCTCTAGCCGTCGATCGTCCGTGACGCCGACCACGGGCACGTCGGTTCGTCGCGACGATCTCGCCGCCATCCGGGCGTGGGCAGGCGAAAACGGCCACACCGTGTCCAGCCGCGGCAGGATCTCCGCCGAAGTCATCGCGGCCTATGACGCAGCATCTGCGTAAGCCAGACGAGCGATGGCCGGATACCCGGCGATCGCAATCAAGTCGGCGTCCGTCTGATGTGCAATGGAAGCGTCGGTCCCGTGAGGGTTTCGTGTTCGCCATCCCGCGCTGACGGGCAGTCTTCACCTGCGACCAATCTCGCTATCGTCGATACCCGCCCGCACCTGGCTTGTGTCCAGTCCATGCGGGCGGGTGAATACGGACATCCAACGCGGACCCCTGACGCACCAAACGAGTACAGCCATGCAGGGCGCAACAGGCAGGGCCAGCTCCCACATCAGCGCCTCACCGAGCCCGGAATCGGCACCTCGTACCGCGTCAAGGTCCCGCCACCCGAAGGGATTTCGCGGCGCACTCCGACTCCTGCGGCACAGATTCGCCGTAGCGTGGAGTCCAAGGGCGCGTCTCCGTGCTCACGAGTCTCGGCCACTTCGACAACCAACACGCGCGACTCCGCTGGTCGGATCAACCGCACCACCAACTGCTCACCGAGCATGTCGAGATTGCCGCTCCACCGTCGCTCGGCCGGGCCGACGATCGCCAGCATCAGCTCGTCGATCGTGTCTGCCAGAACGGCGAGCCCAGATCGGGTCAAGCACTCCTCGCAGTAGAAGCGCGCCATCTTCACGGCAGCACAGAACGGGCTGACCCGGAATTCACTGAGCACTCCAGTCGGTGAACCACCGGGACCAGGCCGACTCCCTATGCACGTCTGCCGCGCAGTCCCAACCGCAGGATCAATCCAGACCACTCGCGCATTCAGGTTCGCCGAAAAATGTTGCAGGATCACAGTTTCCGGTATCTCAAGGTCGGCGAGGTGATGCAGTGACGGGACCAACACGATTCCACCACCGGCTGCTTCGAGCGCTCCGATCAGTTGCCACAGCGCGGGCGCGGGGGTCGGGTAGGTATGCATTCGGTCGTACTCGTAGCCGTGCTCTCGCGCCAGGTCACGCACCTGTTCGGCAATATTCGCGTCGATCCGCTGGTCCAGGAACTCGCCCAGCGACCACAGCAGGCGAATCGGTGACTCGAACTCGACGAAGGTCCGACCGGCGAGGTCATCGCACCCATACCGCGACGCGATCTCGGCGATCCAGGTTTCGACAACCCGAATCCTGTTCCGCACCAATGGGCGTCGGTAATAGGCGAATACGGGTGCGTTCATCGTTTGGCTCCGAGGATCGCCCCGAGCACTGTCAACATCGGGGGCAGGGCCCCGCTGCGGGGTGGCGATTCCCATCGCCGGTAGCCGGACTGCTCGTCGCTCGGCGAGGGCAAGACCGCCCAGGTCGTATCGACGGCAATGTTGTTGAGCAGCAGCGTTCGACTGAGAGGTTCGATGTCGCAGTGACAGCCGGGCTTCGTCAGGAAAGTCGTTCTCGACGAACGAGGATGAGCGATGACCAGACCGTCGCCCAGCTGTGCGGTTGCGGACCTGCACATCGTCGCCGGGGCGATGACCGCCCCGATTCGACCGTCGAGACAGTGCACGATGATCCGATCGGTTCCGGGCGCGATCACCGCCGGGAGCCCTAGATCCTGCCGGTAGCGCAAGCAGCGGTCCACTGTTGTTTCGATCGCCGGGACCCGCAGTTGCGGCCCTCGACGTGATGCGAGCTGCATGCCCATCACCCCTGGTGTCGTCTACTGGACGTTTCGTCGAGCCACCCGTCCGACAGCCGGTTCGCGTCAGGCATGCGCGTTGCCACCTGACTCCTCTTCTCTCCCACCGACGTACGGAAAGATTGCACAACTGGACTATGCCACTAAATTACCTAGTGGCATAGTCCAGTTGCGCGAACAAGGAACATTTCCTGTAGAACAAGGAACATTTCCTGTAGAACAAGGAACATTTCCTGTAGATCGACCGAGAGTTAGACGGTGATCGGGTAGTCCTGACGGAACGCCCAACGGTCTTGCGGATAGACGGCCTCGTCGAACTCCACCGGAGTGCCGTCGGAGTCGAAGACGACGAGCCAATAGACCAGCACAGCAGACGGATTCGGCAGGCTGAGCGCCAGCCGCTCTTCGTCGTCCGCCAAACGCGCAGACACCTGGTCGCGAGCGAAGGCGCCGCGCAGGCCGAGCACCTCCACGAGATGGGGGACGGTGCCCCCTCGAAGCCGCTCGGCCACCAGCAGTTTCGGCGCAACCTCAGCCGTGGCTGCCGGGAACCAACTCGTCGAGAGCTCAGTCGGGCCGGTAGCTTCGTTGCTGATCACGCGTTGACGCTTCACAACGAGCTCACCCTCGCCGACACCCAATTGGGTGGCAACGTAGGCGGATGACTCAACTACGCCGACGAACGGGAACGCGACGCTCTCGGCATCGGAGTACATCGTCCCCATCGCCGCAGCCCGCTCATACCGCTCCCGCGCCCGCGGAGCCGCAGGATTCACATCTCGAACGAATGTGCCAGCACCCCGACGCGCCTCAACAAAACCCTGCTGCCGCAATGCCTGCAACGCTTTCGTCGCGGTCGGGCGAGCCACCCGCCACGTCGCAGCCAACTCGCGCTCGGAAGGAACCTCGGTCCCGGGCGGGAGGTCGCCACGTACGATCTGATCGCGCAGGTACCCAGCAATCTGCAGGTACTTAGGCAAGACCTCTTCGATTTCCGGCAACCCGCATCCTTCGTTGAGTACCATATGCCACTAGCCAGTGTACGGGTTACAGATAGGTCGACCACGCAACAATGACGACAATCGCGATCGCCGCAGGCGGAGGCGGCGACGCGGTCACCGCGGCCGTGCTCGCCCAGAAGATGCCGCACCTGCACATCGCGGCGATCATGAGCTACTCCTGGGACCGGCTAATCATCGATCCGACACCGGGCCCTCGAAGCTCCGCAGACTTCGACGGACTGGTCGATCACGGCGGAGTCTACGAAGTCACTCACACCGCAGGTCTACTCACGGGTGGGCAGTCCACGCTCCCCCGACTCACTCAACATATCGACCTGCCGATTCTGCTCATGGACATCAGCGCAGGCACGACAGGACTCGCCCTCCAAATCAGGAACGCTGCCGACGCACTCGATGCCACGGACCTGATCGTCGTCGACGTCGGCGGCGATATCGTGGCGCTCGGCCACGAGCGGGGCCTACGGAGTCCGTTGGCAGACTCGGTTGCCCTGGCCGCAGGGGTGATGTCTGGTCTCCCATCCCAGGTCCTGGTCGCCGGAGTCGGACTTGACGGTGAGCTTTCCATCAGCGAAGTCAGCGCCCGACTCACACACCTCGGCGCACAGGACGTGGCGGTCCTGACACCCACGGACGTCATTGGGTTCGAACCCATCTGGTCCTGGCACCCGTCAGAAGCGAACGGACTGCTCACCGCAGCCGTCCACGGCTGGCGCGGCACAGTAGAAACCCAACGGAACAGCGTCGTTCAACTCGTAGACGCCGTCACACACGTCTATCAGGTCAGCGCCGAAACTCTCGCGGAAAACTCGCTGGCAGCACTCGTCATGTCCTCAACCACACTGGTGGAGGTCGAGGAGTTGCTACGAAACCACCGCGGCTACAGCGACATAGACATCGAACGCAACCGTCTGACGAACCGATTCGCCGCGCGGACGCCCGGCCCAGAAGTGCTTGCCGAAATCGACCGATACGCAATAGATGCGGCCGATCGTGGCATCGATGCTCTGACCGTCCGCAGGGTACTCGAACTCGCTGAAGCGACCGACTTACCCGCGTCCGAGTCACTGCGCGAACTACTTTCGCGTGAGCGGCCTGACAGATTTCAGCCGCCGCTCTACGCGGTCCGCCTCGATGGCGATTGAGCAATTCTGTCGATATCGCCCCGGCGACCCCTCGCACGGTCAAATGCCAGAACAGTTATGGCATCGAACTACACACGCCAATCAGATCCGACCAGCTGACGAAGGCCGTCGGCGAACTGCTGATCACCACACGGATCGATGTAGATGTCATCGCCGCGGCGGGAGTAGAGATACCTGCCGTCGTCACGGACATCGAACCAGCTCACGAACCTCGGCGGCGAT
Source organism: Nocardia sp. NPDC057272 (assembly GCF_042668615.1). Taxonomy (NCBI): domain Bacteria; kingdom Bacillati; phylum Actinomycetota; class Actinomycetes; order Mycobacteriales; family Nocardiaceae; genus Nocardia; species Nocardia sp. NPDC057272. Next base: position 196,174 of record NZ_JBHUYK010000010.1, on the reverse strand, counting down.
GGCCGCGAAGCCTGACAACCGTAGCTGATCTTGACATGCCCACTGCTGGTTCGGACCGCGGCCAACAACTCGCGCATACGGATCGATTCCCGACTCCGGCCCGAGGTCCAAGAGTCATTCGGATCCCGACCGTGCAGGCGCACCAAGCTTTCCACCATTCGACCAGCAGTGCCGGCCCCACAACTACCCGCCAAACGAGGCCACCATCCGAGCAACGATGTTGACCGAACCGACGTGAATCGACACATCACCTCCCCGCTCGGCAGTCGCGCCGGGATGCTGCACAACCGCGACCCCGATGTCGGACACGATCGCACCGTAAGCTCGGATCGGGGAACGACGGAGACCGATCACCTCAACTTTGGTGTCCGGTTCGAAGATCGTGCGCAGCACTGGGAATAGGTCCGCATCACCACGCACTGGTATCCGCGTCCGGAACGATGCCTCCAGCGCCTCCCACTCTGACTGATACTGGGTCGAGCTCAACACGCGCAGCGGCGCCGGGTACCTGTCAGCCCCGAATTCCTGTGCCACATAGATGAACTCATCTGCCGTAAAACGCCACTTCATCGAGGCTGCTCGCCCCGTTCTCTTGGTGTGGCACTCCAGTCATCTCGCGCGGGTCGGTCGGTAGCGAATGCTGCTGGACCAGACGACTCCTCCATCTCGTCGCGACGTACGGTTTCCCATTCGCCTTCCCGGGTCGGACCCTCATCGATGCCGAATACCGCTGGCGTTGCTGGCTCCCGCGGACCCAACAACTCATCAGTGTTGCGCTGGTTAATCATCCACTCCGGGACACCCTTGTGCTCACCGTCCTGATCGCCCTGCCGTCGACCGGCGCCTGCACCCCCCGGCATCCCGCCCATGCCCGGAGTTGCGCGCGCGCCCGCACCACCGGCAGACCCGCCGCCGACACCAACTGCACCGGGTACCGCTGGGCTGCCCGCAACGGCGCGGCCTGCAATCGGCACGCTGGCTCCCGATTGACCACCTGGTACTCCGGACCCCGACTGGCTGCCTGGAGCTCCGGAGCCGCCCGACGAGCCAGGATTTCCCGAACCTGGCACTCCCCCAGCACTGTTCGGCAAACCCGCACTGGGCGTGCCAGCCACCGCGCCGGTGTCAGCACCTGCCGCGGTCGTGCTGCCTTCGTCGGTGCTCGACGCGGACTCCTCCGTCCCATCGGTACCGCCACCGTTTGCGTCACCGTATGAAGAGCCTTCGCCGGCATTGACCCCCGCGTTCTCACCGCTCGGTTCATCAGCCTGATCCGCTTGTTCGGGTGCACCCACAGGCGACTGGTCTCCGGCGCTTTGCGGTGAACCCGAAGAAGATCCCGAATTCCCCAGGGTTCCTGGCACATTCGCGCTGTCGCCGGGTTCGGTGGGCGCGCCGAAGGTCGGTACGCCCTGCCCCGCTGGTTGGTAGTTCGGAACATAGTGATTCGTCATCGCCCAAACAGCTTCTTGGTGACTGTCACTGGCGGCCTGCTCCGATCCGACGAGGACCGCGGGATTCTCCAAGCCGGGAATAGTCGGCGAGGACGAGCTGGTGCCGGACGGCGGCACGGGCACCGATGCCTTCACCGCCTGCGCCGCGAGAGCGGCCGACTCTAGCCGCCACCCGACACCGTTCGCGATCTCCTGCATCCCCGTCATCTCCCCGACGTAGCGGTCGAGGGCCGTCAACATCGCATCGGCCGACGCGCCCTCCCACCCACTCGCCGCGGACTTACGGACCTTGCTGCTCAGGGCTATCGTTGCGAACTGCATCCCGGACCCGATCAGCTTCCACGTCTCTGCCGAAGCGTGTATCACGCCGGGCTGCATCTGCTGGGCGTGGTCGTAGATCTCTTGATGCGGACGGTTCTTGAAGTCCTCCATGTTGCGGATGTACTCGGGATCATGTGCGGCGTTCGCTGCTGATTGTGCGAGTTCCCCAGCCCGTTGCCTTGTGGTCGCTGCGCCTTGGTTCGCCGCGAGAACCTCCGGGGTCTGGCCTGTCAGGCCCGCGACAATGCCGTCGGTTGTCAGTCCTTCGCCCGTCACGTCAGTTCCCCGTACCTATGGATGGCTCCAATTCGGCAGCAACGTCAAGGATTCCGTCACACGGTCCTATACCCCGTGTGCGCCCGGAGGTGTTTACCCGCACGGTTATACCGAAGTATCCAACCGCAGTTTGGATATCGATCGAGCAGCCGTCTGGGTCGCCCTTTGTGGACTTGACGGCGGGGCGACCGTTGACGATCAAGTCCTCGATGTCACCGACGTACTTGGTGCGGACCTCATCCAGGGAGACGTTGCTGGACTCCAACACCAGCGTTGCGTCAGTTCCCTTCTTGAAGTTGCAAGCAAGGAAGGAATATTCCGCAATCATGTCTTTTCCGCGACGTCGCGATTGAGAATCGAATCCTGTCTTTTGAACTGCCGCATCGTCGACCCAGGTGCACGGATCGACCACAACCTTTGGTCGGTTGCTTGAACGAGTGTAGCTATTATCTTGCGATGGTGGCTGCAAGTTTGCCGCTGTCAGAGTTGGTCGCGGCGGGGCCGTGATCGTGGTTACCGGCGCAGATGCCGATGCCGACTTATCGACATCGGGCTCATTTTCACCAGCACATCCACTCAACGATGCTGCGATCAAGACCATCGAGACCGGAGCGAATCGCCGGATATCGAACATTCTCACTGTTCACCAACCTGTCGTGTGGACACGCGCAGCACAGCCGCGTTTGCGGCATCCACATCCTCCAGCAGGCCCGCAGCGCGATATACCGCCGCAGACATCTGGTGTGCGACTTGCTCCGCTCGGACAAGCGCTTCGTACCCCTGTAGCGCCTTGTTTTCGAAGCCTGACTGCAACTCCTTCGCCGATTCGAATCCCCCGAATCCCGATTGTCGCGCCTGATCCATTATTTGGTTTTGAAAATCAGTGAGCCGGCTTGCGTACCAGGCGAAGTGAGCAGCACATTCGCGCGCAGCTTCTTCGGTCAGGACGAATGTTCCCGATTCTGCGGCGGCGAAGAGTTGGTTGGCGTAAGCCGGGTCAGTGCTCATCTCAATTTCCAATCGCTGGGCTGGTCATGAGGTCGGTCGAACTGGCGAACCGACCTGCATGGCAGGCAGATGACACCCGAGGCTCGCCGAAATAGTGGTCACTGCAGCCTTTTCCGCCGTAGACTCCGAATTGAATACCGAAATCTTTGTGCCGTCATCCGGGTCAATCAGAGTTATTGCCGGAACATTCGGGTTGCGGTCCGATTGGGATGTCCGATCTGCAAAGTTCGATTCGAGGTGAAGCGGTTCCAATGCGGCACGGACTCGATCGTAGAACTCGGGCCATGCCTTCTCAGGCATAGGTGGCTGGCTGGTTGAATACGTCAACCCGCCGAGAACCCCATAGGTCCGATCAAACGGAGCGTCGCACTGCGAGGATGCGTGATAAACCGTGCGGGTTGTCCATACCGTCGATGGCGCCACGGTGGAGGCCACATCCTGGATTGTCTTCGAAATCACGATTACTTGTGCAGACCTCTCCTCGACTGTCGCGCGTTGCTGCAGAACGGTGGCCGCGGCAGCCGTATCGCCTTGGCTGGTTTGATCTGCACGGTAGGTGTCTTCGCCCCATGTCGCCCAGATCCACACACCGGATATCAGCGCGACGAAGAGTGCACAGGATCCTAGAACAACCCCTACCCCCAACAGAGCCTGTCGACCCATTCGGCTGTTTCGTTCCGGGCTCACCGTCCGCCCCCGTTCGGACTAATCGCATTCTGAGGCAGCCCAGCTACCACAGCGGCCAAGTTGTAACCGCTACGATGCAATTGCTTCGTGTCGCCGTCAACCCTGCCGTATTCCGAGTGGCCTTCGGCGCCCGTGTATGTGGTGCCGTTGATATTGATCTCTTCGGTGCTGAGGTGAGTTACCCATGGCATCTGATTCGGGCTTCGCCCAAAGGTGTTGAGGTTGCCCACCTTCTCGCCTCTTTCGGTCATCTCATACACGTGACCCGGCTTCACCCCAAGATCCTGCGCGGACTCCACCGCATCGTTCAACCCAGTCACGTTGGCAAGGCTGGGACCGTTGGCCAACTGCCAGTCACCTCCGAGGCCAGGTGAGCCGTAGAACACTACGTCATCGACAACACCAGCCTTTTCTTGCAAGGCAAGGCTCGTGGCCAATGATCCATATGAATGACCAAGTGCGGTGATGTGTGGGTCGGAGTTCTGGTTGGCTTCGTTCAGGCCCTCATAGAAGTTCGACAACGGCACCGCCGCCTCTTGCGCTCGATTCTGGAGCGCAACTTCCGGATAAGTTGAGTCCTTCTGCGGCGGGTCGTATCCCACCCAAGCGATCGTCGAGACCTTGGAACCGGGTTCACCCGCTCCGATGAGTTGCGACTGCGCTTGGTCCTGAAGTGCGCCCGCTTCGCCAACCATCGACCCCAGGGATTCACGCACATTGGAAGTCAGACCTGGAGTAGTCACCGAGATGTGGTCAGCTGTGTCCGGATCGCCGACGGCAACCGCCGCGCGAACCTGATCTCCGCTCGTGGTGTCGAGCATCAAGAGCTTGCGTGGTTGCTGTTCCGTGCCGCCGTCGAGCGTCTTCGTGACAGCCTTGACGTCGGCCAGCCTGTTTCTCGCTTCTTCGAGTTTCTGTCCGGTTGTGAACGATTCGGGTTTCGCGGCTGCCTGTGCGACCAGGCTTTGATACTCCCGCTCGAGGCGAACAGTTTCGGTAGCCAGGTAGTTCCGGTTGGCAGTATCGCGCGCAGCGGCTGGCAGTCCGTCCAGGCTGCCGATCGCCGAGGGCATGGTCTTGACCGCCTCCGTCTGCTGCTCGGGTGTCAGCGAGTCCCAGTACTTCCGATTCTCTTCGGCCGTGCCACCTTTCGGCGGTTGCGGAACGGAGACGGTAGCCTTCGGCGTGCTGCCGTTCTCGAACTTGGCATCGTCGGGCAGACCGGTGAACGCGGCCTTGATCGCGTTAGTCGCCACTGTGTCCACATCCGCAGCGTTCGCCAATGCCCGCTTCAACACCGCAGTACACGCATCCGCATCCGTCGTGAGCGCTGCGATAGCAGTGCTGTACCGGTCTGCGTCACCACCAACAGCGGAGTAGACCGCACGCTTGGTGATCTCGGTGATCTCGCAGGTGCCGTCAGGCTTAACCTCGAAATTTTTGGGCGCCGCCTCGGCATTGGTCTTCGCATTCGCTACCAGCGTCTTGGCGACCTGATAGTTCGAAGCGCTGAACGTGGCAGTCGTCTTACCCTTGTCCAGCGCGGTCAGCACGACCATCGACTGGGTGCGCACGGTCTCGAATCGGGTGCGCATCGCCTCGCCAGCGGCGCCCTTCCAGGACTCGCGCGAACTGTCGACCGCTCGCCACTGTTCGTCCATCTCGGTGCGGAGCTCGGTGGCTTGCCGGTTCCACTCGTTCGCAAGCGCGGTCAGCGACTCAGGTCGCCAGCTCAACACCTGCGCAACGGTCAAAGCCTTGGTCATTTGATCCCGCCGCCCACCTTGGTTATGCCGTCGGCGTTAGCTTGATCGCGTTGTTGGAAGGCGACTATCGCGGCAACCGTCAAACCACCCAACTCGGCCAACGCGGTGGCTGCGGACTGCATGGACTTATCGGCGGCACGCGCCGCGTTCTTGCACGCCTCAGCGATCTCGCCGCCAGGAAACGCATCCAGCACCCCGTCCGGCAGTGCACCGCCTTTGCCGATCACCTGACTGTCCTGGCCCGCGGTCCCCAACCCATCAGCCAGCACCCGCGCGGCAGCCGGGTCTAGGTCAAGATCATCGTAAGCGCCCACAGCAGTCCCCACCTCCTCGGCAAAACCCCTGGAAAGCGCCCCCCAGGTGCCGTCACTCAACCGTGATCATTCCGCCGCCACCTTATACTCTGGGTCAACGCGACGTCGAGGGGAGACACATCGTGAGCGACATCGATCCGCTGGCAGGAAACGTCAACCACCTGCACAATTCGCTGGCCACGCCATCGGCGTCAAGCCCCGACAGCCACCTCGTCCGACTTGAGGTGGGCCAGGACGGAACTATCCGCGACGTCCAACTGTCTGCCGCCGCCAAGGCCCTAGCGCCCGATGCACTCGTTACCGAGATCATCCGAGTTCACACAGCGGCCATCGAAGCGTCCCAGAAGGCGATCTCGGCCGCCATCGCCGCACTGGAGGCCGACCCGCGCCTCGCCGCGCTCACCGAACGCAAGGCCGACGCGCTCAACCAACCCGTCCCCGAAGTCCGGTCAGTACCGTCCACACCGACTCACACCCCCGCACCGGCCGCTCCCCCAGCCCCGCCACGGCCCACCCCTGCACCATCTCGACCAGTCGTGCCACCGGCGCCATCGCCTTACGCCCGCCCCGTCGCCCCAAGGGCTTCCGCACCAACTGCCCGAGTCGATAGCGCTCCACCATCCCCTCCACGTGCCGCCGAACAGCCTCGGACCCGAAGTCGTCAGCCGACGCAGGAGGAAGAAGAAGAGATGGACCGGTACTACAACCGGAAGAGCTGGTTAGAGCACTGAACCTCGATCACGTGTTGTTGTGTTGAGCGGCAACGGGTCTGAGGGCTGCGCCCTGCAATGTACTGTTCGGGGCGTGAGTGCTCGGGTCTCGATCTCGGGTTCGAAGGGGTGGTCGGCGGTGGGATCTGGACGTGCTGTGGTGCGGGGGCGCGGTGGCTTGCCGATAAACGCACAGCAGGAACAGTTCAGCGTGGCGTTCGTGCGGATGGTCGCGGCTGCGGCCGGCTGCTCGATCAAGCCTCATGACACGGACTACGACGGAGTCGACATAACGATCGCTTCATCAGTGGAGTACCAGACGATGTACTGCCCACAGATCGAGATGCAGCTCAAATGCACCACTCAGCACACCAGGCTGGGCGCGCACCATCTGTCTTGGACCCTCGCGCGAGACCCTTTCCTGAAACTGGTGAACCGCAAGCGATACACGCCCGCCCTATTGGGTGTGCTGCTGATTCCAGCGGATCCCGATCGGATGCTCGACTTGTCGGAGGAGAGGTTGATCTCTGAGAGTCGGATGTACTGGCAGTTCGCAACGGAACTGGGAGACATCGCCAACGGGAAGGCCAGCAAGACAGTACATCTACCGCGCACAAATCTGTTCGATGTCGAGGGGCTGCTTGAGATCATGAGAACGATTGGTGATCGAACTCCATGAGGGACGCTTCTCTTGGGGACGCATTCGACGACCTCGCCGCGATGTTCACCCCGGCGGAGGTGTCGCAGTATCTGGCCACACGCAACTGGGAACTCGAATCCCAGCAGCCAGGCATTAGCGAAGTGTGGTCGTTACCAGGGGACGCGGGGCCGACAGGTCGAGTCATGGTGCCGTTGGCAACCGACTACATCGATTTTCCTCGGCGTTTCCGGGACTCGATTCGTACACTCGCGGCGGTATACGACCTACACCCTTCTCTGTTGGCCGAACGGTTCACCGCACTCCGTTCCGACGTGTTGCTCGTACGCTTGGATCAAGAGACCACGCACGGCGAGATCCCGTTAGGACAAGCGGAATCGACGTTGAAAGCACTGGTCAAGATGATCAGAGTAGCGAGCGGCGGCAGCGGGCGAGGCCGGCCCTCGGCGCCGGAAAGAAGGCTCATCGAACAACACTTTCGCTTCGGCCACACCAAACCAGGCAGTTTCGTATTCAGTATCGTCTCGCCCGTCGCTGAAGCCGGGACCTCGGATACCGAATCGAACGTTCTCGGTCGCCGGGTGATGTCCAGACTGGCCGGGAGCATATCCCTGACGAGTCGCTTGGCCGAAGACTGGGACGAAACCGCTCGCTACACCGCGGTCGAACGAGGGCTCAGCTCCGCCTTCCTGGGTTCTATTCATGACCTGATCGAGCCGAACCAGGTACGCGCGCTGGCGTTCTCATTCGATTGGGCGGTCACCGTGGCGCGCCCGCCGGAAGCCATTTCCCACGTGACATTCGACGGCGACCTGAAGCAGACCGTCGAGCACATGCGGGCTGACATGCGTCAATCTGAGCAGTTACCTGCGGACTCCTCACCTGACGCGCGTGACGTCTATGCGGACTTCTCGACCGACGCGCGTGAAGTCACAGCGCCAGGTCACAGTGATGTTGCTCCCGGACGAGCGATGCCACGAGGCCACGTGGTCTTGGTCGGGCACGTACTAGCACTCGATCGGACAACGCCCGCCGGGAACCGAAGCGCCGCAGGCAGTATCGAACTGGAGACAGAGGTGGGGGGAGAGAGTAACTTTGTGCACGTCCCGCTGAAGCGCGCCGACTACCTGCTGGCTATCGATGCACATCGATACGAATTCCCGATCACGGTGACCGGCATCCTCGAGTACAGGGCCAGTGCCCTCTGGTTGACCGGAGAGGTCACTCTGGTGCGAAGTCTGCCCGGTACAGATCCAATCGACTGAACCATTCCTCAAGAGACGTTGGCCAACACGGATGCTCGTCCGCCTCTCCACGGAAGGCGGCCGCGTCAGGATGCGGGCTGGTTTGGTGCTGCCTTCTCCGGGATGGGCGGCGCGGCGACTACCAGACCGCGAGAAGCGTCGAACCCGTTGCCCGCCAACCCCCCAAGCAGCCCACGGTGTGCGAATCAAGTGCAGCAGAAGCACAGTCACCCTCGCAATCACCGAATCCTCTGCATCCTTCACGCAGACTGTCGTCGATATCTCTGATGCATCTGCTCGTGACCGTGGCCCAGGATCGCCGCTGATACAGGGTTCGCGGTGACTACCCTGCGAGGTGAATTCCACGATCTGCAGCTGTCAGACGCGGGACTCCGAACCCGTTGCATCTAATCGACCCCATGGTCGCGCGGATCGCCTGCAAGATCGTGTCCGGCTCCAGTCGGCAACGCCGAATCCCGCGTGCCGAGCGGTTGCGATGTCGTTCGGCGCGCTAAGTCGGTCGTCATCGGTGATTGTCAGGCCAGGACGGCTTTGACTGGAAGTATTGTGTCGCCTCGGGGGAGTCGTTGTAGTCGAGGAGGTTGCCGATCTTTTTGGCGAGTACTCGTCGGACTTCCTCGGGCGTTGCGAAGAAGAATTCGCGCCTGAGGTTGGCGTGGTTGAGTCGCTTGGGTCCGAATTCTTTGTGCAGTTCGTTCTCGAGCGTTACCGCGTCGTCGGAGAAATACACAGCGTGTACGTCGAAGGGGAACGGAACCGAAGCGCCGCCGAGTTCGCGGACTCGGTCGAGGGGTTCGAGTCGACGTGTCAGCCCGATCTTGACGACGTTGGGCCCGAAGGCGCCGATGTTGGAGATCACGTAGACGTATCCGGCGCGGATATTTGCGGCGCGGAAATCGTTTTGGGCGATGGCATCGGCGATGCGGGACAACTGGTCCTCTATCTCGCGCGTGTCTTGCCCCGCCTCTGTGAGGCGTTGCAGGACTGAGCGGTAGTGGGCGTGTTCCTTGTCGAGTCGCTCGCGTTCGGCGGCGAGTTCTTGTTCGACTTTGCGTTCCTCGCGCAGACGTTCGCGTTCCTCGCGCGCGACTTCGCGTTCTTCCTGAACCTTGATCATGTAGTCGGCGGTGAGTTCGAGTTCCTTGGTCCGCAACGCGTGGTAGGCGGGCGATACATGCATTTGTATTGCAGCGCCGAGCTTTTCGATGTCCGTTGCTGCTTTGTCCAGGCGTCGTTTGGCTGTGTCGAGATTGCCGGCGCGGATGGTACGGACGCAGTTCTCGGCCTCAGCGTTATAGGCACGCAGCATCAGCTTCGACAGGTCCGAGGTCAGTCGTCGCCCTTCTGCGAGGGAGTTGTTGAAGCTGAATTTATTGGCGACTACGACGGCAACACTGGTCTTGACCGCTTCGCGGATAGCCAGCCGGAGGTCGGTCAAGACCTGCTTGTAACTGTCAGCATTTTCCAGCGGGTGGTGGTACTCGTAGATTCCTACTTCTTGGAGAACCAGCGCGTCGTCGACCGTGATGACCCTCGGATCGCTCAACGGTTGCTGTGCAGGGGGCACGAGGACGGGGCGAGTGTTGAGCTGCGCGGTAAGCTCCTGGACTTTGTCCTGCAGTTCGGCGGATTCTCGTTCCTTGACGACCAGCATTTTCCGCAGTCCGATGATCTGTTCTTGTGGGTCGCTCATCCGCGTACTCCGTGGTTTGCCAAGGGCGCCAGCCCGTATGGATTCTTAGACATGGCGCCGGCCAGATGCGCCAGGGTGTCAGCAGGTTCCACGCGAGACAGGTCGATCGGCAAGAAATCCGCACGATCGGTTGCCAACCTGACGAGGTCGACTCGGGTGTCGTGTCCGGTAGCGCTATCGATCGCGTCGACGGCGACCGTCAGTGCAATGCTGTCGATGATCTCCTCACGATCGGCTTCGAACACCTCGTGTGCTGTGCGCAATGCGAGCCGGGCGACCGCGGATGTGTAGCGGCGCTTGCACTCTGCCGCCGGGAGCGGGCTCGCGGAGATTTCGTCGTTGGCTTTGTTGTAGCGGAATGCTTTCGTAGTCGGGAAGGTATCGGGATGGGGTGCCAGGACCGTGATGCGGAGTTCTCGGTTCTCGGCGTCGAAGGAATGTTCATGGGATACCTCGAAGGCTTCCGGGTAGACCGAGTTCGCCAAGACGATACCGACGTATTCGTCCATCGCAGCAGGGTCCTGTTGTCGCAGTCCTAAGATCACACTGTCCAGGCGATCGTTCGACTCGGAGACCTCTCGGTGACGTTGCGCGACAGTTTGCTCGTGTTGTCGGCGAGCCTCGGCCAACGCGACAAGGCGAGCGGATTCTGTCTCCTGCCAGCGCGTACGGATCTGCGCGTTGAGTTCGAAGGTCTGACCGAGAGCATGCTGCCAGCGCTGAGTAATGCTTGCGAATTCTCGCTGTGCTGCTTCTACCTGAGCGGCATATTTGCGGTTCCCACCCAGGGCGCCGGAGATACCTGTCGGGGGCGGTGGTGCCACGAAGATCGGGCGATCCGGTAGATCGTGGTAGCCGGGTGTCGGCGATGGGGTGAGCAGTTCGGGCCGGTCGAAGGCGATCTCACCCGGCGATTCGCGTAGTGACTCCAGGTCGACCCAGTCATCGACCTCGAGGGTTGCCGCGAGCAAGCTGTCGATCTCATCGTAGGTCGCGTTCAGGTGCGCGTTCTTCTCTACAACCTCGGCCTCACGGGCGGCGACATGGGCGGCCTTCGCAGCGCGTTCCGCGGCCACACGGTCGGCGGCTGACGCACGTTGAAATGCAGCGGAAGCACGTTGTCGCTCACGAGCGAACCGCTCCGCCTCCCGCGCGGCCGAGTTGTGGGCGCGCATCGCCGCGCGCTGCTGTTGAACCTGGCGCTGTTGCGCCAGCCGATTTTGGTGTTGCAGTTCAGCCAATAACCCCCTGCGCCGTGCCACCGAACTCCCCTCTATCTCCAGATCGAACATCACTGACAGACCACGCGCTGCAGATACTGTCGCCACAGCACCGACACCGTTACACGCCCACTGCGCAAGCACTTCGAGCAGCCTGTTGCCGAATCACACAAGACACAGACATGACCCAGCGCAGCATGGCCGCAATCTATCCACGGTAGTCGCAGCCACTGCGCGACCATGTTTTACAGCCGAAACGCCGTCTCGGCAGTAGCGACTGCTCAATGCATCTAAGCCAGGCCACCACGGGTACCTGAACCGCAGGGCGACAACAACTCCCACCGTTCGCTGCGACTCCCCCGACACCTCTTGGTCACCGCAGGTCACCGGCGAACTCCGAGACCAGGGCAAGCAAATCTCGGCCAACACAGTAGCCAAGATAATGGCCGCGACCGGTGTGGAGAGGTCGGTGGGTGCCTTTCAGTTCTGCACGCGGCACCCGGAACGTACCGCGACACGGGCCCATCGCGACCGTGAACATGCGGTGGCGAGGGTCTGGCACGGACCGAATCCATACTGCTGACGCTATTTGGCGCTGGAAAGACGACGACGAAACGTGTCAGACCCCGGCGTTAGCCTCCCACGGAGGGGAATCGTCGCCTGCTGCTACTTGGGCTCTCAAAGGAAAGAAACCACCACGTGTCATCACTGACCGAGCTTTTGGATCAACTGGACCCCAACAGTAGCGCCCACAGAGGTACTCAGTTCGAACGGATCTGCCAATGGTTCCTGACCCATGACCCCGCATACGCCCATGAGATCCAGCAGGTTTGGCTATGGGACGACTGGCCGGACAAGTGGGGAAGCGACGCTGGGATCGATCTGGTCGCCAAAGACCGCCAAGGCAAGTTGTGGGCGATCCAAGCCAAGGCATATGCCACAACCACCTCGATCACCAAACACGATATAGACACGTTCATCTCCGAGTCTGCCCGCTCGATCTTCTCGTTCCGGCTGCTCATTACGACAACCAACAAGATCGGTAGCACCGCCAAACGCACGCTCGAAGCCCAGGAGAAGCAATCCGCCGTCCTGCTCCGAGGAGACCTGGAGGCATCGCAAGTCGACTGGCCGACATCTCCATCACATCTGCACGGTCGGCCGTTGGTGCGCAAGCAGCCGCGCCCACATCAACGGTCAGCAATCGACGCGGTGTTGAAGGGCTTCCAGAGCGGAAGTGCCCTTGGCCAGTTGATCATGGCATGCGGCACGGGCAAGACCCTCACCGGTCTGTTCATCAACGACGAACTCGGAGCCGAGCGCACACTGGTACTGGTGCCCTCGCTGGCGTTGCTGGCGCAAACACTTCGCGAGTGGACCGCCAACAGCTCGACGGGGTTCGAATTCCTGCCCGTGTGCTCGGATCCAACGGTCGTCGACCGGGACTCAACCGCGGCAACGACCAGTGACCTCGGGTTCCCAGTCACGACCTCCCCCGCAGAGATCGCAGAGTTCCTAAGTGGTTCGGGGCGTCGGGTCGTCTTCGCCACCTACCAGTCGTCGGCGCAGATATCGACCGCGTTCGACCTCGAAGGTGTGCCAGCCTTCGACCTTGTTATCGCTGATGAAGCCCATCGCTGTGCTGGACGGACTTCCTCGGAGTTCGGCGCGATCCTCAATGCCGGGTTCATCGAAACGCGCCGCCGGTTGTTCATGACTGCCACTCCGCGCTTCTTCACCGGCAGCGTCGTCAAGGAAGCAACGGAAGCCGACTTCGAAATCGCTTCCATGGATGATCATTCCGCGTTCGGGCCGGTTTTCCACAGACTCGGGTTTGCCGAGGCCATTGCAAACGAGATGTTGACCGACTATCGAGTTGTCATCGTGGGTGTCGACGACGCGACCTACCGTGACTGGGCCGAACAGGGCCGCCTCGTGACGACCAACGGGAACGAGGTCACTGATGCCCGCACCTTGGCCGGCCAAATCGGTCTAGCGAAGGCGATGCACCGCTACGACTTGCGCCGAACGATCAGCTTCCACTCCCGAGTCAGTCGAGCGCGAGAGTTCGCGGCCGAGCTGCCTACGGTGGTCGACTGGATGCCTTCGGACCAGCGACCGCAGGGAAGGCTATGGGCTGAGCACGCCTCTGGCACGATGTCTACTGGCAAGCGCCATGCTCTGCTTCAACACGTGGCCAGCCTTCACGACTGCGACCGGGCACTGCTGGCGAACGCACGCTGCCTCACTGAAGGTATCGATGTTCCGGCCCTCGACGGTGTCGCGTTCATCGATCCCCGGCGATCTGAGGTCGACATCGTGCAGGCAGTCGGGCGCGCAATCCGACTCGCCACCGACAAGACCATCGGCACCATCGTCATTCCAGTGTTCGTTGACACCGGCCTCAGCCCGGAAACCGCCCTCAACGACTCCAGCTTCAAACCAGTCTGGGACGTTATCCAAGCACTCCGCTCCCACGACGACACTCTCGGCGAAACCCTCGATCAACTCCGACACAAACTCGGCCGAAGTGGCAACAGCGCCGTGCGGCTTCCCGGCAAGATCGTGCTCGATCTACCCGCGACTGTTGGCCACGATTTTGTGGACGCGTTCGACGTACGTCTCGTCGAACAAACAACCGCCACATGGGAGTTCTGGGTCGGTCTGCTCGAACGATTCATCGACCAGGAGGGACACGCGCTCGTTCCGGCGAACCACAAGATCGATGGCTTTGCCATCGGCTCCTGGGTCGCCGGCCAGCGACACAAACATGCCCGCGGTCGCCTGGATTCCGCACGCAAACAACAGCTCGATGCCGTCCCCGGCTGGGTCTGGGATGCCCTCACCGCGCAGTGGGAGGAGGGCTTTGCCCGACTGGTCGCCTATGTCGACGGGCACGGCCATGCTCGGGTGCCGCAGTCCTTCAGAGTGGATGGATACCGACTCGGATCTTGGGTGACGATCCAACGCGCTAGTCACGCCGAAGGCCGGAGCCAACCCGATCGGGAGGCGCGACTCGAAACCCTGCCAGAATGGTCGTGGGATCCTCGTTCTGACCGGTGGGAAGCGAGCTTCCGGCACATGGTGACCTACGTCGACGAGCACGGGCACGCCCGTGTTCCGAAGGATTACACCCTCGACGGATGCCGACTTGGTGGTTGGGCCCAAATCCAGCGCAGCAGGTACGCCACGTCCGCGCTCGCCCCAGCTCGAATCGAACGACTCCAAGCGTTGCCGGGTTGGTCTTGGAGCCCTGATGCGGATCAATGGGACAAGTTCTTCGGTTTGCTCGTGGCCTATGTCGAGGAGCATGGGAATGCGCGCGTCCCACAGGCTTACACGGTCGATGGCCATCGGCTCGGAAGTTGGCTCAGTAATCAGCGGCACCAACTCGCCAAGGGAACCCTCGCTGCAGGAAGGGCCGAACGGCTCCAAGCTCTCTCCGGCTGGACCGTGGTCGACCCTTGGGAGGAGTGGTTCGCCATGCTCGTGGCATACGCCGAGAAGCACGGGCACACTCGCGTCCCGAAGAATCACTCCGAACAGGACCTCCGCCTCGGCAACTGGGTCGCCAAGCAACGCGATAAGTACGCCGCCGCCGCTTTGTCAGCAGACAAGATCGAACGGTTGGAAGGCATGCCGGGCTGGGCCTGGGATCCCCACGCCGATCAGTGGGAGCAGAACTTCCTTGTACTCGAAGCGTATTCCCAGGAGAATGGGCACGCTCGCGTTCCGAAGTCGTTCGTCATCGACGGACATCGGTTGGGTCAATGGGTCGGGATACAGCGGGCAAGCTTCAGCAAAAGAACCCTTGCGCGTGACCGAGTGCAGCGGCTTCAAGCTCTTCCGTTGTGGTCTTGGGATCCGATCGCGGATCAGTGGGAGACAAGCTTCGCGCGGCTGACCGCCTATGTCCAGGAACACGGCCATGCCCGCGTCCTCAAATCGTATGCTGACCAATCAGGCTCCAATCTCGGGAGCTGGGTTGGAACCCAGCGCAGTCGATATGCCAAAGGCGCCATGGATGCCGAGCAGCAACGGCGGCTGGAGGCATTGCCCGGCTGGTGCTGGAATCAACTCGATGTCCAATGGGAGGCGGGCCACGCGCAGCTGGCTGCCTTTGTCGAGCACCACGGACACGCCCGCGTGCCCGTATCGTATGTTGACCCGACAGGCCACCGCCTCGGGCAGTGGTGCAAAGTTCAGCGCCGCGCGAAAACCAACGGAGGTCTCGACGCCGACCGGCAACAACGGTTGGAAGCCCTGCGCGGCTGGAGCTGGGATCTGGTCGCAGACCAGTGGGAGGCGGGTTTCGCGCAGCTCATTACCTTTGTCGAGGAGAACGGCCATGCCCGCGTGCCGGATGCGTTCAAGTCGGTCGACAGCTTCAGGCTCGGTCAATGGGTCGGAGTACAGCGCCGTGCGCAAACGACGGGAACACTAACTGCCGCCCGACAGTTTCGGTTGACCGCGTTGCCCGACTGGACGTGGAATCCAGTCGGTGACCAGTGGGAAAGCGGGTTCGCCCGGCTCGCTGGCTTTGTCGAGCAGCACGGCCACGCCCGCGTACCAGCGGACTGGAGCGTCGGCACGTTCCGGCTGGGGCAATGGGTTCTCACTCAACGTAGCAGGTACGCAAAGGGGCGCATCGCCGATCACCAAGTAAAGCGGCTCGAGGACTTGCTGGGATGGAGCTGGGACACACTCAATGACCAATGGGAGACAGGTCTCGCCCACCTCACCGATTTCGCCGCCCAGTACGGCCACGCCCTCGTCCCGCAAAACCATGTCGATGAGACCGGCTTCCACCTCGGGTCCTGGGTGGCAACGCAACGTAGTCGATACGCCAAAAGCGCCCTGGATCCTGAGCGGGCGACAAAGATCGAACAAGCTGCGCCTGATTGGAGCTGGCAACCCCACACCGATAGGTGGGAACAGGAATTCACTCGCCTCCTCGCGTATGTCGAGAAGAATGGCCACGCGCGCGTGCCCCGGGACTACGAAGTTGACGGTCACCGACTCGGAGAATGGTGCAAGAGGCAGCGCGACAGCCAATCCAGCGGCAACCTCACGAGTGATCGACTCGAACGGCTCAATGCTCTTGAGTGCTGGAGCTGGGATCCCAACGCTGACAGTTGGGAAGAAGGGTTCGTCAGACTACTCACCTTCGTCGAACAGCATGGCCATGCCCTCGTACCCAGGGATCTCGTCGTTGATGGCTACCGACTCGGATATTGGGCATCCAACCAACGTGCAGCCCGTTCCCGCGGCACCCTCTCCTCTGACCGGGTGAGTCGTATCGAGAAAGCCGTACCTCAGTGGAGTTGGATGGCACTCGACGATAGATGGGGTGCGAGCCTCACCAGCCTCCTCACCTATACAGCGGAGCATGGTCACGCGCGCGTACCTCAGTCGTATATCGACCAGACAGGTTTCCGCCTCGGCACCTGGGTGGCAACGCAGCGGGCGAGATTCTCTAAAGGTGCTCTCACTACCGACAGAGCAGAACGCCTCGAAGCCGTCACCGGCTGGGCATGGGACCCCCACGCTCACCAGTGGGAAACAAGCTTCGTCCGCCTCCTCGCCTACGTCGAGCAACACGGCCACGCCCTTGTCCCACAAAAGTATGTCGACCAGACAGGCTTCCGGCTCGGCGGTTGGGTCCTCACTCAACGCCGACGAAAGATCAAACGCGCAATTTCTGACGACCAGGCAGAACGGCTCGAAGCCCTGCCGGAGTGGACCTGGGATGCGGGACGGTGACATCCTTCGAACACCGAAGGCTGCTAGCAGAACGCGGTGCAAGTGGCCAGATGTCGGACGGCCAACGCCGAAATCCCGGCCCTCGCCCGCTACGGATTTCCGTCGCCGGGCAGCTGATGAAAATACTTGCGATCGGATGTCACCACGGGCGCTTGTGAGGAGACCTTCACCACGATGTTGACCCCGAGGTCGTAGAACTCCGTCCGTCGAGGGATGGCGCCGAGCGTCACGACGTCTTCCCTCGCGGCGAGTGTGACCGGTCCACCGGCCCTCGACCACGACCTTGCAGACGCAGGCGAGCCTGCAATCTCCTCAACAAACACGCCTGAATAGACTGTGAACAAAGTCAATGGCTAGACTTCGCCAGATGTGGGGATCTATGGCCACATGGTCTCTTCTCCGCCGAACCGGGCCGCAGGCCCTTACCCGATCCGGAGGATGTAGTGCGGCAGCCGAATGCGGTTCCTGTCACGCTGGCGGAAATAGCCCGGCTGGCTGGTGTCGGGCGAGCAGCTGTCAGCAATTGGCGACGCCGCCACGCGTCGTTTCCCACGCCAATCGGCGGATCCGACGTCAGTCCCCAATTCTCCCTAGTGGAGGTCGAGAGGTGGCTGCGCCAGCAGGGCAAGCTGGACGATATCGGCGAAGTCGAACGCTTGTGGCCCTATCTGGACAGTCTGGGCGATCGCGGTCAAGCGGGTCTTACCATCGCGGCGATGGCATTACGCCGCTCGAACCCGAGCATCCGCATGGCATCGGTGCCCGATTTCGAGCTTGGGCCCGATGCTGAACCACTTGTCCTGCAAGCGATGTCGGCAGCAGATTCCGAACAGTCCCCCGGCGAGACCTTCGACTACCTTCTCGGCCGCTGGCTCGACGTCCACGTCCGGCAGATCACCACGACACCGCGTCCCTTCGCCGAGCTGATCACGACCCTCGCCCTCGAGTGCCGGACAGAGAAGGCACCTACGAACTGGACCGTTCTGGATCCGGCTTGCGGCTCGGGCACCCTACTCGCGACCGCCGGCGCAGCTCTGAGCACCTCCGGCCCGCGTCTGGCCGGAACTGACATCGACCCCGTGCTCGCAGCAGTCGCAGCAGCCAGGCTCACAACCGAATTGACCGCCGTCGGGAACCTTGTCATAGATATCGCCGCCGGTGACAGCCTTCTCAGAGACCCACACCAGCAACTCTTTGCCGATCTAGTGCTGTGCTATCCGCCCTTCGGTACCCGCGACTGGGGGCACGACGTCCTCGCAACCGATCCGAAGTGGCGATTCGGGCTGCCACCGCGCGGTGAGTCGGAGCTGGCCTGGGTGCAGCACGTTCTCTCACGGCTCGCACCCGGCGGCACTGCGGTGGTCGTCATGCCACCATCTGTCGCCTCACGTAAGACCGGACGTCACATCCGAGGTTCCCTGATCCGATCGGGGGCGCTGCATGCCGTGGTCGCGTTACCTGCCGGTATAGCACCACCCCACAGTGTGGCGCTCCATGTGTGGGTGCTACGACAGCCGGACTCTGTCGCCAACGGCCACCATCAGGTACACCTCGTTGACGCGACGACGACAACACGTCCGGTCAATAGCGGCGACTGGGCTACGTTGACGACCTCCATCGTCGCCGGCATCACCAACTGGCCACGTCTGCCTGACTCGGCAGAGGGCGGTGTCGCTTGTCGAACCGTCTCCGCGGCCGACCTCATGTCGGACGATGTCGACCTGACACCGGCCCGCCATATTCCTTCACCACCCAGTAGTACTCTGTCGCATACGATTACAGCGTCCTGGTCGGAGGTCGCCGAGATGCTGTCAGGTCTGGAAGACTCACGACGAGCCCTGTCGTCCATAGATTGGCATCCGTCGTCCATGGTCGGGACTACGACGATCGGCGAGCTGATCCGGGCCGGTGTTCTCGACTTGCACACCGGGCAGGCATTTGACCTTGATGCTGTGCGGATCGGGGCCCGAGGCAAGGCAGATTTTCCGGTATTGACGGTGCCCGATCTGATGGCCAGCGGCGTCCCCTCGCGCTGGATTGCCGGTCACGATGCACGATCAGCCCAGCTAGTAGTGACGGAGCCGCACGACGTAGTGGTGGCGGGAGTGACCCGCGCCTTCTCCGCCTGGGTCGAAGAAGGGGAACCGACGGTGCTGGGACCGCAGCTATACGTGCTGCGCGTCGATCCGGAGGTACTCGACCCGTGGTTCCTCGCAGGGTGTCTGCGTGCACCGTCGAACGGGCGACAAGCTGGTACGCATACGTCGAGCTCAGCTCGGATCGACGTACGAAAGCTCCGTGTTCTGCAACTTTCCATCGGAGAACAACGGCGTTATGGTGCGATCTGCCGCCGTGTCGCCGACTTCGAGCGGTCTCTGGATAACTTAGCCGGACTCGGTACCTCCCTGATCGCCGAGATGAGTGACCGGCTGGCCGCCGGACTGCGCGATCAGTGAATCCCGAGCTCCCGCAGCACATCGTCGACT
Source organism: Nocardia sp. NPDC057272 (assembly GCF_042668615.1). Classification (NCBI taxonomy): domain Bacteria; kingdom Bacillati; phylum Actinomycetota; class Actinomycetes; order Mycobacteriales; family Nocardiaceae; genus Nocardia; species Nocardia sp. NPDC057272. The sequence continues at coordinate 176,553 of NZ_JBHUYK010000010.1, read as the reverse complement.
TGCGATCCGTAACGCAGCTCGCGCAGGTAGGTAACCAATTCCAACCACACCGCCCGCACCTCGCGTGCTTCCACAGCGGGCAACGCGACAATCGTCGGGTTCAGCTCAGCGATCAGGCGCAACGCCGGGCCGCCTTCCCCGAAGGCCAGGCCGCATTCCGCAGCCCTCAGCCGACAGATCGCAACGGTGATCCCGTCCCCGACGGTGGCGCTGCCAACTAGATCGTCCGCGATCTGCAGGTACAACTGCCATGCCCGCCCGCACTCACCGAGGATGCGAAGGCCTTCTGCCGCCAGGAACCGGGCACGGCGTGCTTCTTCCCGCCGCGGCCCCCATTCCTTCCGTATGGCCTCGGCCAGATCGGCCAACGATTCCAGCGCAGGTCCGGGATCTCCGATCGCGATTTCCTGCTCTGCGGCGTCACACACTTTGCGAACCTCGCTCCGCTTCAACCATGAGCTCACAGCTCTTGGTCGGAACGTAGCCGCCGTGCCCGAAACAGCGGAGCCACCGATCGGAAAGCGGAAGGGCAGAGTGGGGTCCGGATTCGGACGGGGCGCGGGTACCGGTGCCGACCCCGGCGTGGGCAGGAGCGGGGCCAGCACCTCGCGGATTTCCCCCATATCGGGTCGCTGGTCCGGCTGCTTCGCCAGCATCCGATGCACCAGGTCGTCGAGTTCGACCGGCACGTGCGGCACGTACTCCGTGAGCGATGGGGGTGCGCAATCGAGATGCTGGCCCGCCAGGCCCTGGCTGTCGCGGGCGAGAAAGGGCGTCCGCCCTGTGATCATCTCGAACACGATGCAACCGAGCGGGTAGCTGTCGGTGCGCGGCTCGACCGGATCTCCCCGGATCTGCTCAGGCGCCTGATAACCCGGACTGCCGAGGGTGCCACCCTGCACGGTGTAGCGGGTCGTACCGGAAGTCAGCGGCAGTGCGATGCCGAAGTCCAGGAGGAACACCCGTCCATCCTGGGAGATAACGATGTTCTGGGGCTTCAGATCCCGATGCACAACCGGTTTCTGGTGAGCCGAGTCGAGCGCCGCAGCCACTTCGGCCGCGATCGCGACTGCGTACCCCATCGGCAGCGGACGCCACCGGCCGAGGTAGTCGTGCAGCGAGCAACCATCGATGAACTGCATGACCAGATACGGAGTGCCACGGAAGCTTCCGTGATGCACGAGTTCCGGGATCGCCCGATGATGCATCGCCGCCAGGAGCTTGGCCTCGCGCTCGAATCGTGCGTAGACAACGTCGAGTTCATCGTCACGCCATTGCGTGTCCACCGCGTCGACGATCTCCTCGGAGGGGCGTAGGAATTTCACCGCGACAACGTGATCCGACTCCACGTCGGATGCACGCCAAACCTCAGCAACTCCGCCCTTGCCGATCGGCAATTCCAGCCGAAACCGATCTCCGACCAGCGCACCACGGCGTATCTCCCGCTCGTTCACCTCCCGAAACCTTTCGGCTTGCCATCCGAGAGCCGCGGCACCACAACCACTTTCGGCACTGAACCCTTCCCGATCGAGACGGCACAACACCGTCGACGTGAAGCACTCTATCAGCAAATCAGGTATTGACTATGTTCACAGTGCATGCCATCGTGGTCCTCGGCAACCGGGCGACCGTACGGGCGTTCGAAACCACGACTCAGTCCGGGAGGCACTGTGGGCACATGGATTCGACCGCCGGGAACCAAAGGGTCGATCGGGCTCGTCCGGGTCAGCAGCGTGATCGCCCGCGAAGCACCACACGATTGCCCGGTACATGTCGCAATTCGCGTGCGGCCACAGATGCAAGCCAGTACACGCCGAAGCCGCACCACCCCGGCTTTCATCGACTTCGTCTTCGCCCCTTTGATGAACGCACTGGACCATCTCGAGTTCGGGCCGAGCACGTTGAACAATACTATCGCCGAATTGCGGCGTACCGAAGGACGATTCGAAGATACCGGGCCGCCCGCCCATCCCGGTTTGCTCTCCTGGACAGAGGAGGTGCTGGACCGGTACGTCGCGGCACGGCGTGAGCGCCACGGCGCTATCGACGGTTCAGGAGGCGACCTCGTACCTGTCAGCGCGGACTGGGTCGCCTGTTTCGGCGACATCAATGGCAGACCAGACGAACGCGGGATTCGACGATTCGAGCGCACGGCATGGGGACGCCGATACGCCTCGCCTGACGGTCGCGTACGCGAATTGTGGCTACCGTCCATCGGTTCCGTCCGCGAAGACCGGCCAGATGCCGAGATCGCCGCAGCCGCATCGGTTGTCGCGCACGGTATCGAGTGCTCCCTGCCGAAGTGGTGGACACCATACGACGAACTCGACAACCGCTCGCCGATACCTGAGACGGTTCGGATCATCGGCTTCGGCAGCCTGAACGGACGAACCGAGCCGCTCTTCGATGGCGGTCAGGACACAGTCCGCGACGCCTACAGAACCCATGCTGCACCAACTTTCGCGCGCGCAGTCGCCGGTGGAAGTCCCGCGCCCGGTGCAAGCTGTGTCAAGTGCAAAGCCATAGTCCAGTGCAGCGCCCTTCCGCGCACGCCCGGGTTGTGGGGCGCCGGCCGAGATGCGTCGGGACCGCGACGGAGCCTGTCGGTCTGGGACCTGCGCGTGCACGCCGAATGTCCAACCCGCTACCACCTGACCAGGCAGCTCAAGCTCCGCGCTGACCACGTCGAATCGTCGGCGGCGCACCGCGGCCGCGCGGTCGACGGCTGGCTGAATGAACGTCACCGGGAACCTTCACCCGATGGCTGCCGTGGCGAAGCGCTGCCCGCGGACCCAGCTGACTGGTCTGCCGAAGGACACCAGCTGACCGGGCAGGACGCGCTTGACGGAGCCGCGATGCTCGCTCGACACCAGGTGCTATGTCCCGTCGGCCGCGGAGAATCGTTCACGGACTTCCAGGTTCAACGCCAAGTCACCGCCTACGACGAGAACCTGGATGTCGTCGTGATCGCGACCCCAGATCTGCTCTACACCGATGGTGGGGGTTGGGTCTGGCGCGAGACCAAAACCTCGAAGTCCCCGCTGTGGGATCGCGACCCGTTGATGCGCACCTACCCGCAGCTCGCAATGGCCACGCTGATCTTGGCCGCCGGTGCATTGAACGGTGCTCCCCGCCGTTCACGTGTGGAGCTCGAATTGCTGACGCCCGATCGCTGCAATCTCGAGACTCTGGACCCGTCACAGCCGAAGGTCGTCGACGAGGCACGCACGATCATCGCCAGCTTGGCTGCTCCGCTGCTCGGCGACAGCACCTTTGCGCCGCGGCCCGGACGACATTGTCACAGCTGCGAGGTCCGCCGCTGGTGCGACGTCGGCCGCAATCACCTGAACCGATCGAAGGACGACACGACCACGGCGGGAGTCCGATGAACAACGTGCCCACCGACCGCCGTGACGGCAGCGACATCGAACTGTTGCGCACCATCGCCACCGCGGTCATCCGGCTGGCCGATGCGTCCGGTCCGCAGGCGTTGTCGGTGCCCTACGACGCCGAAGCCGCCCGGGCGCTCAACGGCACCGTGCTGGCTTGCCTGACACTGGGCGCCGAGCCGCCGTCGAGTTTGCCTGATCTACTGCTGTGGTGCCGGACACGGCCGCTCGAGGACTGGCCGCTCGACCTGCCCGAAGATGCGTTCGGTCCTGATGACCGACTGATCGACGAAGACTCCGGGGAACCGACCCAGTTGTGTCACGAATGGTGGGTCGAGGGACGTGACAGCGCAGCCGCAGAATTCGACCGGGTGATCATCCGTTCAGCCATGAAACGATGCCAGGAGGCCTCGTCGCCAGAGTCCTACAGCGCATTTCGCCGCCTGCTTGTCACCAAACCGGTGCTGACCAGCGAGATGGATCTAGAGATCGCCACCGACCTCTATCTCGAGCCGGTGCGCGAACTACTGGCGCGGGCATACATTCCGGCGTCGGCTGGGTACCTTCGCGATGGAAAGTTCGCGACCTGCGGCCGGTGCGGAACTCTCCTCACACCCACGCTCGACGGCGGCTGGTGGTGCGAACGTGATCAGTGCCGAAGCCGTGGACCGGCGCCGCTGGGTAGAGAATTGGTTGTCGACGAGGTGGGTGAGCTGCTTCATTTGGTGCGGCCGTTGCGTCACTTCGTCACAGGCCCCGGGCTTGCTGAAATCGAGTTGGAACGCCGATTGAAGTCGATGCGGGGTCTTCAGGTCGAGATGTGGCCTGGCTACGATGCCTACGACATCCGGATCACCTTCCCGGATAACCACGTCTGGGCAATTGACGTCAAGGACTGGGCGCACCCGGGGTTGCTCGGGAAGGCTGCACGTCCGGTCCCGACAGAGCCGCCCTACGACAAAGCATTCTGGGTGGTGCCCCAGTTCCGGGTCGACACCAGGCCGGACTATCTCGGCATTTTCGCGCGCAATCGCGCAACACCGGCTAAAAACCTCGAACTGCTAACCGACCGAGCGCTCGTCGCCGCTGTGTCGGCGCGGCTACGCAGGTTCGCCCGAACTGATTCCGCAGAAATCGACGGCCAACCAAGCAAGGGAGAAGGCGATGCGTGACCGCGCGAGCTGGTACAGCTCCGTCACGGACGCACTGCGACCGTGGCCAGAAGAGTTCAGCGAGGTGCGACCGGCCCTATTGTGCCAAGTCGAACTCGGGTTGCGGCTACTGGAGCGCCTGGATCCGGCCGCGCCCGCGTCAAGCGTGTGGCCCTTGCTCGGCGGCTACCCGTTCGGCGCCGCCGCAGGCCTGGTGACCAGGCAGCAGGAGCAGCAGCTGGTAACCAACGCCCGCCACCTGCTGTGGACGTTGCGGCGCAACCGAATGTGGCAGCAGAGCCTCGATACCTACCGATCCCTCCCGGATCGGATTCGGGGATATCGCTTACACGACAACGACGAACCGGCACGCCGCGTCGAGCCCTTCTTGGCCCGCGACCGTTTCGAGATTTACGACCGTGCACTCCAGTCCCTTCCGTCTTTCGACCGGTCGGCTCTGCCACCGGCACCTGCCGGAAGTGCCCGGTTCATCGTCGAGCGACGGTTCCGTACATCGGTCACCATTCCTGACGAACTCGTGTTCGAGCCGAGACCCGGACACGACCTCACCTATGCCCGCCAGCCCGGACCGCTCAGTATCCCCCTGGCGGAACTTGCAGCGACGGCGACGTGGATGGATACGGCCGAAACAGCAGCCAACATCCCGACCCGTAGCTGGGCTCGTCGCTTTGAAGAACTCGAACTCGATACGAGGACCGCAGACGGGACCGGTTTCGAGCAGGCCACTGAGCTCCGGCTCGACCGGTTGACCCATTTGGTCGGCATGGTCGGCGCGGGCAAAAGCACACTGATGACGTTGATCGCGGCCTGGGCAGCGCGGCAGGGCATGCGCACCACACTGGTGGTCGGTGATGTCGCTGAACAGCTCGCACTAACCGAAACCTTTGTGGCGCTGAAACTCTCAGCGGCTCCCGTACTGGGAACCAGCACCCGCGAACGCCACGCCCAACGCCTGCACCGACGCATCGCATCCCGCACCGGGCGGCCACTGCTGCTGCACGAGGATCACGGCTTCGCCTACCTGAGCACCGTGTGTGCCCTGGACGCGCAACGTGGTCTCGAAGCGGCGAATCCGTTGCGCTACTCCGACGCGCCATGCACGACGTTGTACCCGTCGCCGCCGAAGTCGACCCCGGATCCCTCCTCGCTTCCGGGGCGGTACCGAGAGACTGAAGCCGTCCCACCGGATACCGAAGATGATCGCCTCGGCCAACCCCACGGCTGCCCGATGTGGAGTCGGTGTCCGCGGCACCGGTCCGCACATGACATGGTCGACGCCGACATCTGGGTGGCGAACCCGGCCAGCCTCGTACAGAGCGCTGTCCCCCGTCATCTCAACCCGGAACGGTTGCGGCACCTGGAACTAGCGTGCCTGCGCAGCGATATCGTCATCGTCGACGAGGCCGACCGGGTCCAGATGCACCTCGACGATACCTTCGCCCCGGCCTCGACCCTGGTCACCAGGGGGCCAGAATCCTGGCTGGATCGCCTCGGCACCCACAAGATTGCCGAGCTCGCCCGCAAGGGCAGAATCCAACTCGCCGAACGCGACGTCGAGCGGTGGACAGCGGCTCTCGACGTCGTCAGTGCTACCACCAACCGGCTCTATGCACTGCTCATCGACGACTACGAGCTTCGGTCCTGGGTGGAGATCGACTATTTCAGCGCCTGGACCCTGCAGGAGAAGCTGCTAGAGGACTGGTTTCCCGGCAACGCGGGATCAACCGATGATCTAGTGGAACGCGAAGAGGACGTCTTCGACACCGAGGATGCACCGGCACCTCGAGCCGACCGCTCCCGTGGGCAGACAACCATGTGGGCGCAACGGCGTGCAGAAGTCACCGCTCAGATGGACGCCTTCCGCGACGATCCGCTGGGCGACCGAGGTTCACGCAATGCGGACGCAGATCGTCTCGTTCGCACCACCCAGGATCTGCTGCACACCCAGGACGAAGCCCGTACGCGGATCAGAGTTCGTTCCCTGCTCGAAAAGTTGCTCCGTGGGGCACCCGGACTCGATCCCGCTTCCGAGTCCAGTCCGATGCTTTCTGGCGATCGCCAGGTAGCTGCGGAGCAGTCGAACTCGTCGACTCGGCGGCGACGCAAGCCCGACCCGGCCGACATCCGTGGCAGCGAGGCCTGGCTCGAACGGACTTCGCGCCGTCTGGAATTCACCCTGCAGCTGGCGGTCTTGCATCAACGGCTGAGCCGGATCACCTACCTGTGGCCACACGTTGAATCGGCCCTCCACCTGGACAACGCCGACAACGAACTCGCCCGGCGCCCGCCCCTGGATTACGCCCCGATCGTCCCCGAGGCCCCGATGGGCAATGTCCTCGGTTTCCAGTACCTGCCCGACGACCCGGACCTCACCCATAGCCGCGCCGGGCACTGCACGGGAACACTGCGCTTCTTCCGATGCGCCGGTGTTGGCAGGGAGCTGCTGCATGCGCTGCCGGACCTGGGCGCCGACCCCGCGGCGGGCAGGCCAGGGCCGCACGTATTGCTCATGTCTGCGACCAGTTGGGCCGGAACCTCCACCCGCGCACACGTCCTCGCACCGGTGCAAGCGGTACTAAAACCACACCCAAAAGCAGTGGCCGCGGTGCAATCCACCACCTTCCGCACGAAATTCCTCTACGACAAGGACAACCGGCCGATCACACTGTCCGGGCAGGACCAAAGTGTCCGCACCGATGTATTGCGACAGCTGGTCAGCCAACTCGGCCGGACACCCGGCAACGGTGACAACAGCCCGATCCAAGAAGAGCTGGCAATGATCGGCGACGAACGAAGGCGCCGGGCGCTGCTGCTGGTCGGAAGTTACTCGGACGCATCGATCGCCTTCGAGGTCCTCAACCAATTCCCTCGCTGGCGGGGACAGATCCGGGTCCTCACACGCGACGACGCGGACGTCGACGACGGCGATCTCGGCCACCGCCGTACTTCGACCGTTCGCCGTGGCGATCTCGCATCCTTCGCTGACGACGAATCGGCCGAGATCCTGATCGCACCTTTGATGGCCATCGAGCGCGGTCACAACATTCTCAGTCCCGCGCGTACTCCCAGCGGTGAGCGGGTGGCTGCGTTCGGAACGGTCTTTTTTCTGGTTCGACCACACCCCCGGCCCGACGACCTCTCGCTTGCGGTGTTCGCCATTAACGACTGGGTGTCCCGGTTCACCCGCGATCTGATCCCCCACCCGAAGTACGGCACCTTTTCCGAACTCGTCACGCAGGCAGCGGATCTCGGGCAGGCGGGACGTGCGTTCCGTCGGATCGCCCGTGGCGAATGGCGCCGCCTGCTCACAAGACGCTATATCTACTCCCGTCTGGGTCCGCTCGAACAGGAATCGTTCGCCTGGGACCAACTGGTCAGTATCTGGCAAGTCATCGGCCGACTTGTGCGCGGCGGTGTCCCAGCCCGGGTGGTGTTCGTCGACGCCGCATTCGCGCCGGCAGCAGCATGGAAAAGCGCACCGGGCGAACCTGTGCCGACGACCAGCCGTGAACCCGACGTTGGTCTGCTCGTGCGTCTTCGCGACGTTCTGGCGCCGTATTTCGCTTCGATCGCCGTCACCGACCCGGCTGAGTCCGCACTTGTCCAAACACTGTACGCACCGCTGTACAACGCCTTGCGAAAAATGGACCTCGATACGCGGCCGGACCCCCTTCCCTGAATCGAAAGAAGACCGTGGGACTCACCTACCGATCCATCAGCCGGGCCGCCTACGTCCCCGCGAACAATGCCGAACCCTGGACCATCCGATACCGGGCACTGCCGTTTCCCGACCGCGCCCGCGAAAACCTGCTCCGCCTGCGGAACTACGGGCGCTCCCCTGACCGCGAGCGACTCCCGACGTTGCCCACCGGTCGGCTCGACAGCGTACTTCAATGTCTCGCCCCAGATCTCGTCGTCCGGCCACGGCGCCAGAGCGATCCCGACTACTGGATGTACGTACCCGAGACGACCACGGACCCCTTGCCTGGCCGTACCTTGTCCCAACTGCTCGGTGCCTGGCTGCATGATATCGGCCCTACCGATGTGACATCGACTGCGGAATATCGCGCCGTGCTGCGAGACGCACTGGCCGAGCTGGAAACCGAGCCGATCGACTGGGACGAGTTCGTCGTGGACCTCCTCGACTGCCCGATCACAGAGGGCGGCACGGCAGCCCCTGCCGGACGCCTCTATCAACTAACGCCAGATGCCTTGGCACGACGCATCGCCGCATTGGAACCCTACGACTTCGGTGCCGGCAAACTCCGGTTCCGCGCCGTTGCCAGGAGCTCTCGACAGAGCGGCGCCGAACTGATGTCGCAACCCATCCCCCGTGAGATCAGAGGGCGCCGCTGGTGGTTTTCGATCACCATCAACATCACGCTACATACCACCCCTTTCGACCCGCGGCCCCGTATACACGTCCATACCGGCGTCCGACGTTGGGCGACGCATCCCCGGAAGACAACCGGTTCGGTCTTCCTGCCGCACGGCCGTGCGACGTCGGTATATCTCCGCCCGCCGATCCCGTGGCTGCCCGGAGCGCCCGATAGCGACCGATTCGCCGTCGCCAAACTGGCGTTCGATCGCCGCACGCGCGAGATCGCATGGGTCGAGAACGGTCCGACCGGCCTGCTGCGCAGGCTCACGCTGCGCCAGTCTTTTCCCGAGCCTTCCGATCTGCTTCGCGCACCCGAGGACTGGCTCGGCGACGAAGCCGGACTCCGAGCGGCCGTAGTGCACAGCAATCACATGGGCGAGCACGAGATCGGCACCGGTCTGATGTCCAACCAGCGCTCCCAAATCATGCAGTGGATCGAGCAGGCCTTGCCGCGCTGCCTTACCCAATCGGCGCCGTTGCAACGCAGCACCGCAGGAACCAACAAGCCGGACAATCCCCGATCCACCGCGACCGGTGTCGAAAAGGATGCAGCTCAGGAATGCGCTACCCGCGCACGACGGGTCGCTCTTGCCGCTGCCACCCGAGCGCTCCCCGAAGCGGCCACGCCAGTTCTCGATTGCCGACTGCTGTGGCAAACGGTCACCGTCCGCGATGCGGCTGTCACCGAGCTCGCCGATGCCCTTGGTCTCGGTGCAGCAACCGATATTCCCAGCGATGACGAATTCCACAGTGCCACACCGGGTTCCCCGGCCATCATCCACTGGCACACTCCCGAGCTCGACGTGCGGCTACGGTGCCTGCCGCTGACAGGCGGGCTCGGAGTTGGGCTGTCACTGGCCCGCGGCAAGCACTCCCGCGCCGCGGTCCTCGGAGACGCCATCGCACACCGCAGACAGATGGTTGCCGAATTCCTCACGCGGGACGGGGCGCACCGGGGCCAGCCCACTCTCGCGCTCGTCGAAATCGATCACCGCGCGAACTTCCGCCCAGCCGACACCGACCCCAAGTTCTCCCTCCGACTCGGATGCGCCGACGCCGGGGTCCTCACCCAATTCGTCGCTGTCCCGTCGACGGCGCCTGGGATCAGGAATGCCGGCAATGTCGATCATCGAGTGCGGTCGGCATGGCTGGACGGGTTGCGCCAGCTCGGCGTGCGTGTGCTGCCCGAGCATACGCTCGGCGAGGGGCTGCCTGCTGGGCTGCGCTATGCCGCACTCTGGATGGTCAAGCGCCGCAAGGACGGACCAACTCGTTTGCCGCTGCACGTAGCCGTGGCCGTGCTCGTTACTCCGATCCCCGGTGCACCTGGTCACGCAAAGGTAGAAGGCTGGGACGACACAACCTTCACCTGGGAGCCCTACCCACACTTCCTTCTCGGACTCGTAGAGCAAGCCACCCTCACCAACGATGCGGAACCAGACGACAACGATCCGACTCGGTACGTCTCCTCCCGCGCCTGGCACCGCAATCTGCACGAACAACGCCGCGATACCCAGGAATTCGTCCAACGCCTGACCGCCAGCCTGTACGGCTCACCGACTGTCCTGATCACCCACTCACAGAACAGCAGACAGCACTGGTCATGGCTTCAGGACGGCACACTAGTCCGTGATCTCATCCGTACCGGCTCAGCACCCCCGTCCGGGCTACAGCACAATCTGCGGTTGGTGCGGATTCGCGGCGGCAACGGCCGGGAAGCCGCCCAGTGGTGGGGCATTGGGGCCGCAAACAGTGCAAACGGGCTGCCGTCAGGCCTATGGGTACCGCAAGACGACACTTCGCCAGCCCCGCGCGTGTTCTACAGCACGACCGAGAAGGCCAGCCAGTTCAAAGCCTCGGCAGTTGCAGCCGACCGGCTCGCGCCCCGCACCGTGACTCGCGGCCCCAGCAAAGGCAACACGATCACCGATGTCGATAAACCTGCTTGGAATCCGACCCTCGTTGAAATCACCATCGCCGGGTGCCATCCAGACGACAACCCCGAAGCCTTTGCCCTCGCGATGCATCAGCTCCGCCAGGCACCCGACTATATGGACGCATTGTCGCTACCACTGCCGCTCCACTTGGCAGGCCTCGCCCAAGAATACGTACTCCCGACCGTATCCGAGGATGACGATGAGACCGATCCAGACCAGATCGAGGCACCCGGGCTTGCGCAGGAGCCCACGAATGGCGAGCAGATGACACTGTTCTCTGAGGAAGACGAAGAAGGCCTCGCTCGTGTTTGACACTCCATACGATCCCTGCAGGCCGCCAGCTCGGCGACACTACTGAACATCAGGTGCCGTAGCGATCTCATCTGCCGTGGTGTGGCTCGTACAGCGGGAGGCAGCCGGCAAGGGCTGCTTGGTAAAGGCAAGGGGATCTCGGCCGGTTGGCTAACGTGGCATGTAAGAGAGAAGGCCTGGCTGTCAAGACGCAGCGCCCAACACAGGAGCCGAGCAGGAGTACGAGCCCGATACGCCAGGCTATGACGCTCCAGGCTCGATACTCAGCGCTTCCGCAGGTCGACCACTGTGGATAGCGAACGTATACCCTTGCGGTTTTCGGCACACACGAATGTCAATAGGTCCGGTCCTGTCAGATCGGTCGCCTATAGACCCAGGTCTGTTCGGCGAACCTGCTGGTTTATCTCCAGATCGAGATACGACTCGGGGCCGAAATCCTCGGCCGTCAGTGTGAATTCGAGGCGTGCATGCTCCTCCTGATGCCGTTGCAAGGACGTCAGTGCTTGTCGTCTCTGGTGTTCTGCACGGTGGTCGGCGAGCTCGGAGCTGATGGTCTGTTGTAGTGCTACGACAGCTGCGTCACGTACTGCATCGTCGTGGTCGGTGGCTCGGGCCTGATCGGCGAGGCGGCGGTGTTCGTCTTCGATTGCGATGTGTTCGGCACGGGCTGCCAGTTCGTTGGCGGTGAGGTTGGCTGCGCGTGCGGCGGCACGGGCGTGTTGGTGTGCTTCGGTGTGCTGGCGATATTCACCGGTCAAGGTGTTGATGTGTTCTTGCAGAGTCTTGCGCTGGCGGCGCCGTGTCACCGACAGCGCATCGATTTCCTCGCGCGCGCTGTCGCGCGCGACCGAAGTGGCGTGAAGTCGACGGATGGCAGTGTCGAGTTCATCGGCGTACTGCCGGGCGGTTAGTTGTGCGCGTTCGGCGGCGCGCTGGTGCTCGGCTACGGCCGGATCGGGTTGGACGTCGACTTCATCGTGTCGGGTGGGTGCGAAGAAGTCGGCCTCGGTGGCGATGTTCCCGAGTCGTTGATGCAGGCCTTCGATGGCCTGGGTGAGTTCGTGATCGGTGAGTCGCTGCAGCGAATTGAGCACTGGTGGTGGTTGTTCGGTGAGCGGGTTGTCGCGAAGCCACTGCTCGATGATGGCGCGTCGGGTCGGGTCGAGGGCCCGCCAGTCTCGGCGCAGCATTTCTAATGCGGTGGGTGCAGAGCGTGTTTCGGTGATGTGGGTGCATCGTGCCGTGATGTGGTCGGCGGGGTCGTGGTCGGGAATTCCCGGTCGGTCGTTGTCGCGGCAGGAGTGGCACAGGCCGTCATCGGAATGTCGCGGCGGCACAGGGATACTCGCGTTGCGGGAGCGTTCGATGCTGCAGTCGACACACGCAAGTCCCGCGACGGTGGGCATCGCGGCCAGGTCGTAGTCGATCGGGAACCCGACGTCCGCTGTTCGAAGTCGGTCGGCCGTCCCTCCTGCAGGGCTGTCGGGCGATTCCGCGTCAGCGAGATAGGTGTCGAAGGCGTCGTTGCCGGCGGCCTGGATCGGGTCGAACACCGTTGGTGTGAGGGTGGGGTCGGTGTTCTCTCGATGGTCGTAGACGGGGCGGGATCGTTCACGACCCGGGCCGGTGTCGCGGTGGAAGGTGTGTGGATCGGTCGTTGGTGTGCACGCTCGGATCAGCCCACGATGGTGCGGTAATTGGTCTGCGGCCCAGTGAAGTCGAGCCTGTGCCACCGGGAAGCTGTACCGGTACAAGGTGTCCGCGACAGCAGTCAATACGCCGCGCTCTTCCTCGGACAATGCGCCACTGAAGCGGCGGAAGGTATCGACTGCTTCGGTGACCCGCCCCGCTGCGAACAGTCGTGCAATGTCCTCGATCTCGGACGTCGTGTCGCCCCGGGTGGGTTTGTCGGTGTGGTCCGACCCGGTGGGCTCGTCCGTGCTGGGAGGCTGGCGCTTCTCGGCGGCGTCAGTCGCCGGTGGCTGTTCGTAATCGGCAGTAGTTGTGCCTGTTTCGGAGACGGTTGGTGTGGCCGGCTGGGGTGTTGCAGCGTGGTGGTGGAGGGCGTCGATGCGCCAGGCCAGCGCGGCGGCGAGCTGGTCGGGACGCAGCGGTGCAGCGTCGTCGGGTTGGGCGCCTTGCAGGAGTTCGTAGGCGGCACTGAGCAGATCGTGTGAGGACCAGGTGCTGGTAGCGCGTTCGACAGCGGCGACGACGCGTGGCCATGCCGGTTCGGTGGTGAGCTGTTCGGCTATGGCCGTGCCGAGGACTGCTTCGAGGTCGGGTAGCCACTCGGGCCGGAGGAGGTCGGTTCCGGTGGTGTCGAGAGCGGACGGCTCGAGTTCCAGGCACGTCCACAGTGCCGCGGCGGGCATCTCATCGGGCAGCGGGTGGTGTGCGGCGGCATCGGTGAGCAGGGTGGCGATGTCGAGCCCGGCGCGGTCTGCGAGGTCGATCTTGTCGGCCACCGTTGGCCAGTAGGAGTCGGTGGTGATACGGGGATCGATGCGGTCGACGACCTCGGCCCACCTGTTGCGTGGAAGCGTTGGATCGCCGTAGGCGTCGATGACGCGGTGCTCGAGGCGCTGTTGGTGGTGGCGTTCGAGGTCGGTGTCGCGGGGTGGTCCGGTGGGTCGGGTATCGGTGTCGGGGACGTGCAGTCCGGCTCGCCACACCGCAAGCTCGCCGAGCAACGCTGGGTCGGTGCCCAGAAGCGGTCGTGCCCACGCGGGTGCGGTGCCCGGTGTCCAGCGTTGTGCGGTATCGCGGATCTGTGCGGCGAGATCGACCACGATCTTTTCGCGTGCCCGAACGGGTTCGGCGACAACACGATCAACTATCTGGTCAGGAAGTCCAGGAGTCCACGCCAACGGACCGGTGCCTGCGGAATGAGCACCGGTCGGGTCCAGGCGCCAGTCCAGAACCGCGGCAAGATCATCAGCAGTATCGAGTTCCCGTGTGCCCGCTGCGGCACGGAGCGCGGCGACGGGATCGGCGCCAGTGAGCGCGATCAGAGCGAGGTGCTGGCGCAGGATCGGGTAGGCGGGACTGTCGGTCAGGTTCAGGTGGACGGTGTCGGCGGCGTGGTCGAGGGCTTCGAGTCGGGCAGGGCCGAGTGCGTGTTCGGCGGTCAGGCCGAGGGTGTCGAGGTAGATATCGACCGCTCGCCCGATCCGCAAGGCGGGGTCGAGGGCATCGCGCAGAGTGGTGTGCGCGGACTTCTGCGCTCCATCGCGAGCCATCACACGGTGCAGGACCTCGACTGCGGTGCGCGGGTAGGTGGCGGGTTCGGTGTAGATCGCGCCCTCGGCACCGTCGAGCGCGGTGACGATGTAGGCATGGTTGGCGTGGATCCCGCGGGTCATCGCGACATACAACTGTTGTCGGGATTCGCGTCCGGACAACGCGACATGGCAGGCATCGGCGGTGATTCCCTGCGCGGAATCGATCGTCGACGCGTACCCGAGACGCACATGTGCGCGCACATACTCGACCGGAAGCCGCACCGTTTGGTCGCTGTCGGTGCCACGGTGGCGGTGCGAAACGGTCAGCGAACCGTCGTTGTGGACGTCGTTGACGGTCCAGGAATAGCCGTTGCGAACCCAGTCGCGCTCGCCGAAACGCAGCTTCGGGTTGTTTCGTCGCGTGCGCACTATGTCACCGACCGAGGCGAGAAGACCGTCGGCAAGCACCACTTCTGGACCCGGTTGGGCGCCGGTTCGAGCGAGTCGGTCCGCGCGGGCGCGGGCATTGAGTGCCGTCACCACCTCGTGCTTGGGCGCCAACATGACCGCGTCGCGACCCGCGAGATCGTCGGCGGACCATGCTTGGTAGGTGTCGTCGTAAACCGATCCGGTGTGCCCGGCGTGGATGCGGTCGTTGTCCAGATACCACGCCAGCGCGGCGGGGTCGCCCTCGCGCAGTCCGATCGAGGCGGTCGCCTCGGCGGTGGAGGAGAACCGGACGACGTGGGACAGGGTGAGCGTTTGTTCGGGCGAGACGGCGTTCATGTCGGCGTCGGCGCCCCCGGCTTCGATCGCCGGCAGCTGCTTGTCGTCGCCGATGCAGCGCACCGTCGCTCCACGTCCGGACAGGAACTGCAGCAGTTGTAGGCGTTTGGTGTTGCCGAGTTTGACGTGCTCGTCGACGATCACCAACGTTCGGTCGTCGATGTCGAGGACCCATTGCGGTAACGACGGCGGATAATCACCTGCGATGATCGGACCGTTCGGGCTCGGGGCGTGGCGGTTGATGACGTCGAGGAGTTTGTCGACGGTCTCAGCGCGGGTGCCGATCGACTCCCCGAGGACAGCGGCCGCAGCTGCGGTGGGGGCCATACCGAGCACGGTTCCGCCATCGGAATGCCATGCGGTGGTGAGGACTTGCATCGCTGTGGTCTTGCCGGTCCCGGCGGGGGCGTTGGCGGTGTGGACACGCAGCCCGGAGGTGGCGAAGGAGGAGATGACACCGATCTGGCCGGCGTTGAGCGGACGATCCGGGTGCTCGGTGTTGTAGTGGGCGACCGCTTTGCCCACCAGCTCCGCGTTCAGGACGCGGGCGCCGAGTTCGACCGACAGCTCGATCAACGCTGCTTCGACTTCCAAGGTGGATTCGGTGGTGTAGATCTGGGAGTTCGCACGAACATGGACAGCGGTGGTGTCGCTGCGACGCAACCACATCGGTACAGCCCGCAATGCCGGTTGTTCAGTGAGGTCGGGGTCACCGCGTGCAACTGCAGACGGCGGTGACAGTGCCTCGGCCACAACCCTGTCGGGAATCCAGTTCCAGTCGGCGGACGCGATTCGGCCGCGGAGTTGTCGTTCGACCTCGGCGCGGAGGTTGAAGATCCCCCAGGTCGAACGCCGGGCCGATACGCCGACCAGTGCACGTTCGGCAGCCGCGGTGATGAACGCGGCATCGGGATCCGGGCGTGGTGTCGCAGGGACCGACATCGTCCGGGCCACGATGTCTTCGACGCCGTCACGGCCTCCGAATAGTTGATGGGCATGTGCTGACCAGGTGGCGCGTTGCTCGGCGAGTGAGGTCGAGAGGTGTTTGGTCGGGCGGGTTTCCAGCGTCGCGCGGTCGGAGAGGTCGTAGATCTCTTTCGGGGATGGTTCACGCCCGAAGGTTGTCTGGAATGCTGCGGTGAGCTTGTCGAGGCGGGCGACGATCGCGGCGCCTCGCTGTGACCATGCTTCGATGAGTTCCAGGGGTATGCCGACGATTTCACGGATCGGGACTTGTTCGGAAGTGCGGCCGGGCCGGGCTTCGAACTGCAGATCGAGGTCGGTTTCGAGGTGGTGCTCGATACGGGAGTCGAAGATTTCCGACGCGGTGACGACGGCTTCGTAGAGGGTTTTGGAGTCGATGGTGCGCCATTTGCCGTCGAGGGCGCGGACGCGGTTGGCGATCAGGATGTGAGTGTGGAGGTCGGGATCGCCTGCGCGGCTGTCACGGTGGGTGAATCCGGCGGCGACGATCCCGTCGACGTCGACCTGCCGGATCCCGTTGCGGCCCAAGCGAGTGAACATCGCGTTGTTCTCCAACCAGCTCAATGCATCCTCGATCGCGTGCCGGTGCGCGGCCTCGATCCGGTGCGAAATCTCGGGTGAAGCGAGCGCCCACAGGACTGAGACGCTCTTGACGGGGCTGAAGGTGATGTCGAAACCGGCGACGGCGGAGTGTTTCGGGCGTGAGTTCTTCGCGACCCATCCCGACAATTCGCGGGCATTCAACGGTGAGCGGTTGTACTCGGCCGTGAACATTTCTGTCGCGACTTGTGTGCGGATTCGTGCGCGTTCGTCGTCGGGGATTGCGGTAGTGGGTGGGAGGTTCTGTTCGGAATTGTGTGCACGAAAGGCATCGGAGCACTGTTGCCGGTACTGGGACTGAGCTTCGTAGACGGCGAATTTGTTGCCCAGTTTCGATGCTTTCTCCGCGGCTCGGGTGGCTTCGCGGTCGTTGGCACCGAGGGCGATCTGGTGCGCGTAGACCCGGTCTTCGATCTGTTCGGCGTTCGGGTGGATGCCCAGACCGAACAGCGATTTCATCTGCGACTCAGTCACTTCCGCACCCGGTTCGATGCCGAGCGCGGTCAGGCCGCTGCCCTGCCATCGTCCGGGTGCTTCGCCGTGGGCGGAGTAGTAGTCGGCTAGTGAAGAGCGGCCACGTGCTGTGGTGTCGTTGGCGGCGATATTGCGTACGTAATAGTGGTATCCGTTGCCTGCGGTGACTCGGTGAATTGTTGCGACCATGCCTCCAGTTGTCGCCGAGAAAATAAGCTCTGGCAAGGGTGGAGTTTCGCTGTGGGAAGTATTGGGAAATGTTGAGAATCGTTGGGGGGCAGCGTAATCAGATTGTTACTCCGCGATGTCAGACGTTTGCATTGAAATTGGGGCGATGAGAAAGGAAGTTGTGGGAGGTTGCGGAGGCGAAGGTGCGTCGAGGGATTTCGTGAGAGCGGAGCGAGTAAGAGCGCAGGGAACGGCACAGTGAGGTTGCGGGCGATGGTGAGATCGGCTGGAGAGGTTGCGCGGCTGGGGCGCCAAACGGTATCCCAGCCGCGCGCCGAACAACGACGGGCCGGTCAGGCGGGAACGCGACGCTCCCGGGGTGCGGGGACCTCGAGTTCGAGCCAGACACGGCACACGGTGCAGAATCCGTCGTCGTGGATGGGCTTGTATTCGGTGCACCCTTCGCACCGGGCCTGACGCAGGCCGGGCGGCAGGACACGCTCGCGACGGCGGCGCGGAGGCACTGGCGCTGTCGCGGTATCGGACTGTTGTTCGGCGGCGGCCGGTTCCGGAGCACCGGGCAACTCTGGGTGTTCGAGCAGGAACCCATCGATGGTGGCGGTGAGCCACTCGGGTGCGCGACGCCGAACTTCAGCAAGGAGCCCGCACGCAGCGTCCGGGTAGTGCTCGGCGAAGAACCGGCAGTACGCCGTCGCCAAATCTGTGAACGTGAACCCGGCCGCCAGTGCGGGTAGCCCGGGACGGTTGTCGCTGCGGCAGTAGTCGCACAGTCCGTCGTCGCTGCGGAAGGTGTTTTCGCGGGTATGAATCGGATGGCGGTCGGTGTGGGAGCGTTCGACGAAGCAGGACACACACCGCCACCCCAAGGTGGGCGCCATGGCGTTGTGGAAGTCGTCGAGACCGTTGCCTTGGAACAGGAAAGTGTCGCGGCGGTCGGCCCGGCCGTGTAGTCCGGTGCGCTGCGCTGCCCAGGCGATGGAGTCTTCCTGTGATGTAGTCGCTTTCCCTGCGACGGCGTGGGCGTGGTCGCGTTGATCGGCAACGTAGAGGCAGTATTCGTGATCCCAGATCGCGGCGGCGAGGTCGGCAGGGCGTGGCGGCAACTCGCCGGGGCGGCGCGGTGTCCAACCTCGGGGAGCGCGGTTACCGATGACGATGCCGCGGGCAGCGAGTTCGGCGAGTCGACGACGCAGACGGCCTTGGTCGTCGACTTCGGTGTCGACGAACAGGTTCTCGCGGACGTAGTCAGCTACCTGCGACGGTTCGATTTCAGCCGGGCGCCGCTTCCCGCGGGCGAGGACGCGTGCGCGCACTTGGGTCGGGGTGAGGCGGGAAGCATCAATGCGGCGGGTTGCAGGTACAACCAGGCGCGAGGATGGGTTGCGCCACAGTCGGATCGACTGGCGTGGCATCTCGGCGGTCTGGAGCTGGGCGTGCAGTTTGGCGAACTCGTCGGCGACGATGGAGTTGTTGCGGCGCGCTCGGGCTTCGAGGATTCCAGCCAGGTCGGCGGCTTCGTGGCTGTGTAGGCCGGGGTCGGTGTCGGGCACCAACTCGAGCATCCGGAGCCGCTCGAGGTCGTCGGCGGTCTTGAACCGAGAGGTGAGCCGGCTCAGTGCGGCGTCGAGTGGAAAGAGGGTGAAGACCTCGACCATGTAGTCGAGAAGCTTCCAGTCCTGCTCGGTCGCCAACGCCAGCGCGGCGGGCAGCGCTTCGAGCGCTGCCACGGTGGTCGCGGTCGAGGGTGAGGAACGTAGCTCTGATCTCGGCGATCGCATCGATGAACAGATTCGTATCGGGCACGTCGATGGGTTCGGCATCGGGCACGTCGTTGATCAGGCGCAGACCCGCGGCGTCGAGTCGGTCGGCGGGCAGGAAGTAATCGGCCTGCCAGCGATCGTGTTGGGTGACTTCGCGAGCGTGGCGCAAACCGTCGGCGGGCTCGCGGTCGGGATCATGCTCGGTGTTCCAGTCGACAGTGGCCGCATCGACGATCGCACCGGTATCGCGCTCGACGGTCAACGGAGTGCTCGCCTGTTCGATCCACACCAACCAGCCCGCATCCGCCGCGAGGTGATCGACGTCGATCGTGTCACCGTTGACGTCGACCAGATCGTTCGCGTGGACCAGTACCGGGTCGGAACCACCGCAGTCCGGATAGTCATGCAGTACGCCGAATCCCGCCTCGGCCCAACGCAACACCGCGGTGAAGTAGGTCCGCCGTTCGGCGCGATCGTTGGCGATCAGTCGCGCTTCGTAGCTGAAGTACCCGCGGTCGATATCGAGCAGCTGCCGCACCGCGTCGGTGTCGCCCACATTTTCGTACTCGGCCAGGATCGCGGCCTGTTCGAAGTCGAGCTGGCCATCATCAACAGCTTTGCGGGCAGTAGCCGAGGCACCGATCTTGCCGGCCTGCTTGATCTCGTCGCGTTTGGTCTGCAGTGCTTTGCCGACGCGGGTAACCGACGCTCCGAGTTCAAGTGCGAGTGCGATTCCGGCAGCACGGTCACCGTCGGTAAGCGCGATCCGGCGATCGTTGACCGTGATCTGGGTCAGGATCCTTGAGATCTCGGCATCTTTCGCGGCGAGAGCCTCGTCGGGTTCGATCAACCAGACCGGGACCTGCTCGATCCCGACAGCCATCGCGGTCAAGGTACGGAGCTGCCCGTCACGGACTATCGCGGTGAGGTCTTCGGGGCGACCGTAGGCGGTGATCGGTGTCAGTACCCCGTGTTCGGCGATCGAGTCGGCGAGCTCGGGAAAGTCGTCGAGGTTGAACGTTTCGCGCACGTTGTTGTCGGTGATGAGAGTGTGCGGATCACGGAATACCGCGACTGCGTTCATGGGGCGGGCACCGTGCGCTGCGTTGTTGTCGGGTTCGAGACTTGTGAGATCGGTGGTGGTGTCGGGGGTCATCGAAAATCCTCCTGAATGGCGAGGAAGGCTGGCACCGACCGATTGCGCGGTGTCGGTGCCTGCCTTCGATGGCGAGCATGGTCTCGGTGCGGGACCGGTCGACGGTGTCAGTCCGCAGTCATGGCACGAGTGGTGACGTTGAGCGGGCGCAACCTGCGGGCGCCGTAGTGGTCGAGGTCGGAGTAGGCCCAGTGCTTGGCCTTCCAACCCGGATCGCTCCCGCGCCACTGCGCGACCGTGGTGGCTGTCAGGTCGGTCGCGGGGCCGGCGATACCGTGATGGACGGCCAGATCGAATTCGGGACGGGTCACCGAGTCGGTCATGGGAGAAACCTCCGAAAGGTCTTGAGCGTGGACAGATTCTGTGAGGTGCCCGCGGACGGATAGGAGACGAGCATTCGATTGGTCGGTGAAGAAGCGCGCCGGTGCGTTCACACGAGGGTCATGGCCCTGAGAGCGAGGTCATCGAGTGCGTCCGCGCGGTCGGGGTCGGGAATCGTCTGGGAGAAGCTGGTGACCGCATTGGCGATCCCCGCCGCGCTGAGCTGCCCGGCAGCGATGAAATGCGACAAGATCCCGGCGCGTTCGTCCTCGCTGAAACCCAACTTCCCCGCCAAGACCTCGATCGCCTTGTCCGGCTGACCCACCGGGGTTCCGGCGTGGCGTTCGAGTTCACCGACTTGCGCGGTGAGGAACTCCGGCGAGAGCCATTCGGTGACCTTGTCGCGGGTTTCGGCAGTGATCACCGCCAACCGCTTGCGGTAGGTGTCGTGCGACCAGGTGTCGACGGCGCCGATGTCGAGGCGGTCGCCGAGGTGGCGTTTGGTGTAAGCGAGCAACGGGATCGTCAGCCCGTTGCCGCAAATCTTCACTACTAGTTCGGGTTTCAACGTCACCGCGTGATGACCGACCTCGGAATTGGAGAAACGGAACCCCGCAAACACCACCGGCTCCCGCCCGGACCGATAGCCCTGACCATCACGAGCCGCCATCCGTCGTCCCCGGTCTAGATCGCCTGCGACTCTCCGCCGTTCGGCCTCGAGCTCAGGGTGGGCGAACGGGTTCCGATAGTTGCGCAGAAACGTCGGCGCCAACGCGGAGACCTTCGGCGAATACACCTTGCAGTGCATCGAGGACTCGCTCAAGTCCGCCGACCGCACCACGACCTCGGCATCGGCGGCTTTGATGCCGTCGAGGACCGCGGTCAGCACGTCGAGGTTGTCGATGATGCCGTACCGGTCTGACAGGAATGCCCGCAGTATTCCAGCTTCCCCGACCTTGCCGGAAGTGAACAGCCGCAGCAGAAACGACCGATCGTGACCCTCGGCCCGCAAGCGTGGATCGTCGTGGCCGTGCAACAGTCCGTTGACGTTCGCGTCGTAGAGATCGGTGCGTTGCTGCTCTCGCAGCCACTTCAGATAGCCGACCGGGATCTTGAGCTTGGTCGCCAACTGCGTGTCAGCGACCGCCGTGGGCAGGTAGGCCCCGTCGGCCAGGGTGACGCCACGCTCGTCGATCACCGGTGCGACACCGGACAACTCCAGAAAACCATCGCGTGCCCGCAACGATGAGCCGGGTACGACGACGTCGACCTTGGCGGCTTGCTGACGATTCAGCAATGTGACCAGCTCACCCAACTCGGCATGACGAACAGAGGAAGCCAACGACACGACAAACTCCTTCGGATTGACATGATTGGGGTCAGCGGCCGACCGGGCATCACCGACGCGGAATTCGTTGGTAGACAAAGAATGTGAGATTCGCGCCAGCTCGCATCCGCCGGGAGCGGCCAAAGGGCTGCGCGTGGCCGTAGCGGCGTGAGGAGCTGTCGACGACGTCGACCGCACCTAGGTCGCTGGTGGCGCGGGAAGTGAGGTCAGTCCCCGGGCGAGGAGGTCAACCAACGCGTCAGGGTCCGCAACTGCTGCCAGATATGGCCACGCTGGGTTTCACCACTGCCCTCGTATTCGCTGTTCCACAGATAACTCACCAAGATCTGGGCGGCGCTGACAACGTCATCGCCAGCAGCCAAGGGCATTTGCACCTCCGGCTCTGCGCCGATTTCAGAGTCAGCGGGAGTCAGCGCAGTAGCGCATAGATCCAGATCCGAAACAGCGGCGGTATCAGCCAGTTCAGGTGCACCGGCGT
Source organism: Nocardia sp. NPDC057272 (assembly GCF_042668615.1). Classification (NCBI taxonomy): domain Bacteria; kingdom Bacillati; phylum Actinomycetota; class Actinomycetes; order Mycobacteriales; family Nocardiaceae; genus Nocardia; species Nocardia sp. NPDC057272. The sequence continues at coordinate 154,042 of NZ_JBHUYK010000010.1, read as the reverse complement.
CCGTCATCGAGTTCCCTCCGAACTGCGACCTCGGTCTTTTCGAACCCGCGCATCGTCGCTGACCACCGAGCGCACTGAATCCAGCTAGCGCCGTGCCGGTCTGCGATTCAATGACGTCGTCATCGGTAAGACCAACCGTTGCCGTGGGGTTTCAGAATTCGCCGATTGCCACGTTCCCACGCAGCGGCGTTGGGGTCGTCAGCGAAGCGATGACCGTCTGCGTAGACGGTCACTGACAGTTGATGGGCGCGCACAAGCGCCTTGATCGCACTATTGAGACCAGCTCGATCGAGGATGTGGAACGCCACCGGCCCAATGGTCAACGCGACGAAGCTGATCGTGCGCCGCATCCCCAGGTGATACATCCGCTCCACCGACGCAGCCCCGGTCGGCGTATGCGTCCAGGTGATCGCGGCCAGAACCGCGACATCGGAGATCGGATCCTCCACCACCGGCATCGGCACCCGCTCGACCACACCGACCATCGCCTGACGCGCCAACCCGAACAACCCCAACATTCGTTGAACCTGCTCGGCCGCAGTGAAAGTCATCGCGACCCTCCCCCACCGCACCACAATCCGCGCATCAGCAGTACCAGCCCCGACGACATCGAGCGCGATCTGCTGTTCCCCGGCCAATACCGCAGTCACGATGGTCACCACACCGGCTTGCCGGTCCAACGGCGGCCGACGAACCTGAACAGCTGGAGTGATGACGGGCGATTTGGTGATGGCCATGGCCGGGTTCCGCTCTGGTCGGTGGACTCTGAAAAGTACGAGCACGCGCTGTTCGATTGGTTTGGTAGCGCACTTTGGCCGACCCGGCTGCGCCTGCCGCTCTGAGCTGAACAAGAGTGCAGAAGCTCATCCGATCTAGCCGACCGTCGACGCGTCGTGCCCGAGGCTGCCTGAGCCGGGACCGACTCACTGGCGCAGGTCCCGGGCCTCCAGCCCAACTGGACTCCCCAAGCTCACTGGAGAACTTGGGAGGTTCTGGCGCGAGGTCAAGCCGGTGATCTCGACCTGGACCTCGCACGGCGTTGCCGTCGCGTCATGGATCGATCAGGGCCAGAGATCTCAACGGCTGCAAGAGCTTCCACTCCGAAGGCCAGTGCCTTGACAGTGATATAGCATGCTCAAGTGCACTACGGGGACGCTGCAGGCAGCGGACAGTTCGGACTCCTTGACCTCAGTGTCGATCTCTCGGTGCCGGAGGTCTACTCAGGTACCGATTTCACTCTCTACCTACACGTCAAAAATCCATTCGCGTCCCGCATTTGGATTCGCTCGGTGGAACTGAGCCTCCCGACGCAACTAAAGTGGCGTCCCACTGCAAAGTTCAACGAGCAGGTCACCACCCAGAAGCGATGGTGGCGGCGGAGGCCGCTGACTAACGACGAGCGGCGGATCCGCGCGATCGAGCAGCGCATCGTCGATCTGATGTCGGAACGCAGCAAGCTCGGTTCGGGTAACGGCCGGAGAGAACGACGCATCAGTCGCGATCTTTCGGAGCAGTACGGGATGCTGCAGCGTCTGCAGCTCAAGGGTGCATCATGGATTGAGGCAAACGCGAACGCAGCGGTTCATATCGAGAACGCAGAGACCAGAGGTGGCGTAATCCTCAAAGCTGATCCTGGCTCGACGATCTACATTGGCAAGCTTAATGCTGGAAGCGATGTGCCAGAGCGTGTTCCGCTACAGGGTTCGCTGCCGTCGGGTGCGGCGCTTGAACCCGGGTGCACGGATGTCTGGACGATCAGACTAGGTAGCGGCTGGAGCCCGTTCTTCATACCGGCTCAGTATAAGTTGCAGATGACCGTTGTTTACAGTGCGACTCCGCCAAGATCCGAGATTTCAGGCAGTGGCCATACTGTCAATACCGACTCATCGAAATCCCAAGAGACCGACGATGTGGAAGGTCGTACAGGTCAACGGGGTGTGGAGGCCGGACACGGAAGTCTCTACTCCAACACGACCTCCTCCACTGTGCAGGTAAAGGCTGCACTGTGGGCCGTCATCGCGGGCGGGGTACTTGGCGGAGTTATTGGGTCGGCAGGGAGGTCGCTCCAAGACGCAACCTCCTTCGACGTTCTTTTCGGTGCGAGGCTCGGTGCGGCACTTGGCGCGCTGGTGCTTGCCGTGATCCTCAGCGGAGCTGGAATCGTCTTCGCCGCCCGAAAATCGAACGCGCAGGCGTTCATTTCAGTGGAGGACTTCTGGGGCGGGCTCCTTGTCGGCTTCCTCATCGGATATTCAGGGACAGCGGCCTTCAGCAATATCACCGGTGTTCCCACGTGACCGGGTTGATCACCGGACGCGCGCTCGCCGGTGGTGAGGGCATATCCAATCCTTGAGCTCCTGGGAGCGCGCCGGTCATGGGTGCGCAACAGCGTGCTCCCGATATTGCCCGCCACTACGCACTATTACGCGCTGAACTTTCCCTTTCGGCGCCCGGAGGCACCGCGAGCGAGGCACCTCGGTATGACATAAAACCAGAAGGCGCTGCCGCGAAAGCATATGCTCTACCAGAGTCTTTTCATTCTGCTAGGTAACGGAAAGGCGTCCTCGACTAGCGCCGCTGCCGCATTGATTGCGTTTTCGGAATCAGCAAGCGTTAGAGGGGTACCGCTTTGGTGCGTTGCGGCGTTCCTCACACTGATCAGGTCAGATTTCACGTCCACTTGTCGCGAATAACCGCTGGCAATCAACTTCTCCCACAATCGCCCGAGGGTTCCGTCTGTCAGATGCTTCCTGAGCTTTGGATTCAGCGTGACCGGGAGTAGATTATCGATTAAAATGGGCATCGCTATTTCTGCTGCTGCGCCCGCGTCAATCACAGCCCGCCGATGCTGACCGACAAAGGCTAGAGCTCTTGCATCTCGAATAAGTCGCCACGCAAAAGGTATGTCGGTGGACGCGGAGGCCAGTTCAAGGCATGAACGCATGATGTCGAGCGTAGCTGGCGGCGCCGGATCATAGTCCGAGATCTGCGTACGTTTGAACGAAACCAATGGTGAGGCATCCCAGGTCGGTGGCGCATGCAATATGAACTTCATTCCCTCGGGCGTCTCGGACGGTGCGAGCCACAACGTCGTCGTATTTGCTCGCCGCGCAGGATATCCGATCGGAGTCAACTTCTGGCCAGTCACGATCTCGACCCACGACCGAGCAAGGTCCAACCACCGATCGGCCTCGCCGTCAATCGCCCGAACCACTGACTCGAAGTCCGGGTCTGAAGTATCAATTTCCGCAGACACGACGACCCGATTCAGCCAAATCTCCAACGGCTGACCAGAATCGCCTGTCGCGGACAGGATCCCCCACTCATCCGGATTCTCCGTGCCGGTGATCGACTGTCCGTCGAGGGCAGCCACTCCAGCGGGAGCGGCGAGGACTGCCCCTGCATCAGCGCTTGTCAAAATCGGGAAGTGCACTGCCACTGGACAGCCCGAGATCACCGCTGGCTCTACCTGCTCAAGAACGTCAGCACCGCAGGTGATCCTCGGCTGCAAGTCGTTCCACCACTCGTACCGACGTGTCATGCCCCAAAACTACCCGAGGCGGCACCGGCGCCCATGCGCCGACGGCCGACTTCCACCATGCGCGGACCACTCGTCAGTAGTGACTATAGGTTCGGCGCTGAGTAGATCGGCGGGTCGCCCCGGTGATCGTGGCCAGCGCCGGTGCGCAACCACACCAGTCACCCCGGCCGAGAGTTTGATCCAATCATGTTGCGCGGCAACATCGACTTCGATCGCGCCGAAGAAGTTGCTGTTCGCGAGGTACGCCAGCTAGCGCGGGAAGAACCCGTAACGCCTTCTCTGGGCGTTCTTGGTGAACCTGATGTCAGCGGTTTGGTCATCCAACCCATCAGGCGGGTCAGTGTTTTCAAAGATGATCACCTGCCCGGTGCAGTGGTGTCCGAGATCTTCGTAGAACGCCCTGGCGATGTCATCCGACACTTCATCATCAGTGCCCGATGCGTTGCCGAAAGAGGGATAGTTGCGTTGCCCTTCGCGCAACTATCTCAGATAGCCGACCGAATTCTTGAGCTTGGTCGCCAATTGCGTGTCAGCGACCGCCGTAGGTAGATAATCACCCGGCGGTGAGGGCCTACCTCACCGGTGCGAGACCGGGCAGCTCTAGAAGACCATCGCGTGCCGGCAACGCCAAGCCGGGCACAACGATGTCGAGCTTGGCGGCTTGCTGACGATTCAGCTAGGCGACAAGATCACCCAACTCCGCATGACGAACAGAGGGAAGTCAACGTCTCCTTCGGATTGGCATGAAGGCGGACGAAGACCTGGCGTCGCCGACGCGAAATTCATTGGTGAACAGGGAATACTCTTCACGCCGCGACGGCCACGCGTAGCACCCGGACCGCTTCCGGCCGATGCGATCTGGCGTGAATCTTATAGTTGCGGCGCGTGTAGGTGCCGCGGTCGAATCGGGCGGGCGCCCGCCCTGAACTCCTTGCCGTTTGCGTTTGAAGATCTAATCAGCCCGTTCGGGGATGACGTCAGGGGACGATGGCGCCGCAGCAACTCCCGATTCGCCACCGAGGAGCAGGTACGCGTAGATCTCGGACTCGAAAACGTGCTCGTCGTGCTCCTGCACATTATCTCCTCGATCTATGCTGAGACCCGTAGGCGGTTCATCGTGTGCTGTTCCGTCATCCAGTGCTGTTCGATGTGTTGTACGAAATCCGGACGGACCAGCTTGGCACGCCGCTGCTGCTCGTCGGAAGTCTCCGAGCGAGCGACAATACCTTCCATCTGCTCGTGCCCCACGCGGCTCTGCCGCATCAGCCCCGTTAACTCGTCCAAGGTGAAGTTTCCGGCACCGAGGAAAGGGACGGTGTACAGGCCGACGTCGTCGGCGAGGGCGTTGCGCGTGTCCGGGTCCCAGAATCGTGCGGCCGACTTCTCGTAGACGTCGAACACCAGAAACCAGTCGGGCAGTAGGTCGTAGCTGACGGTGTGCGTGACTGCGCACCACTCTCCGAAGAGGATAAGCTCGTCACCGAGCGCGCTCGCGAGTCGCCGTCGGCGAGGTCCGATCCATGTGGACAGTCCGCGGAAGTGGCGGCCGCCGGGTTGGACGTAGCTGCCGCGTGCTTGAAACCGCAACCCGTCCACACCGACCGAGATACCGAGGTTCTGCCCGTCGACTTTCTCTTCCACATGCAACGGTCTTGCCACGAACTCAGCTCGTTCGCTTTCTTCCAGTACCTTGTCGTCGCGTACCTGGACGCTCCTTGGAGGGACAAGGTATGGGGTCGATGGGAAACGGACAAACTCGGTCACGGCGCGTCGTACCCGAATTTCGCACGATAGGCGGCCCGGATCGACGGCTCGTGGACGTACTCGACGATCACGCCGTGGCGGCGCAGCACCTCACCCCAATTGAGCCATTTGGTGTCGGCGGCCTGGAGGACTGGAGCGAGGGCGACCTTTGCTGTGGCGACGAACTTACGGTCCGATGGGTCGATTTCGTCGTCGTCAGCAGCCAGAACTGCGTAGCTGTTCTCCGTCGAGGTATGGGGTTCGATGTCGGGACGCATCGCTTCGTCCCACCCGTACCGATTATCGAAGACGTACCTAGCGAAAGCATCGCCCAGGGTGGGCTGTCCGCTGCGGCTGAGCTTGTGAAAATACTCCTCGACCATCTCACCCGCGTCATCGGTGACGACGGGAATCCCATTCTCGATGATATTTTCCAATATCTTTGCGCACTCATCAACGAGTTCGGTGGGATGGCCGTCAGGTAACTTGGTGATGAGCGGCACGTTGGTGTCGACTACTTTCGTCATGCGCGCAGACCTTGACGTCGGATTCGAGCGCTGCGCGACTGGGCGATCAGATCTTCCGCTGGATCTCCGAAGAAATCCTTCGGCCAGTTCTTCACCGTCCCGTACTCGTCAACGTCGAGCGCTTCAATGGTCGATCCCCGCTTGCCCGGGTTCACTGTGTAGCACCGCACATCAGCGGGATCTACCTGTTCCTCCGCGATTCGACGCAAGAGACGCCGCAGCAGATGTTCGGAATGGGACTCAATGATGAACTGTGTGTTGCGTGGTTTGCTGCCTTCGCGCGCCGAGATCGCGGCGAGAAACAGGTCTGCGAGCCCTGCCTGCACCGATGGGTGCAGGTGAATCTCCGGTTGTTCGACGACCACCGTCGATCCTGGGGCGGAGTAGAAAGCCTCCACGATCACCGGGAGTACCTGCGAGACGCCGAACCCGACATCGGTAAGCAGGACCTCTCTACTGCCACCCGGTGTGGTTACTCGGACTTCGTACTCGTCGCGGCCTTCCCCGATCGGGCTCACGGTGAACCTCTCGATGACCCCGAGTGTTCTCAACCATTCGGCGACCAGCACTTGCAGCGGCTTCGTCTTCTGCTTAGAGGCGAAATTGAACTTACGTGCTTGGCCCGCCAGAAGAGCGTCGATGGTGTGTTCTCCACTCCAACCGACATGGCTAACCTCTTCTCCGGACCACCGATATGTCCGACTGGGTTGCTCCCGGAGCGGCCCAAGGTAGTTAACAGCCAACAGTTGCTCCTCGAGGGCCAGGGTGAGATCCGCGGCAAAGTCGAGGAACTGATAGCGAGTCGGCAGATCTTCGGGAAACGCGTGGAACTGTGATGGAGCTGATACCGGCCACTTTCGCCCCATAGTTCTGATGAGTTCAATGCCTTCAGCCAGGACGGTGTAGCCTCCTCGGCTGGCAACCTCACTTCCCAACCGCAGTGTGTCGCCGGAGTCGCTGGAGGTGAGGCTGTACTCGTAGTGATCGACGCGCAGGCGTGGCGGTGAGTCGGCAGTCGCACTGACTGCTGCTCGGAATCCCATGTCGGTGCCGCGGAAGCTTGTGCCGGTCCGCCCATAGTCGACACTCAGCGGCCGGTTGCGACTCCAGTCGAGTTCAAAGGACAGGGGTTCATGGATGTTCCCGTTGCGCAGTAGGCTCGCGTACCCGCCGAGATCAACGGGTGTCCGGTCCCCTCCGGTGTGGAGGACCCGTCGACGGTCCGGCGACTCGATGGTCTGCCGAAGCATGAGCAGAAATTGATGCAGGCTCGACTTTCCCGATGAGTTGGCTCCGAACAGGATGGTCAGTGGAGCCAGTTCGACGTCGCCTGTGTCTTTCCATGCCTTGAAGTTCTTCAGCCGTAATCGGGTGAACACACCATTCCCTCCGTGTGCAAACATTTACATCCAGTGCCAGTCACCGAACTGGCATCCTGTCCATCGAGGCCCGCGCACACCGAACGGCAGGCCGTCGCTGCGGTGAGTGCCGAACCGCGCTCCCGGTGAGTTCGGTGAACCTCTCAGTCGCGGTAAGCAGACTACCAATTCTGGGTTGTCCGTCCGTAGAGGTAGACGGCTATGACCCGCTGTTTCGACGAGAGCCGGGGAGTTCACCTGTGATCTCAGCGAGCTGGAGGCTGACCATCGAACGCACTGGAATCTACTAGGACCTGGCTGGTAGGAGGCTCAATGGCGCCGTAATCGGTGGGTCCAACACAGTGCCGTCTGAGTCGGTCGTGACGATCTCTAGGAAAATTTGCCTGCTCCTCCATGGTGAGGTCGGTGAAGCCGCAGGTGATGGTGAACACTGTGCCACCAGGACCGACGTGAAAGTCGTCTTGGCTGACCCGGTAGTAGTCTGCCGCAGTGGTTAGCAGGCAGATTCGATGATCGCAGACTTCCCGCTGTCATTCTCGCCGACCAGGACGTTCGTGCCCCGATCGAGCTCTAGCTCCAAGCGATCGTCTTCGCCATCACGTTCTCCTGGGCCCGATCAGAAGATACGGAAGATTTCAGCACGCACGCACGACAAGTACAACGGCGCTCCCCTGTGACCGTCCCTGCGCGCTGATGTGCGTAGGTATCCGCAACCGCCCCACCTACATGCGGCTGCCAAAGATGTTACGAGCCACCGGGTGTCGCCCTGCAGGGGATCAGCCCATGGAGTTGACGGAGTCAATCCGGTGTCGAATGATCCGCAGGTCGCCCCGGATTAGACTCGGGTCGCGGCCTACGAGCTCCGCGACTACGGACGTCGGCGCGGCGAGATCAATCAGCCGCTCGACCTGGACACGTCGCTTCAAGATCTCCGTGTGCTTCACCCACTTGGCTGCGCGCTCCTGTGCCGTGATCCCGGCCAAGAAACTGTAGTGATCGCGGCTCATGTCCGCGTACTGCCCACACATTTCGAGGATTGGGCAGCACTGGCAAAGGGCCCGGGCGGTGGCGTAGTCGCCTTCGTCGTAGGCTTCCCCGTCGAAAGCGGCCTGCTGGCGCCGCCGAGAATCGAACCTCTCAGGGTGGTAGTCCGCGCAGGCGCCGAAGCCTGGTGGCGGAGCGATCGGTTCGAGCGCCCAAATCAGGTCGCTGGGCGCGGTTACGTCGAGGAACTCACTCGTATCCATCTCACTCCTCATAGCCGCACTGGCGTGCGGAATTGGAGCGAGGGGGTCACGCCCACGCCGAATACTGTGCGTTGATGGACTTTCCCGGATCTCAGGCCACGCGAAACGGTCGCTTCGGGACTGTGCCCTTCGCGCCGCGTGGCTGCGCCGTCGGCGCTCGCGGGCTTTCAGAGTGACCTCCAGTGAAAGTCTCTGTCGCACAACGTACTCGCGCGATCCGCTCAGGCGGGAAAACCTGGTAGACATTGGGCGACACCATTTTTCCCGTTCTCGGCCTACCGGGTGCTGTACTGGGCCCTGCGGTCGATAACACGACGATCCGACGCCGCAAGGCGTCGGCCAGAGGCTGCCGAACGAATCCCGGTGGCTGGAGTCCTCGTCGGTGTCATCTCGGGCGCGTTACGACACGCGTCCCTTCGGACGCCGACCGTGACGTGGTGGGGCGCTGCGGCTCCCGTACCGATCGTAGTGATGGGACGGTGAGCAGTGTGTGCTGCTCACGGATCGTGCGAAGGGCGGCCTGATGGACAAGTCGAATACAATGAATACCTCTGAGCTCGTTGTCGAGAAGGTGGAGGACGATCCGTCGGAGGCGGCGAGGCGCGCGGTTGACACGCTGGACGACGTCGAACCAACCGAGGAATTTGTTTGGTCCCGTTTCGGCGATGGGCCGCTGCCTTCGCTGCCGAAGGCAGCGGCAATTCACCGAGCGTTCAAGGCCGCGACCGAATTCGGGCTGCCGGAGACGTTCGCCTCCGCATTGGCCAACAGTGTCGTGGATCCCCCAGCCTTGCGAATCGCGTTGAACAACCCGACCAAGATAAACGTGTCCGGCGGAACGATCGAGGTCATCGATATCGACATGTTCACGCCGGGACTGGTGCCGTTACCCACCAATACCCGGACGATGGACGTGCGGGTCTACCCCGCCGGCGGCGCCACTGGACACCTCGGGCCGTTGATCGGCCCGCGATCCGAACAAGGGATCTCACACGGGTTGTGGATCCAGGCAGACAGTGTCGAGCATGCCCTGGAACAGGCTAAGCGCGCCTACGACTACGTGCTGGTTAAGAACCCACTGAAAGACTCCGTAGCTGCTCGCGGGATCGTCATGCCAGTCACGGTCGTGTACTTCGAGATGCGGCACCGTGACAACCAGCCGGCGATGCCGCTGCTAGGTACTGCGGATGGTTCGAGCCGCGTCACCGGCGCACACGCGGCCCTGGGCCTGAATGACCCCAAGACGACCTGTTACGACTTCCCGACGAATCGGGACTCCTTCCGCCGGTTCGTGAACGGAATAGTTTCCTCGCACCCGGCCTCCCTAGGCGCCACCGCGGCACGCAAGCTCCGTGCCCAGCGGAACGCCCTGATTACTCCGACACGGGTCTTCCTACGATTCACACCGCAACCCGGCGGCGCTCACGGATTCGGACGCGCCGTCGCGGCATATGTCGGCATGCTGCATGTAGACCCGCCGCGGCCGTGGACGCCGACAGGGAAGCTAGAGGCAATGGCGGAGGCCGTCCTGGAGGTGCTTCGCTCGGCCGCGGTGCTCGATGACGTACACCACGACTACCTCGCCGGGCTTCTCACGCCACAGGCCGCCGAAGAAGCCGGTCTGCCAACCGAACCCGACGCGCAAGCCGCCTACGTCCTCGCAAGTCTCCTCAGGTCCGATCGGCGCAAGCTAGTGGACCAGGGGATCATGGAGGTCACCGCAAAGCGATCCGTGTCGGCACCCCGCCGCCACGACGTCATCGCCGAACTGGCGCTGAGGCCGACACGCAGCGCTGCAAACACACTTATGCCCGGCGCGGTGGGACGTGAGCGGGCCGCAGCGATGCGCGCGGCCTATCTACGTGCCACACATCTTCCCGAATACGCCTCGCGGCGATGGGATGTGACTGGTCGTGAACCCGACGAGATCTTCGAGTGCGCTCGAGCCGAACTCCGACGTCCGGACGCCGAACAAGCGAACCCCGAAGCGTGGCGCCATCGCCTGGAGCTCGCCGCGCTCGCCCAGTACCACATGACCGCATACGAAGCGCTCAAGCGCGACGCGATGGGTAACAAAGGAGGCGACACCCGCGGCCCGCACGAACTTCTGAAGCTCATGCTCGAAGACGAACGCGGACTCCTGCTGATGCGGCAGGCGATCATCGATGGCCGCGCTGGCAATCCACCCCGCATCGTGGACATCAGCGGCACTCTGGTTCACAGCACCTTGGGCGATAAAGGCGGAATCCAAGAGGGCTCCAACGGGACAGCCGTCGCGGTCACGGATCATTGGCTGCGCATAGAAGGGTTCCCGAGCGGCGGTCCGATCAATCGACCGGTGGCCCTTCCCACTGACACACCCTCGATGAGGGCGACCAAATTGCAGGATGCTGTCCGCAACACTATTGATCACATCGCGAAGCTGATGGAAGACCTGGACGACGTCGAGGCTGCCAGCGGAGGACGACTCATGGATCAGCGCGGCTGGCCGTTGACCGAGACTTCCGACATCGTAAAATCGTTGACGCTGGTTCAGTCCAAACTCGGCTATTGGGGCGTGGTCGCGGATAAGCAAGCCGCCCAGATCGACGAGGACGCTGAGGGCGACGATGAAGATCCCGAGGACGACTCTCACACGGAGGAAGCTTCTCGGGGTTGGGACGACGAGTCATGAGGTCGAGCGCGGCTCGCTTTTTGACAGAGGCGCACGGATCATCAGGCGGTCCACCCGTTCACGAGGTTGTCGGCAACCACATCACCTAAGTGTTGGCGGTAGGGGTCGGACTGGCGTGTGGTCCCCCACTACTTGTGGCGAAAAGGGTCGCGCTCTGCTCACGGTCGCAGTCGCAGGACCTGACTCGACCCACAACACGGAAACAACACGGAATCAGCGGGAACCAACGGGATCGATCGGGATCCAACGGGAACACCTTGAACGCCAAATCCGCAGGTGATGGGCTGTTTCGAATAGCATTGAGCAGCATCGGGAAGCGCAGCATCTAGAGCGGCAGGTTTCTGGTTCGAGTCCAGATGGGGGAGCATAAAAAATCCCCTGACCAGGTGAAATGGTCAGGGGATTTCTTCGTTTATCCCGTATTTTCGGGCCATCACCAAGAAAACACCAAGAATTCGCCACCAAGAACGTCGTTGTCAGCCCGACGTACCGAACCCCAGCTCCAGCGCGGCCGATGAGTCCGGGGCCTGCTCCGGTGACGCGATGTAGTGCCGTTCGGTGATCGCCTCGCGGGAGTGCTCCAGCTGCTTGGCGGCGGTCTTCGAATCCGACGTCTCGGCGATCAGCGTCGCGACCGCCTTCCGGAACGTGTACTGCGTGACATCCCGATACAACGTGCCCCGGGCATTCCGCCATGTCCGATTGAAGTTGTTCGGATCACGCAGCACTCCGCCCCGACCGGGAAAGACGAGCGCGACCTTATCTTCGACCTGTACCACGCTGGCACCCACCTCGCGCAGTGCCTTCACCGCGCACATCCGTCCGCAGGTCGGGCTGTCGCGTAGCCGCTTCAACATCTGGATCGTGAACCCGGGCAGTGCCACTGTTCGATGCCCGGCATCGGACTTCGCCCACTCTTGCCGGAACAACCCCTTCCCGTCGAGCCTGACAACGGTCGCCGACACGGTGAACGTCGCCGGTTCCGCCTCGAGATCGAACTGGTCCCAAGACGCTGCCAGCGCTTCGCCTGGCCGCACTCCTGAGCCAAGGATCAAATCGGCCACATCGAGTATCGCCCGATCCCTTTTCGGGCCGTGCGTGTAGGCAGGCGCTCCCAGAAACCCCTTCCCCGCCAACCACTCCCGAAGTTGGGCACGCAAACCTGCCAGGCGATCCCGCTCGATCGTCTGAGGTTTGATCTTGCGGCTGCGCAGGCGGGACGTGTCTCGCACCGGGTTCTCCGGCAGGGCTCCGTATCGGACGGCGACCCCCATGATGCCGGTCAGAATCACCTTGTGCAGCCGCGCCTTCGACCTCATTCCGGCAGCGACAATCTGCTGGATGTGTTCGTCGAGTCGGCCTGTATCCGCTTCCCAGACACGAAGATTGCCGATCGCGGGACGCAGCTTGACCGTAGCCTTGTCGGCGCGCTTGTGATCGCTCGCGTCGATCTCACCCTTGTACAGGTCATACGACTGCGGGCCTACGCCTTCATCTCGTGCCACTTCGTCGAGCCAGATATCCATCAGGACCGTGAGGCGCGTATCGCGGGTGACTTTGCCGCGGGTACGGCCTTTGTACTGCTTCTGCCGAGCTGTGAGCTTCTTCCGCAACGCCGCCTTGGCGTTGCTCTTAGTTGTTCCGAGTGCATCCACGACGCGGCCCGTGCCGTCGTAGTCACGAAACGTGACCCAGGCTCTCCACTTCCGGTCCTTCTGCTCCTTGGTGCCGATATCGCCGTAACTGCCGAGTTCGGTGGCTGGTCTTGGCACTGCTGTTCCCTTCGTTCGGGTTGCTCACGCCGCTTCGGGCTGCTCGTCGGTGTGCACCAGATGGGCCTCGAGGTAGGCATCCAGGTCCGCGCGCCGATACATGCACGAGTTGCCGGACGGCTTCGAGTAGCGAGGCCCATGCCCTTTGGCGGCCCAGTTCGCGAGGGTGCGGGGATGAACACCCAGGTATTCGCCCGCCTGCTCACGAGTGAGCCACCGTTTGTCCCTGCTGGGGTCGGTCTGACTCACACCGCCAGACTGCGGTGTGCCCGTGTCACGGGGCGTCCAGGCTCCTGGTGCTGTCACATTTGGGCGCGGCGAAAGCGACTCCAGCGACCGGGTCGAGAAGTCGAGTTCTTTTGGGGTGTCGGTCATTTCGTCCCTCCATGTCGGTGCCATGTCCGGCGCGGCAGGGTGCGCGGTGTTGTGGCTGGTCACCGACCTGAAATACGACACCCCGCTCGAGGGTGTCACCGTGCACGATGTGAGCGACCCCGCCACCACGGTCCGCGCGATCGCCCGTGCAGCCACCACGGCAGTGCGCGCTGCCTAGCACATCACCGGCCGATCGCATCGGCCACAACATCGGCTCCCACCCATGTCACCGGGTGGGAGCCGATGCTGCGGCCGATGCGGATACGGCACCGACTACGGCCCGCGCAGACAGCGGCACCGCCGCACACCCACCGCCGCACACCCGAGACGACGGCCAACGTTGCCGTTGGCCCGTCGTTTCGGGTTCATTTCTGTCGGATGGACGGATTCAATTCGTTTGTGTAGCTGAACTTTTCAGCGCTCTCCCTCGTGCGGAATGTTCGCGACCGCACGCCGCTGCTGCGGCCGTACCGCCTCCGGCGGCGATCCGCCTACCGACTGCTCGCAATCTGATCGGAGAGCCAATCACCGACCAAGTCGAGAGCACCGTCGGTATAGCCGTTCACGTGGACACCCGAGGTCGCAAATTGCGCAGCCTCGGCGGCCTGGCTCGCGAGATCGGCCAGAGCCGTCGTGGTCGCCGCATCGGTGCTACCGGTGAACTCTTGTGCGAGCGTAGCGATCTCGCTGCTGTTGCCGGTCAACGCCGATGCGGCGGTGGCCGCGAGGTCAGCGGCGACCGGAATCAGACCGGTGAGTTCAGTGGCCGCCCCGATCAGATCGACAACGGCGAGCTTCTCGAAGGCACGCCAGGCGATCTCCTGTGCGGTGCCGATGTCAGTCGCGATCCGGCTGATGTCGAGGTCGGCCAGAATATCCACGATCTGGGCGGCGATCCCGGTCCACCCCGAGGCATCGAATGCTGACGCCAGCGACAGTGCGTCGGCGACGAGGTGGAAATCGACCTTGTCGGCAAGGCTCACCAGCGGGTTGAACAGCGTATTGAGCTCTCCGGCAACCCGATGCACTCCGGCGACGTCCCCAACCGCAAGCAACGAGGGCAATTGAGCGATGTCGGTGCCGATCTGCGGAATGTTCGCCGCGAAGCTGGCCAGGCCACCGAGCACGATCACGACCTGCTGTGTCACCGACGAGGCATCCAAGCCACTGCTGGAGTCATCCTCGGTGTTCGTCGAGTTCGAGTTGTCGGTGTCGAGAGTCGATTCGCCGGTGAACGCGCGCCCGACCGCGGACAACGCCGGGGAGGCTTCCGGGGAGGTGGAGCAGTAGATATCGCCAGAAGCGCAGCTCGTGACCACGCGGCCTTCCAATTCCGCGAAACTGTCACGAGTTCCCGCGATCCCTTGGCCGGAAACTGCTTGTCCGAGTTGAGGAGTGCTCGGGTCTCGGTTGGGATCGGACAGCAATCCCACGCCAAGTACCCGCGAGGCGGGAATCGGGCCCTTTCCGTTGCCGATCTGCGAGGCCAGGTCGCCGGCTACGTCGGCGCCTTGCGAGTACCCGGCCATCACCACCTGAGTCGAGTCGCACAGTCCACCCAGCATCGACGACAGAGCTTGTACCCCACCGGATTCCGATGCCGAATATGGCAACGGAGCGGCCGAGTACGGAAGACTCCGCACGTCGATATCGTCACCGAACCGCGCGCGCAGCCCTTCACCTATCGGAGCGAGGAGACCTACGAGCTGGCTCGGGTCGGCCGTCATAGAGGTCTCGGTCGTACCCGGCACCATCACTGCTGTCCACCGTGGACACCCTGGTCCAATCGCTGGCTCAGCAACGGCCGTCGCTATGCCCACCGTCGCCGCGAACGCGGTGATGCAGGCGACGACGCCGACCGTGCGGCAATGATGTGTTCGAGTCTTACCGAGTGGTGCAGCGGGCGAGTGTGTGTCAGTCGAAATCGTGTGTGTTGGGGTGGTGAACATCTGCCCTCCGGAATGTCCGATGGAATCCTGGCGGGTACGCGCCCGCACCACAGGACTCCGAACATCGCGGACTGATTCGACATGTCAGAGGCGCTCGGCCTCTACACGAGGAACAGCGGTTCCGGCGTCAAGAAGTCCGATGGTCCGCCACACGCTCGGCATGCTGCCGCACGTTGCGCGTCCGCACAGATCGGCTGGGCTAATCGCCGCCCCGACCAGCGAGTGCGCACCTCGTGGTACCGTCCAGTGGTTTCATCTAGAGGGGGATATATGGCCACAGAATCGAGCGGATCAGTCGGCGACTTCTCGTTAGTGCCAGACGAAGTCGCAGACGCCGGGACGTTCGTGCAGCAGGTTGCCGAATCCCTGATCAACGGGCTGACGTCCTTGGATACCGACATCGCCACTCTTCTGAGCTCTTGGCGTGGCACCTCAGCGGACTCCTTCTCCGCAGGGTGGATCGAGACGAAGTACGGTGCCGACACCATTCTCGACGCCCTGTCCGACATGGCCGAACTTCTCGGTGTCACCAGCAAGACGCTGGACAATCAAGACCAGATTTGGGCGAGTAACACCATTACGTTGTCCGGGTCTCTCGACCTACCGGAGTTCTGATGGTCGACAATTCTCAGCCCTTCCGCGCCGACCTCGCCGACCTCGAGCAGATCGTCACCCGCGTGTCAGGTTTTGTAGGATTCCTAACCGACAGTCTCGATGGACTTCAGCAGCGCATCAACGCGGTCCAGCAGAACTGGAGCGGTGCAGCAGCCGATGCGCAAGCGGAGGCCTACCGTGAATGGCATTCCGGCGCAACAGATGTCGCCGAGGGAATTGAAACTATGCGCCAAGCAGCACAAGCAGCCCATGACCGCTACTCCGCCGCTCTCGCCGCGAATTTAGGAATGCTAGGGCGATCGTAAGCCCCGGCGATATACAGCGTTCTCAGCTCACGCACCGTTCGCGCTTCCGAGATTTTGACAGCCGAATTGAGAATTGCTGCCATAAATAGCAACCTACTATCTACTTGCCGCTTCGATGTTTAGAGCCTTACCGAGGATATATTTCGCGTGACTACCTTAAATGTCGACCCAATCGTATACGCCACCTCCGCATCCAATCTCCATAGCGCCGCCGTGGACTTCCACGCCGACTTTCAAGCCCAAATGGCGGCACTGAGCAATTCCCGGGAGATGGGGGGCAGTGTCGGGGAGTGTAAGGAATGGGCAGCCTCATACGACGAGCTGTCCACTGAAGCATACAATCTCGCAAGTTCAATGATTCGGGCGCTCGACAATTACGCAGGTATCTTGCAGCAAGCCGGATACAACTATGCGCTCGCCGACTACGCCAAAGGCACCGGTCGACCCGAACCAATCCAACCGTCACCTTTCCCGCCAGCCTGGAGTACATGCCCAGTACCGCCACCGTCGGCCGGAGGTCCAGGAAACGGCCTCATTGACGACGGTTTCGACCTCGCCAAGGAGGCTGGAGTTACCATCCCAGATGGCGACCCCGACAAATTGCTAGCGGCCGCAACAACATGGGAAACCCTCGCAGCCAAGGGTAAAGCGTCGAACCTACCAACCAGGATCGAAGCCCAGGCCAAATGTTTCGAAGCTATTACCGCACAGGATGCTTCGTTCATTGACGAGGACTTGCGGGAAATGAAAACCGCAGCCGAGGACATCCTTGGACTGTTCGCGGAAATAGCACAATCGTGTCGCGATCAAAAGACCGCTATCGACGATATGCGCAAGCAGATAACGAAACTCCTTCAGGACCTCGCCGCTGACATCGCCGAATATGTTGTCGAGGGTGTAATCATATCGGTGGTTGCTGGCGCATTGTCTGCAGGGTACGGCGCTGTCGCCGTTGCGGCATATCGAGCAAAAAAGATATACGACAAAGTAAAGGCCTACGCCGAGAAACTAAAGGGAATTTACGCCACCTTCAAGCTGCTGCGAGCAATTAAGGTAAAGAACCCACCAACAACTATTCGTGGTAAACTGCAACGTATTATCGACCTCGCCAAGCGCGCAGTCAAGCTAGGCACCCCCAAGCGCCCGAGTCATGTTCCTGACGACTGGGAGGCGCGGCTTGCAGATAACGGGAAAGGTTGGGTGTGGCAGAAGCCGGGATCGAGTTTCAATCAAAATACATTCCGCGACGCTCTGCCGACTACAGACTACCCAAACGGATATGTACGGTTTTACAACGAGCATGGTCAACCTTTGAAGCTGGACGGAAAGCCCGGTAGCAACGCAGATACACATATACCCAAGAATCCCGATGGCACATACCCGAAACCTCCAGGCTGGTGATTATGGAACTGCAATTGGAAATCATTGGACAGTCAATCTCAGAAGTCGAGTTAGGCTTCACAGCAACAATTAGAATCGGTTCGCCGATTGAATTTGAACTACAGGTAGAGGGTGAACTCTCCATCCACACAGCAGATGGGAGACTGGTGAGTGCACCATCCAATAACTACGCCGACATATGCAATGAACTAGAATCCACTGTTGGGTCGAAAATCACACGAGCCATCGCCAGCGAAGTAGACGGTTTAAGTATTGAATTGAGTTCTGGTGCAGTGCTCAAAGTTCCTGTTGACGAACACTATGAAGCTTGGGGAATCGTGGGACTGAGCGGATATCGCGTTATTTGCCTGCCAGGCGGAGAGCTTGCCATCTGGTCCGCAAAATAAGAAAGTGGAAGTCGACCTTGTCGGCGCAACTCACCAACGGGTTGAACAGCGTATTGGGTTCACAGGCAATCCGATGCGCTCCGGCGACGTCCCCGACCGCGAGCAGCGAGGGCAATTGAGCGATGTCGTTGCCGAATCGGGCCTTGCGCGCTGCCGATCTGCGAGGCCAGGTCGCCAGCGAAATCGGCGCCTGCCGAGTACTTTCGGTGTCGTGAACAACGAGATGCGCCACCTCGCAGAAGTTGGTTGGGCGCGGAGTTTCCGCGTCCACGGCGAGCCCGAATTTGAGTTCAGACGGGTCAAGAAGCTGTGAAATATCTTCACGGAGAGACGGTCGCTCTGTATATCGCAGCCTGCGCAATTGCTACCGGGATCGGGGGATGCTCCACCGACCAGGAATACAAGCTGAGCCACCTGTCGGCGTGTGCAAACCTATCGTTCCCGGAGGGCGCGGATGTCGTGTGGTACCAGCATGACTCCCAATTCAGAGAGTCGACCTCCGTAGCCGTGGTCGACATTCCCATCGAATCAGTGAGCGAGTTCAAGCACCGATCCGGATTCGCGGAGTTCGCTCCCGGCGTACCCTCGTCGTGGAAGTCCGACTGGACTGCAACGGGAATGAACGACCTGCTGATGACCGCCGCCGCAAACGAGCAATCGGTCGAGGGTTACCGGGATCCGAGACGATACGTAGTCATCCACGACAGCGGCGACAAGGCGAGACGGATATTCGTTCATACCGACTGCTGATACGTGTTGCGCCCAAGGGTCTCGCGGGAGTAGCACATTGAGCACGTCACTGACGGGAAGCAAAACACCTGGTCTGTAGCGACTTAGGGTATTGAGCCATCAAATCGAGTCGATGATTCCACGATTCACGACACGTATGAAGTGCTCTATTCGCTCCCCTGAAGCCGGCAGATACGGCCGATACTCGGCAACCGCGAGGACATAGGTCCAGGCCAACAGTCGATTCGGCGTCAGCAGGGGGTGTTTGGCCAGATCGTCGAGCCGCTCAGCAATCGTGCGCGGTCCATCCTGAATAGCCACCCACAGTGCAGCTTCGGCGTTGACATCGCCGACAGCACCCAGGGGGTCGATCGTGTACCAAAGGTCAGGTCCTTGCAAAATATTCTTGGCCTGCAGATCCGCGTGGAGGACTCGGGGCCGTTCGGTGGTGCTCAGGAGTTTGTCGGTCACCACCTGTGAGTCCGTGAGGTGTCGGTTGGCGTCGATGCGCTGAATTGCGTCCGTGAACCGCGGATCGTCGAAACGTTCTCTGGCCCAGCCCATTCGCATCTCGATCACGTCGGCGAGGTCTTTCAGAGCGGGCGGTTCCGGCAAGTCCGGGGAGTTGAGACGACTGAGAAGTGTCGCGAAGTGCCCACCAATGGCCTCGGAGCCCAATGGAGTTGGTATCGGGGCCTGTTCCCACCAGTATTTCTATATCCCAGCTCCGGAGGATTCATATCCTTGACGGCGGCGACGACGGAACCGGTGGGCACGCTCCCGGCACCAGGATGCCAGGTAAGACTGAATTCCCAGACATCCCGCTATGGACCGATGACCACATCATCAACAGCATCCAGGACGTCGCTAAGAATCCCGATCAACCTCCGGTGCTCCAGGATCATGGAACCTGGAAAGTCACCGGCACGCGGGATGGTGTTCTAATTACGGCCATCGTGGACTCATCCGGTAATATTGTGACGGGCCATCCGGTAAGCGGTCCCGGCGTCTATAGGAACTACGCAAATGGCGTCCCGATCAAATAAGAGTTAGGTGACACAGATGGATTCTGATGACCGGCCCAGCGCTAAGCGCAAGAGGCGACAGTTCACTCCGGAACAGTTGGCCAGATTCGCGAAGCTGAGCAATGGCTCCCGGGAACTTCTTGAACGGTTCGCGGACCGCCTTGAGCCCGAAGTGCTGGCTGATTACCGATCTTTCAGCGACGTCGGCGAGTGGACCTTGTTGGTCGACAATCTGTGTGCCACTCTTGTGAAGCGTAAAATTTTGGTCAGCCCGGCCGAACGTGACGCCTTGGCCGAGCTGCTGGCATTGTTCGGGGACCCAAAAGACAATATGAATATGTTTTATATAGATGATTATCAGCGGGTACTGGAGGAGCTGAACGTATTACCAAAGATTGACGTTGATGGTGAACACCTATGAGTCAGTCGGCAAGTTTTTGTGTGACTGGTCAGGCATTGCGGTCGGTGATTCGGCCTTCTCGTTAGGTCGCCCCTCGATGAGGTCTCTCCGACGGTCCACATCGTGGTGCCGGTACGACGCACGCGGTCACGGTCGATCGACCGGCTGGCCGCAGGCAGCGGACTACACCTTGGCCCGCTCTGGCCGGTGATCTGCTGGCAGTGCTCGACGAGGTCGATGCCGAAGGTCCCGTCGACTGCATCGGCGGCTCGATGGGGTTGCGCCACGATACTGCACGCCGCCGTCATCGCGCCCGAGCGCTTCGAGCGCTTCCCCGCGGAACAGCCTCTGCGCCACGTGAGTGTGGAGACGTAGGTCCGATCGCGCCCCGGCGTCGGCCCGCATTTGCTGAGTGCCGGTGGATTCACCTCACCCTGACACGCAGGGGCGGCGGAGGGTGCCCCCGGCGGTTGCAGCGGCGCTACCCCCGACTTGACCCCACAACACGGAAACAACACGGATTCAGCGGGAAGTAGCGGGATCGGTTGGGGTGCAACAGAATTCAAACGGCAGGTTTCTGGTTCGAGTCCAGATGGGGGAGCAGTAAAAAAGAGGTTCTGACCTGCGAATATTCGCACGTGTTGGGATCTCTTTTTGTGCTGCATTAAGGGCGCAAGGCTCTCACCTGGCCTTTTGCTGGACTCTACCCCAAGTAGCATCGTGTTTCGGGGTCGAGTCCGGCGCCGCCGAAGAAGCCATGCCTGACCTGGTAGTTTGTTGCCATTCGAAGCTCCCGCCAGAAGGGCAACACGGAAACACCACGTTTTCGATGAGCACCATCCTTCGCGACGCTGTGCGACGCGTTCTGTCAGCTCGGCGAGCCGTGCCCGCTCAAGGCGGGACTTCGACGGCGGCGACTTCAAGGGAGCCGACCGGCGGTCAATCTGCGACATCCTCGTGCAGTAGTTCCTCCTCGTGGCCCGATTGCCTGGCCTCACTCGCTCGTCGTTTCAAGGAAAGAACGACCTTGACACGACCTTCTAAGCTCAGGATGACCAGCACGAGGAAGCTGGCGAGGGAAACCGCTAGGCCCATCGACCGCGGTAGGCAAATTTCGCGACGTTCCGCTTCGTTCTTTTGGTCTCCGCGAACAAGCGGCAGCTTGGAGCCAAAGACCTTGAATGGATGACTCTCTCGACACTGCGATCATTCGTTACCGGAGACAACTTGCCTAAGGGTGTAAGTGACGCCATGGTGCGCGAACACATCACAAAATTCGCGACAGCCCTCTTCAGAGACTTCGCGGACCCCTTCTCCAACCGAGTCCAGACCGTTATCGGGTCGCCTGCAGTGCTCGCGACGATCGGCGCTGTGGCCCACCGCAGTATGCCGTGGAGTCCCGAACCTCAACGGACGACTGACCAACTTTTGGCCATGCTCCTCCGTTCGATGGGAGCGAGATCCGCCGGGACGGCATCGCAGGGAAAGACGACGCTGGGAAAGCGGACGATCAAAGACCCTAATCCGCCAATGCAGCTCTCGCTTGCGGGCGGGATCAACGAAAACAGCTCTAAGGTCACTACCGCCCTTGAGGACGCCACCGCGGATACATATCGCAGGGTGCGGATTCAGTTGCAATAACTTATGAATCGGCGGGGATACACGCGCCGACGATACAGGTGGCAACAATGACGACAATGGTCGCACGTCTGATTGACGGGAACCCCCCGGGCAGTCGGTCCCCGGGGGGTGAGACCGGTCATCGGTGATACAGGTTGAAGGGGTGTGCTGACCGACGATGGAGACGAGCTTGAGTAGTTAGGCTGCGTCGGTATGGTGGCTGGTGAAGCTGACTTGGGTGTCGTCGGCGTCGAGGGCGATGTTGAGGGTGGCATCGAGGGCGTCGGCGAGTTTCGCGAGCAGGGGCAGGGTGGGGACGGTGTCGGAGCCCTCGATGCGCGAGATCTTCGCTTGAGTCAAACCAGCGCGTTCGCCGAGTTCGGTTTGGGTGAGGCCGAGTTCGGTGCGGCGGTCGTAGACGGCCTGGGCAAGCGCCATGGAGAGTCGGATTTCGCGGCGGGCCTCGGCGACGTCGACAGGTTCGGTGTAGCCCTCGGTGAGTTGACGTTCTCGGAGGGACTTCCAGCGGGTGTGGCTCATCGGTCCAGTTCTCCTCTCTCGATCGTGCGGACGAATTCTTGATGGGCGGGTTCGTGTTCGGCCTGACAGGTTTGTTGTGCCAGTTTCGCTCGTTTGACTTCGATGTCTTCGCGCATCTTGGTCTTGCGGAACACGGTCAACAGGACGACCCGACGTCCTGGTGCGAGCCAGTAGGTGATGCGGATCGCGGCGCCGTCCAACGTTGGACGTAACTCGCGAACTCCGTCGCCGAGGTATCGAGCGAAGGGTTCGCCGAGGGTCTCTGCGCGTTCGGCGAGGAGGCCAACGTATTCGTCGACCTTGAGGAAGTGCTTGGCTGGTAGTGCTTGTAGCCAGTCGCGCACTTCGGGCTCGATCTCGATGGTGAACAGTTCACCCATGACCTCATGCTATATGTCGTCAACAGCATATGACAAGCGGGTGGTAAGGCCGACGCCAACTCGGCGCATCAGGGACTGCTGCACGCGTAGATGGCAAGTTGGCCTGCACGAGTCCAAGCCTGCAGTGACCTGCGGCGGCTCTCGCGGTCCGGATTGCGGGTAGCCGACTACGCGTGACGAACCCTCGCTCGCGGGCGCAGGCTGACGAGTGCCCAACACATTGGAGGTGCACTCATGACATCGACAACGCCCCGGGCTCCCCGCACGGAACCCCCCGCGTCACAGATCCGCTACTCGGAGGGGTTCCCCGCCGAGCACCGCCCTTTCGTCGAGAAATCTATCGAGAGCATGATCGAACGTTCTTCCGCGGCGACCGCGCACCGGCGCGCCGGCGCCGCCGAACGGACCGCGATCTCGCAGGCGCTCTACGCCCCGCTGATCCGCCTGGCACAACAGGATCCCGACACGGCGGACACGCTGCGAAGCGCGGAGGAAACCCCTGTACCACTCGACGAGGATCTGGCGCACCTGCGGCGCACCGACTCGCACGGGACCCCTGAAACAATGGCAAAGCTCGATATCCGGGCCGGCACCGAGATCTTCGGGATCCCGTACCACTTCGAATGGGCGTGGCACGACCCGGCAGGCGGCGCACCGTTCGAGATCGTTGTCGATCGCGACAACGGCCGGGTGGCCATCGACGGCCGAGCAGGTCCGAAGATCGGCGGCGCCGACGACTTCGTGAGCGCGCGCGCCGGATTCGGGGTCTCGCTGCAGACCACCCACGAGGTCTCCGCGATGGGCCGCGCGTACCGGACAACCGACGACCACTACTCGGTCGGGGCCGGGTTCGGCGGAGACGCCACCACGGAGGGCGGTACCGATCTCACGGTGTTCGAGAACGGCAACTTCATCGCCTCCGCCACCGACAAACGCTGGCGCAAGCGGGTCAGCCAGAATGAGGTCGACGTCTACAGCAGCGACGGATTCGGCCCCGGGGCGACCATCGACGTCTTCTGGACGATGCGCCCGGGCAACACGTACACATTCAACGTCGGAGCGTGGGTCTTTGCCGAACGGCACGACGGCCTCGGCAACACCTGGAGCCAATCCAGCATTGTCGCGAACCTCATCTTCATGAGCCTCTTCCGATAGCGGCGTGACGTTCGGGAATCTCCAGGTGTGAGAAGTTGATCTGCCCCTGCCCGTGGCGAGAGGCCGCGCCTCGCAGGCGGTTACCGTGGCGCGTCCCGACTCGACCCACAACACGGAAACAACACGGATTCAGCGGGAAGTAGCGGGAACGGTTGGGATGTAACGGGAACACCTTCAACGGCAAATCTGCGAGTGATAGGTCACATTGGGAGGCGTTGAATTATGTTGGTTTGCAACGGAATTCAAACGGCAGGTTTCTGGTTCGAGTCCAGATGGGGGAGCATCTACCAGGGCAGACGTACGCGTTTGACCTGGTTTTCTGCTTTCTACAGTCGTCCACACGCTTTGACGTGCGGAAGCCACACGTTTTCACGAATCCAAGCGGTCGAGCGCGGTGGTGAAGTCGGGGGCTTGGGTCGGTAGGTCGACGTAGTGGCGGCGGGTGACCGACTCGTTGGCGTGGCCGAGTTGGCGCGCGGCGGCTTGCAGGCCGAACTCGTCCGCGATGAGGGTGGCGACTGTCTTGTGAAAGGTCTTCGGGGTGACCCACGCGAACTTCTCGCCGCGTGCTCGGCGCCAGAGGCGGTTGAAGTTGAAGGGCCCCAGATTCCGCCGTCGCGGTTGGGGAAGACCAAGTCCAGCTTTGTTGGGAGTGGCTTCTGATTGGACGCGGCGAAGGGTGTTGGCCACGAACGCGGGGATCATGACCGTGCGGTATCCGGCGCCGGTTTTGGTGCGGGATTGGCGTATGAGCCTGTGTCCTCGAGCCGGACGATAGTGCCAGCGAAGGTGATCCGGGGGGAGTCAAGGTCGGCATCGCTCCACCGCAGCGGAACAGCGTGGACCGGTAGCCTCAACTGCGTCCTCGCCGCCGATATGGCCTGCGCTATATGAGAACTCAACGTCCTCTTCTGCTGATTGCCGGATGTTCTGTCGGTACCAGTTCGCGGGGTTGTTGCCGATGTCAGTTGACACCGCCATTCACCGGCAGCCAGCCCGCAGCGGGAACACGGACGTTGTTTTATGGAAATCACCCAAGGCGCCTCGAGTCACGGGATGCGGTCGGACCTCGGGATGTTTCTCGCTGGCGTCGTCTTTTGTGGCCGCATCGGATCCCCCAGGCAGATCGGCGCCACGCTGCTCGGCGCAGGTGTGCCGGTCAGGCGATGATAGGCGCGGGCCAGCGGGCGGCGGCGAGTACCGGGCGCGCCGGCCGTCTGGTCTCGACCTGCGACACGAATGGTGAGGTCATCGCCCGGAGCAGGGCGCCGTATCCGAGCCCGAACGCCAGTTCGTCGCCGACGGACACGGCGTGGTCGCCGACGTCGACCACCAGGTGATCGCTGCTCGTCCCGAGGATGGCGATTCCCGGCGGCGGGATCAGGCCGTCCACGTCGACATCCTGACAGCCCAGCGCGAGGATCGCCTGCCGGATGGTTCGGTCTCGTGTCGGTGCCAGCTGGCGCACGACCGCGGCCTGGTGGCCGAACGCTGTCTGGGCCCGATCACCCCACGGCCGTGCCGGTTTGACGGCGACCTCGATCACCTCGGCGACGAGACTGAACGCGTCGGGGTGCAGGCCAGGGAGCAGGGTCCGGTGCAGCGGCTCGGTCCCCAACAGGATTGCTTCGCCGATCCGGAGCTCGTTGACCCGACCGACATCGGACGTCGACAGCGCCCACGGCAGGTTGGCCGAGTTGCCACCGGACACGACGTCGAGCACGCCATGGCCACCGGATTCGACTTGGTCGACCAGCCTGCTCAGCTCTCCCATATTCCGGTCGTCCGGGACAACGCCGTTGCGGCAGGCGAGGTTCGTGCCGAGCCCCGACAGGCGCAACCGGCCGCGTTTGCGGGTGACCGCGGCCATAGCTGCGACGTCCTCGATCGCGATCCCCTCGCGGAGGTCGCCGAGCTCGACCATCAGGACGACGTCGTGGGTCCGCCGCTGACGACGGGCAGCGGCATCGAGCGCGTCGAGAACGGCCGTTCCGGTGTTCAGACTCGACGTCGCGGTACGCACGACCTGGTCGACCTGACTGAGCATCGGGGACCGAATCAACGTGCGTGACGCGCTCCGATCCCGAGCGCCTAGCCGGGCCAGATTCTGGATCCGGGAGTCGCCCAGCCCGGACGCGCCGCCGCGCACCATCGCCGCACCCACGGCCGGGGATCCGAGAGTCGCCTTGGTGATTCCGACGACGCGGATGCCGCGCGGCGCGAGCTGGTCCACCAGGTGCCGGGTGTTCGCTTCGATCTTGCCGAGGTCGACGTCGATCCGCGGCGAGGTCATTCGGCGATCGGCACCGGTCGCTTCGCGAGATGTGGCAGGGCTCGCAACACCATGTCGACCAGCTCGGAGGCCGGGCGGGTGAGCGGATCGGTGACGGGCAGCCCGAGCTCGGACTGGTGCTCGGTAATGGCGACGCCGATCTCGTCCGGCTCCATCCGCTCGTGGTTGATCGTCACGCCGATGACTGTCGTGTCGGCGAATGCCTCGATCAGGGCGATTTCGCTTGCCACCGTCGGCATCGGCATCATCGGGAAGTCGCCGAGCACTGTTCGCTTCGGCGCGTGCTGCACGATCACGGCGACCGGTCGGCTGCCCCGCAGGATGTGTCCCGACGTCAGATACGCCGGGTGACTCAACGCGCCCTGGCCCTCGACGACGATGACATCCGGGGCCTCACCCTCGAAAGCGGCCACGACCTGATGCTCGACCTCTCCGGAACAGAACTGCGGGACGAGCGCGTCGAGCGCGACGCCGTATTTGCCGCCCTGGATCAGCGTGGTCTGGCCGGTGCCGACCAGGACAGCCCTGATCCCGTAGGCGTTCAGCGCCTGTACGACCAGGGTGGCGGTGGTGCGCTTGCCGATCGCGCCGTCGGTGCCCAGGACGGCGATCCTGGGGCACGTCACATCGAAGATCCGGCCAGAGAACAGGTGGAGGTCCCGGGCGGGCTTGGGCCGCCGGACATCGGTGATGGTGACCCCGGCCAGCTCGGCTGCGGCTGAGAACTCGGCATCGTCGGCGAGGAACTCGTGCAACCCGTTGATCACATGCATCCCGCGGGCGATACCTTCGAGCAGCACGACGCGCTGGGCCGCGGAGAGCAGGCCGTCGGCGGGGGCAACGCCGCAGATCAGGTAGTCCGGGACCCGCCCGGCATGCGCGATCGCCTCCGGCAGACTGGTCAGGATCGGGATGCCGCTCGGAGTGCCGTCCAGGAATTCACCGGCGTCGAGCCCGGCGCGACTGCTGTCGATCACGCTCAGGATCTCGTACTTCTCCGAGTGCCGGACCAGGCCGTTCGCGGTCTTCCCGTCCTGTTCACCGAACTGGTTCTCGCAGTACACGATCGCGGTCGAACCGATGGGGAGCGCGACGAAAGACGGGGAATTGCTACCTGGCGAAAGCATGGAAATCCTCTGGGAAGTCTCAGAGGAGGCGACGGGCTCCGTGGTCGGGCGCGGGCCCGGCGATCGACAAGACGTCTGCCCTGAGTAGCGGCAAGATTGCCGACTGAGCCAGGATAGTCGCAGCACCCCCGCTCCCCGGCATTGGGGCCGAATGCAGCCATACGCTGCCGCAGATCCGCCGGCGAAGCCGGTGACGGTGCACCGGACCGACGTTCAGACGGTGTTCACCGCGACTCCCTGCCCGCCCCCGCGACTCCGACCGTGTGAACCGGCCACTGATCCTCGCTTGCAACGAATCCGGCTCCGCTGCAACAGTATCCAAGACCAAGCAGGCGTGATACTCGAACCGAGCTGTTTCTGTCCGCCCTCGAGCACATCAGCGACGTGTCGCCAACGGTACGTGGGAACTCACCAAGGTCGCGGTGCCGACCGGGTTGCCGAATTTCGCTGTATAGAGTCGAGAGCGGTGCCGCTCCGCCGCGAATCCCGGTGAAGGACAGGAAATAATGCCCGACAGTGACGAACCCGCTGTGCGCTACTTCGCGTTGATCGATGACGAGCGAGGCTGGCCTGAGGGCTGGCGCGCGCGTCGGATCACCGGGCTTGTGCGCCGGACCGACACCCGACCTGTGCCGACCGACGAAGCGTTCGGCAGGGACTTCACATGGGGTCCTACCGACTACCTCCAGCGCTACAAACCCGGAAGAGACGAGCCTCACGAGGAGATCTCCGCCGAGGTAGCCGAGCGGTTCATAGCGAGTTGGCGCGCCTCGAGGGCGAGCAGCGAGTCCGAACGCACGCACCCCGCGTCAAACCCACCCATCGATGACGCACAAGCCTGATCGGTTCCGCGCGGCGAGCAGGTCGTCAGGTTTCGGTGCTTCGACCGGCTCGCGACCTCTTGTTTCGTGCTGAAAGTTGGGATCGGTAGGCGGGGGTCGTGGCATGTACTTGCCGCATGACATCTTCTCAGCTTCCCTCGAACCAACCGCAGTCTGCCGGCCTGGACAAGAAGACCAGTGCGATCCTGTCCTACGCGCTGGGCTGGCTCACCGGAATCATCTTCCTCTTCGTGGGAAAGAACGATCCCGATGTGAAATTCCATGCTGCGCAGTCGATCATCTTCTTCGCCGGGGTCTCGGTGCTCAATATTGTTCTGAGCATCGTCGGCTCGCTCCTCGGCGCCCTGGGGATCATCTTCAGCCTCGCCGGACTCGCCCTCGGGATCTTCGCGGTCGTCGTCTGGATCATGGCCATGGTCCAGGCGAACAACAGCGGCGGTGTCCGCGCGGAGCTTCCCCTTGTCGGAAAGTTCGTTGCCCCGTTCGCCGATCAGCTGGCCGGTTCGGTCAAGTAGCGACGTACCCGAAATCCCCGCACGGCGACCACGCCCAATACTCCGAAGATCAACGGCCCGAGACTGTCTCGGGCCGTTGACGCACGCCCGGATCGTCGAGCCCGCAGGCTTCCTGACCAGTCTTGACGAATGGGCTTCGGTTCATGCTGTGAGTAGCGCTACTACGGGCAGTGCGGTGAGAACTACCAGCAGTGTCGC
This sequence comes from Nocardia sp. NPDC057272, assembly GCF_042668615.1. Lineage (NCBI taxonomy): Bacteria > Bacillati > Actinomycetota > Actinomycetes > Mycobacteriales > Nocardiaceae > Nocardia > Nocardia sp. NPDC057272. The sequence goes on along the minus strand of NZ_JBHUYK010000010.1, from coordinate 125,304 downwards.
CACGATCTTGGCCAGTCGAATTCGGCTCGAGCCGGGTTCGACGACAAACGGCGCTGCGGCCGCGACGACCGCCGCGGCGGGTAGGGCGAGCACGGTGCCTATGAGGAGTTCGTAGCCATGGGGATCTGTCAGCGGATCGGCTGACAGTCGGGAATGGAGCACGATGTACACGCACCGCAGCCAGAAAAGTCCTGCCGCACAGGCGATGAGAAGGGCCGATGCGGCGACCGGTTTGCGCCATCGGGTGCCCGTCGCCCCCTCGGGTCTCATCAGTGCTCTCCGTTACTTCGGTGGCCGACCTGGGGGTCCGCCTCCGATCAGCATGCCTGGGCGGTCTGGTCGGGGTCACCGCCGGCGGCTAACTCTTTCTCACCCGCGCCGGTCATCCGGGCTACGAGCGCGGAACGCAGGCGCCAGATCCCGTCCGGCTGCGTCGGGTCGAGGCCGGTGATTTCGGCGATCTTGTTCAGTCGGTAGTCGACAGTGTTGGGGTGTACGTGCAGCACACGCGCGGTGCGAAGACGAGTGGAGTGGGTCGCGAGGTGCGCTGTCAATGTCTCCAGCAGAACTGGATGATCCTCGAGCGGGTCCAGTAGCGCGGCCAGATGCCTTCCTGCTGTGCCCGGCCGGGACAGCTGATACTCCAGCGACAGGTCGTCGAAGCGCTCGAGCCCGACTCGGCGCAGGCGGCGCATGATGTCGAGCACCGCGTGCGCGCGCTGGACCCCTTCGGGAATGCCACCTGCCCCCACCGCCACGAACGCGGCGCGAACCTGCGTCTGCGCCGCGCCGGCGATCTGCTCGACGAACCGTTCGGCGGCGGCGGGATCGAAATGGTCTTGCGGAATCAGCAGGGTAGCCGTGTCGGTGCCCATCTGCATCAGCGCGTTGTCCTCGCAGTGGTGCAGCACCTCGGCTCTGATTCGACGAATTGTCGGGTGCGCGAGGGTATGTCGATCCTGGCGCGGCTCGTCCGCTCCACGGCGTGGCACGAACCCGACCGCGAAGACGTAATAGCTCTCGGCCAACCGGACCCCGCAGGCGCGCGCCATGGCCGGTGTCGCGTTCCCGGCGATCAGCGCGGCGGCCACGGCATCCGCTGCGTCGCTGCCCGCCACCCGCCGTTCACGCAGGTACGCCTGTGAGATCGCTATGGCGAGCTCGCGGGAGAGGTGGACGAACATGTGCGCTGTTTCGATCAGTGCCGCGTGATCCTCGTCGGCTCTCGCCCGTGCGGTGAGGTGGTCGAACACCGCCTGCGTGCCTACCCGCACGGCCTTGTGCATCGCGTCGATCGTGACGCCCTCGCGTGCCCATTCCATGACGTCGGCGCGCACCTCGGCCAGCGGTTCCGCAGTGTCGCCGCCGGTCAGCATTCTGGCGGTGAGCTCGAGGCACGCGTTCACCAGCGCGGCGACATCGCGACGCAGGGCCGCCATGGGGACTCGGTCGGGTAGTTCACTGCCGACGATGAACAGACTCATGATCTTGCCCGAAATCGTTGACGCTGCGGGGAGCCGGTCGAGAATCGGCCGACCTACCGTCGTCGCGGTCCGGGCCGACAGGATGCTGTCGGGCATGCGCACATTTCCTACTTTCCGCTGTTTGCGCTTCATCGTGCGGCCTCACCACCCCGCGTTCCAATGGTGCTTCGCACCCAGATGAAACCATCGTTGTGCACTATGCACCACAGGGCAGACACAGAGCGCATCACCCGTACACCGAAACAGGGTCAGGAAGCACGATTCACAGCTGCGGTCGGCGCGGTTCCGCCCGGCGATTGCACGGTCTCCGCGCTTGGCAAATGTCGAAAAGGGCCATCTCAGCTGTATAAATACTACCCTTGCCCGCAATGACGGCGAGTGAGCCGACCCGGTGCGGAGCGCGATGGTCCCAGGATTCATCGCCGGCAGGCATCCGCTACGCCGGTCGAATTCGAGTGAACGCATGTGTACTATTTTGCCGTGAACAGCTCGGGCGCACAGCCGCTACAGGGTTCGACCAGCCACGCTACTCCGCCAGGGTTCCTCCGATGACCACAGTCGTGATCACCGTGCTCGCGATCGTCGCCGCCGGTGAAGCCGTCGGCATACTCATCCTGTCGATCCTGCTGGTCCGGAGTCGGCGCAAGCGCCGGGCACCGCGTCGGTCGACGACGGGACAGCGGTTGGTGGTGAGCGGTCGCGAAGCGGTACGGACCGCCTGGCAGGCCGCTGATCTGGTGCGGGCCAAAGGTTTTCGTGCCGCCGTGCTCACCTCGATCGAAGACCTCGCTGGCTGGGCACGGGTCGAACGTCCCGACCTGGCCAGACTGGCGCCGGACGGCAACGTCGTCATCATGTTCTCCGACATCGAGCAATCGACCGCTCTCAACGAACAACTGGGCGACCGGGCCTGGGTCAAGCTGCTCGACCGCCACCACCGCCTGGTGGATCGGTGCGTGCAGAACCACGGCGGCCATGTGGTCAAGAACCAAGGCGACGGGTACATGATCGCCTTCGCCGCTGCCGACCGGGCGGTCCGATGCGGCCTGGCCATTCAGGCGGCGCTGAGCAAGGACGCCGAAGCATCCCGGGGCGAGGCCGATTTCCGGGTCCGGATCGGTATCCACATGGGAAGTTCCGTCCGCCGGGGTGACGATTTGTTCGGACGCAATGTCGCCATGGCCGCGCGGGTCACCGCGCAGGCCGAGGGTGGCGAAGTGCTCCTCAGCGAGCCGGTGCTGGAGGCGATCGGAAGCAGTACCGATCTCACGATCGGAACCGGACGTGAAGCGACCCTCAAGGGCCTGCGGGGCACGCACCGCCTCACTCCGGTCTGCGCGCAGCGGTAATCAGAATTGGCTCAGCTGGGCCGGGGAGTGTTCTGCCGCCAGTACAACGCGTCCAATGCGACCGCGACATGCACGCCGTTCTCCGCCAGTGGACGTGGCAGCAACTCGTCCGCGCGGGCGATCCTGCGCAAGATCGTGTTCCGGTGGGTGAACAGACGCGCCGCAGCGCGCGTGGCATTGCATTGCTCGTTGATGTAGACCAGGACTGATTCGCGCAGTTCGCTGTCGGCGTGTTCCAGATCGCCGAGGGTGTACTTGATGAATCGGTCTGCCTGAGCGCCGTTTTCAGTGATCAGCGAGGTCAGTTGCACCTCGCCGAAGGTGACCAGCCGTCGGGTGCTGTGCGGGCGGGCGAGGATTCGGTGCGCGGCCTGAGCGTCGAGGTGACTGGTCCGGAACCCGGCGAGGTCTCGGCCGGTCGAGCCGATGGCGATCCGCACGCCGGGGATATGGTCCAGCGCTTCGGTCAGTGCCGCGGTGTCGGGAGGAGTGGGGCCGGGCACCCACACCCACAAGGTGGCCGCGCTGGCGAGCACGCTCAGCGCCGTGGCCGCCCCGGCGGCTTGTGTGAGGGCCCTGGTCACCCGATGCGGTTCGTCGAGTTCGGCACCGGGAATGTCACTCCAGGCGATGGCCGCGGTGTGGGTGGCGTCGAGCCGGTAGCCGAGGCGGGTCGACGCGCGTTCGATATTGGTCGGCTCCCCCTCGAGAATGAGCGAAATGACCTCGCGCCGTTCGGCATACGAGCCGCGGGCGAGTTCGTCGCGCTCCTGACCGATGACTTCGGTGATCGCCTCGATGGTGCCGTCCACGAATTCGGCGATCGAGGCGGCGGTGACCTCCAAGACCTCCTGCAGCTCGAACGGGTCCGGCGTGAGAATGAAGATGATGGTCATCCACCGTCGCCAGACGACATTTTGCCCCACGCGGTAGGCCTGCAAAGCGGCCTCGTTCATGCCACGCCTCACCAGGTCGCGAACAATGGCGATCTGGTCCGCACCGAGTTTTATCGGCACCGGCATTCCCGGATCGGCCACGTTGGCCGAGGCCCAGTGCAGCAGGTTGCCGCGATTGACGCGCCGGACAGCCTCGGCCAGCAGCGGATCCCCCGCGACAGCACGCAGGCTGGTTGTGAGGAGAGTGGCGTCATAGAGTTCGTCGAGCCATTCCTCCGGCGCGTTCAGCGCGATCTCGGCACCTTGGCGGATCACTTCTCGCGCGCGGTCGGACAGGCGTCGATCGAACAGACCATCACCGGAGTGCACCGCCTCATTATGCAACCTCCGATCCGAGTTCATCTGCGTCGAATTGCCCGTCGCCGGTGCCGCGCTCGGCGCCGGATCGGTTGTGCGTAGGCACCGCGCCGTACGCGGTGGGCGCAATACAGTAGGCGCATGATTCGAATCCTGTTGTCAGCGGCCGCGACAGCCGTGGCAGCACTGACTCTGCCCACCCTCCCCACGGCGGTCGCCGACTCGGCCACTCCCCCCGACGGCTGCGCGGAGGTCCGGGTCATCACCGTTCGCGGCACCCTGGAGCCACAGTTCGGCAGTCTGCTGCTCACCCCCCTCGCCTGGCGGATCGCCCAGGAATCCGGTCGCCACACCACAGTGACCGAGCTCGACTATCCGGCCTCGAGGGAATCGGACAGCGCCGTGCGCGGAACGGCGAACTTGACCGCCCTGCTGAACACGACCGCCGCCACGTGCCCCGACCAGCAGCTCGTGCTGCTCGGCTACTCACAAGGCGCGAGCGTCATCGGCGCCACCTTGCGGGAACGAACCGCGTTGACAGCGCAGGCGGCCGCGCGCATCGATGCGATCGCACTGTTCGGCAGCCCACTGTTCAACGGCGCGGAGCCCTACAACCGCGGCAGCTACGATCCCGCACTGTCGGGCACCCGTCCACTACGCACCGGCGCGCTGGCGGAATTCGCCGACCGCCTGCGCGACTACTGCAATACCGGAGACCGCGTCTGCCAGGGCGGCGACCCGGCCGCCGGTTTCGGAAACGCCCTGACCTATGGCCATGTCGCGTACTTCGTCAACGACACCCGCGACCAGGCCGCGGCGTTCGTCCGCGAACAGCTCAGCCGGTAGCCGCGAAACTCGGAGGTGTCGCCGGGCGGTCGCTGGCATAGTGATTTCGCATGGGACGGACGTTCGAGGATTTGGTCGCCGAAGCGGCATCGGCGCCGGTGGAAGGATGGGATTTCTCCTGGCTCGACGGGCGGGCCAGTGAAGCGCGTCCGTCGTGGGGTTATCAGCGGCTGATGAGCGATCGGCTGAAGACCGCTTCCGCTGCGCTGGATATTCAGACCGGTGGTGGCGAGGTTCTGGCCGAGGCGCAGGTGTTCCCGCAGACCATGGTCGCCACCGAGTCGTGGCCGCCGAACGTCGCCAAGGCGACCGCGTTGCTGCATCCTCGCGGCGTCGTTGTCGTCGCCGCACCCGACGAGCCGCCGTTGCCGTTCGCCGATGCGGCGTTCGATCTGGTCACCAGCCGACATCCGGCGACGATCTGGTGGGCCGAGATCGCGCGCGTTCTGCGTTCGGGGGGAACGTATTTCGCACAGCACGTCGGACCGGCCAGCGTGTTCGAGCTGGTCGAGTATTTCCTCGGTCCGCAACCGGAAGCCCGTCGAGGGCGCCATCCCGACGATGAGGCCGCCGCCGCGCGGGCCGCCGGACTGACGATCACCGACCAGCGGACCGAGCGACTGCGCATCGAGTTCCACGACATCGGTGCCGTCGTGTACTTCCTGCGCAAGGCGATCTGGATGGTGCCCGGGTTCACCGTCGAGGCCTACCTCGACCAGCTGCGTCGGCTCCACGATCGAATCCGGCAGGAGGGGCCGTTCGTGGCGTACTCCACCCGCACTCTCACCGAAGCCACCAAACCGTGACTCACAGGTGGTGTCAGGCGCCGGCCGCGTAGCCCTCGTTGCCCATCGCCTGGGCCGCGAGGCTCTTGCGGTACTGCTCCAGCGCCACCAGGTCGCCGAACAGCGTCATATAGGTGTCGGGCTCCTCGCTGGCGGACAGCCGCTGTAGCCGCGATTTGAGCTCGGCGATCTGGCGGCCCACCCAGGCTTCCTGGACGCGGGCCAGGATGCCGGTGATGAAGCGGGGGGTGTCGTTCTGGGTGCGCACCGGAAGCTGCTCGTTGGCCAGTTCGGAGACCAGCGCGCGGATCATCAGGTCGTCGGTGTGGTCGGCCACGGCGGCGACCCATTCCGCACCGCTGAGCCCGGCAGCCGTGCCGCCGGCCTGGGCGATCATGATGCGCACGGCCACGTAGGCGGGGTGGGTGAAGGCGGCGGCGTCGATGGCGTCGAAGGACACGCCCGCGATGCCCGGGTATTGCAGTGCGGCGCTGAGGGTTTGGCGCTGCGCGTACAGCACCGGGTCGTTCGGTGCGGGCCGCACCGAGGAGCTCTCCTCGACGCGAGGCGCGGGGATCGCCGCGGCGCCGGACTTCAGATCGGGCGTGGTGCCGCCCATCCGGTTCTTCTTCGCCTCTTCACCGACCCGGCGCACGACGAGCTGGATGTCGTCCCAGCCCACCCAGCCTGCCAGCTTGGTGGCGTACCCCTTGCGGGTGGCGTTGTCCTTGATCTGGGCCACCACGGGCACCGTACGGCGCAACGCCTCGACACGGCCCTCGACATCGTCGAGATTGTGTTCGGCGAGCAGTCCGCGAATCACGAACTCGTACAGCGGGGTTCGCCGCGCCACCAGATCACGCACGGCGCTGTCGCCGGAGTGCTGACGCAACTCGCACGGGTCCTGCCCGTCGGGCGCGACAGCGATGTAGGTCTGTCCCGCCAGCCGCTGATCACCGCTGAACGCCTTCAACGCCGCAGCCTGGCCGGCCGCGTCACCGTCGAAGGTGTAGATGATCTCGCCGCGCCAGAAGTTGTCGTCCATCAGCAGCCTGCGCAGTACCTGCAGGTGTTCTTCGCCGAACGCGGTGCCGCAGGACGCGACCGCGGTTTTCACCCCGGCCAGATGCATGGCCATGACATCGGTGTAGCCCTCGACGACCACGGCCTGATGACCCTTGGAGATGTCGCGCTTGGCGTGGTCGAGACCGAACAGCACCTGAGACTTCTTGTACAGCAACGTTTCCGGCGTGTTCACGTACTTGCCGGGCATGGTGTCGTCGTCGAACAGCTTGCGCGCGCCGAAACCGATCACCTCGCCGCCGAGATTGCGGATCGGCCACAGCAGGCGGCGATGGAACCGGTCGATCGGACCGCGCTTGCCCTGCTTGGACAGTCCGGCCGCTTCCAGCTCCTTGAACTCGAAACCCAAGCGCTGTAGGTGCTTCGTCAGCCCGTCCCAGCCCGCGGGGGCGTACCCGCAGCCGAACTGCGCCCAGGATGCCTTGTCGAAGTTGCGGTCGGTCAGATACTTGCGCGCAGCCTCGGCCTCGGGTTCGTGCAGCAGGCCCACGTAGTACTCGTGCGCGGCGGCATTGGCGGCGACCAGGCGCGAGCGGGTGCCGCGGTCGCGCTGCACCGAGGTGCCGCCACCCTCGTAGTTGATCTGGTAGCCGATGCGATCGGCCATCTGCTCGACGGCCTCGACGAAACCGATGTGTTCCATCTGCTGCAGGAACTTGTAGACATCGCCGCCCTCACCACAGCCGAAGCAGTGGAACAGCCCGTGGTTGGGGCGCACATGGAACGACGGCGACTTCTCGTCGTGGAACGGGCACAGACCTTTGATCGAGTCGGCGCCCGCGCGCTTGAGCGCCACGTACTCACCGACTACATCTTCGATCCGGACACGTTCACGGATCGCCGCGATATCGCGATCTGGGATTCGTCCGGCCACGATGAGCGAGTCTAGTCGGGTCTGCTCAGCGGCAGTCCAGCGAGGCGGCGACGCGTTCGAAGCGGCTCTCGGTGTAGGACGCGATCTGGTCGATCACCACGCGCACGCGGGCGGCCTCGGTGGTGGCGGCGTTGAACCAGGGCAGCATCTGATCGTCGAGGTGGGCGGGCGCGGTGGTGAGCAGCCGGTCGGCGACGGCCTGCACGCGGTCGCGCTGGGTCTGCTGGCGGGCGAGGTGGCCGGGGTCGGAACGCACGTAGCGCAGCGCCATGGTCTTGAGCACGGCCACCTCGGCGGCCACGATCGGTGGCACGATCAGATCGGCCTCGTAGCGGCTGAGCGGGCCTTCGCCGTAGCGCTCGTGGGTGGCCGAGATCGCGGCGGTGGCGAAGCGGCCGACCAGTTCGCTGGTGAGCCGTTTCAGGGCCACCGAGGCGCCGAAGCTGCCGTCGTAGTCCGCGGCGTCGGCCACGATGTCGAGTTCGGAGAGCCGTTGCGCGGCGGCGGCGAGTGCCTCGATCGACTGGTCGGGGTGCTGGCCGTGACCCTGTTCGGCCAGCGCCGCCTGCTCGGCCGGGTCGGCCAGCGCGCGCAGGTCGATGCGGCCGACGATCACGCCGTCCTCCACGTCGTGCACCGAGTAGGCGACGTCGTCGGACCAGTCCATGATCTGGCATTCCAGGCTCTGCTTGCGGTCGGGCGCGTCTTTGCGCACCCAGGCCAGGCGCTCGAGATCGTCGTCGTAGGCGCCGAACTTGGTGCCGGAACCGCTTCTGCCCCACGGGTATTTGAGGGTCGCGTCCAGGGCCGCCCGAGTGAGGTTGAGCCCGAAGCTCTCTCCGTCGGCGTCGAGGACCTTGGGTTCGAGGCGGGTCAGGATGCGCAGGTTCTGCGCGTTGCCTTCGAAACCGCCGTAGCGGTCGGCGAATTCGTCGAGCGCGCGTTCACCGTTGTGGCCGTAGGGCGGGTGGCCGATGTCGTGGGCCAGGCCGGCCAGGTCGACCAGGTCGGGGTCGGCGCCGACACCGTCGGCGATGCTGCGCCCGATCTGGGCCACTTCGAGCGAGTGGGTCAGCCGGGTGCGCGGGGTGTCGCCCTCGCGCGGGCCCATGACCTGGGTCTTGTCGGCGAGGCGACGCAGCGCGGCGGAGTGCAGCACGCGGGCACGATCGCGGGAGAACTCACTGCGATGTCCCTTGCCCGCGGCGCCGGGCCATGCGGTCTTACCGGGCTCGTGGACCATGCGTTCCTGGTCGTGCGGGATATAGGTCCCTGTCATCTCACTGTCCCGCCTCGTAAGGAAAATCTGCCGAGAAATGAGTGAGCTGATACCAGAGCAGCGCGCCGGTTTCGCGGGCGATGCCGTGGAATTGCGACTCCCTCGTGTAGACGGCGGGCCCGGTGCGTGTGGGTGCGGTCCACGCTTCCAGGCCTGCGTCGCGAGCCATCGTCCTGGTTCGCAGTGAATGCCACGGATCGCTCACGAGTACGGCCGATGACATATCGCGCTCCCCCATCGCCGACGCCACCGCCTCGATGCTGCGCAGTGTGTCGGAACCGGTTTCGACGGCGACGATGTTCTCGCTGGGGACGCCCTTGTCCTCCAGATACCGTTTGCCCGAGGCGGCTTCGGTATACAGGTCGCCCTCCTGCTTGCCGCCGACGGTGATCACGGTGGGCGCCACCCCGGCTTCGTAGAGTCGCCACGCCTGATATAGCCGCGCCTCGAAAACCGACGACGGCGTTCCCGAATACTGGGCCGCGCCGAGCACCACGATCGCGTTCGCGGGGGTGTAGTCGTCGATCCGCGCGACCTGCCAGACCCGGACCGCTGTCCCGGCGACCAGCACCAACCCCATCAGCACCGCTCCGGCGATCAACCGGACGAACCACACCGAGACCGTCGACACCAGCCCGCGCGGATGCCTGACATCCGGGGCGGGCGTGACCGTTCGCGAGAAACCCGATTTCACCTTCGTCAGTCTGCCAGGTCGGTCCGACGCGCCGTGGGGTCAGCGGTCACCACCGGATTCCGTTCCGGTGAACGGACGACCGCCGCTCCCGCAGACTCCCAGGCGATCGCTGCGGCGACGTCGACGAACGAGCGGATCAGCGGGCTGTGTGCCGCGCTGATCCAGGCCAGCACGAGGCTGCTCGGCGGCTTGTCGGCGAGTGGGACCACCACGAGACCGTCCGGGACCGGGTGGCCCAGCGGCGTGAGGCCGACGGTGCCGTTCCACAGGACGGTTTGCTGACATTCGTGGACGGTGCGCACCACCGGGCCGGTGTCCGGATCGGTCGGGTGCGACCAGTAGCTCCGCCAGATCGGATCGGTGTCGGCGGGCAGCTGGAACCACTGTCGATCGGCCAGCTCGCGCAGGTGCACAGTCGCGCGATCGGCCAGGCGATCGTCGGCGCGAAGGACGACACCCACCGGGTCGGTGCGCAAAACCTGTGTGGTGATGCCGGTTTCGTCGAAGGGCGTGCGGGTGAGGGCGATGTCGACGCGTCCGGCGCGCAACCCGGCCGTCGGGTCGGCGAAGTCGCCTTCCCTGATGTGCACCTGTACGTCGGGATGCACGGCCCGGTACGCCGCGGCCAGCCGGCTGCCTGCCTCTTCGGCGAACGTGCCGATCGTGACGGCGGATGCCCCGGCGGCGACCGCGACCCTGGTGCGCACCCGATCGGCCTGGGCCAGCAGGTCGAGTGCCTCGTTGTAGAGCGCGGCCCCGGCGGGCGTGAGGGTGACGCCGGTCGGTGAACGACGCAGTAGTTCGTAGCCGAGGTCGTCTTCGAGCTGTTTGATCGCCCTGCTCAGGGGCGGCTGGGTCATGTACAGCCGGGCGGCAGCGCGACCGAAGTGGAGTTCCTCGGCCACCGCCGTGAAGTATCGCAGCAGACGGAGGTCCATGAGCTGCGACGATACCCGCTCGGTATCGGGTCCGCGGAGATCGGTCTTGGACGCGAACGGTCCCGCGATGATCAGGTGGACGTCATGAGCGTCATTGTCCTGATCGGACGAATCCTGTTCTCCGCGTTGTTCATCGGCGCCGCGATCGGCCATCTGAGCGCGGCGGAGGACACCGCGCGCTATGCCGCGAGCCGTGCAGTGCCGTCACCGCTGCTCGCGGTATACGCCTCGGGCGTCGCGATGCTCGCCGCGGGAACGAGCGTGCTACTCGGAGCCTGGGGCGATCTCGGATCGCTTGTCCTGGTGGTATTCCTGGTGCCGACGGCCTTCCTGATGCACTCCTTCTGGAAGGAGACCGACGCCGAGACCAAGCAACACGAGATGGTCCACTTCAACAAGGACCTCGCCCTGGCCGGCGCGGCACTGGTGTTCTTCGCGGTCTTCGCCTACACCGCCGACCTGGGGCTCACCCTCACCGCACCGGCCTTCAGGCTGCGCTGACCGGACCGGAGGTCACCAACCCCGCGCACGCCATTCGGGCAGATTCGCGCGGTCGGCGCCGAGGGTGGTGTCGTCGCCGTGACCCGGGTAGACGACGGTGTCGTCGGGGTAGCGGTCGAAGAGTTTGGTGGTGACGTCGGTGAGAAGCGTGTCGAAGTCGGCGGGAGTGTGCGTTTTGCCCACTCCACCTGGGAAAAGGGAGTCGCCGGTGAAGAGGTGGGTGTGGCCTGCGTTGTCGGTGAGGGCGAGGGCGATCGAGCCGGGGGTGTGGCCGCGCAGGTGGATGACGTGGAGGGCGAGGTCGCCGACTTCGATGGTGTCGCCGTCTTCGAGCAGGCGGTCGGGGCGGACCGGGAGGTGGTCGGCGTCGAGGGTGTGGGCGGCGGTGGGGACGTCGAGGGACTTGGTGACCTCGGTCAGTGCCTGCCAGTGATCGGGGTGGCGGTGGGTGGTGACGAGCTGTTCGATCTGGCCGGGCGTCTCGAGCGCGGTCAGTTCGATGATGCGCTCGGCGTCGTTGGCGGCGTCGATCAGCACGGCGGCGCCGGTGGTGGCGCTCTGGATCAGGTAGGTGTTGTTGTCCATCGGACCGACGGACATCTTCACGATGCGGGCGCCGGGGACGTCGCGCTGCTGGGCGTCCTCGCCCGCGGTGACGTGACCTGTGTACTGGCGAGCGACTGTGACCATGCACCCGATCGTAGAAGCCACGCGCCGCGCTGTCGTGCCGGTGTCGGTATCGACCGTTAGATTCGACACATGCCGCTGTCGAGTTCGGCCCCACGATCGGTTTCCGTGCTCTGCGCGGTGTTCGCCGTATTGAGCCTGCTGTGCGCGCCGAGTGCGGTCGCCGAACCGCCCGCGCGCATGGGTCCGCAGGTGGTCGATACCGCGAACGTGCTCAGTGCGGGCGACGAAGCACGCGTGCTCGACGCGGTCGATACCCTCTACCGCGATCACCAGGTGAAGCTGTGGGTGAACTATGTGCGCACCTTCGGGTCGATGGCGCCGCGCGACTGGGCTGCCCGCACGTCCGACCTGTCCGGCTTCAGCGATCACGATCTGCTGCTGGCGGTGGCCGTCGACGACCGCGGCTACTGGCTCGACGGCACCCTCCCCGAAGGGGTGAGCGACGCCGAACTGGACTCGCTGCTCGCGGGTTCGGTGGAACCCGATCTGCGCGACCAGAAGTGGGCACAGGCCGCGATCGACACCGCCGAGGGAATCGGTTCGGCGATGCGGGGCGGCGGGGCGCCGTGGGGTGTGCTGATCCTCATCGGGCTGGCCGTGATCGTGGTGGCCGGCGGTTTGATGCTGTTCTCGCGCAAGCGCCGTGGCGACCGGGATCGTGCCGAGCTGACCACCGCGCGCGAGGTGGATCCGACCGATTCCGCGGCGCTGGCGCGATTGTCGCTGCCGACCTTGCACGCGCTCTCCCGCGAGCGACTGGTCGAGATCGACGATGCCGTGCGGACCAGCGCCGAGGAATTGACCCTGGCCACCAGCGAATTCGGTGATACCGCGGTGACGCCGTTCCGCTCCGCGCTCGATGCCGCCCGCGCCGCCACCGCGAAGGCGTTCACGATTCGTCAGCAACTCGACGACGCGATTCCGGAGACGCCGGATCAGCAGCGCGCCATGCTCATCGAGCTGATCGCCACGGCGGGCAAGGCCGATCGCGAACTCGACTCGCAGGTCGCCGATTTCGACGCCATGCGCGATCTGCTGATCGACGCGCCCGCTCGGCTGGACACGCTCACCCGCGACATCGTCGAGCTGACCGCGCGTATGCCGGGCTCCGAAGCCGAACTCGGCCGCCTGGGCTCGACCTATCCGTCCTCGGTCATCGCGCCGATCCACGACAACGTGCGGATGGCGCAGGAGCGGATCACGTTCGCCGAGAACAACATCGATTCCGCTCGCACTGCCCTCACTCAGCCTGTCGGGCAGCAGGGTGGTGCGGTCGCGGCGATCCGAGCGGCCGAAGGCGCGATCGGGCAGGCAAGGACGCTGCTCGATGCCGTCGACCAGGCCGCGACGAACATCCAGCAGGCGCGCGATGGTCTTCCGGCCGCCCTCGACGAACTGCGCGCCGACCTGAGCTCGGCCAAGAACCTCGCCGAGTTCGGCGGCGCCGACCTGGCCGCCGCGGTCTCGTCCGCCACCGCTGCCCTCAACACCCCGAACGCCGACAGCGATCCCCTCGGTACCTTCCACACCGCGGTTACCGCTGATGCCGAACTGGACCGTGCGATCGCGGCGGCCTCGGATCGCAAACTGGCCGTGGAGGATCTACGACGCCGACTCGATCGCACCCTCACCGACGCGTCCGCCCGCATCGATGCGGCGTCGTCGTTCATCACCACCCGGCGTGGCGGCGTCGACGCGGAGGCGCGTACCCGGCTCTCCGAAGCGCAACGCCACCTCGCCGAGGCACGCGGACTCGCGGGCAGTGACCCCGAACGCGCACTCGTCAGCGCGCAGACCGCCGCCGACCTCGGCGGCCGGGCCATGCAGCAAGCGCAGGCCAGCGTGCAGGCGTGGGAGACGCGTCAGCCGATGTCGGGCGGTGGCTCCCAGACCGGTGCGGTGCTGGGCGGAATCCTCCTGAACGAACTACTCCGCGGCGCGATGAGCGGCGGTTCGCACCGTGGTGGCTACGGCGGAGGCGGAGGTGGTTACCGTCCGGGCTCCTACGGCGGCTCGTCGGGATCACGACGGGTCAGCCGGGGCGGCAGATTCTGAGCCGGGCGCGGGAGGTCTGACGGCGCCGAGCCGAGGTCGTCAGGTAGCGCTTGACTCTCCCACTGTGTGAGGCCGTACACCGGAAGGCGTCATGTTCAGTATCGGAGATTTCGCCAGGCACGGTCAGGTGTCAGTGCGCATGCTGCGCCACTACGACGCGGTGGGTTTGCTGCCGCCCGCCAGGGTCGACGCGGCCACCGGATACCGCTTCTATACGGCGGCGCAGCTGGCCCGGCTCAACCGGCTCATCGCATTGAAAGAGCTCGGGTTCACGCTGGAACAGGTGGGCAGAATGCTCGAGCCGGGGCCCGACGCGGCAGAACTGCGCGGCATGCTCACCTTGCGCCGCGCCGAGCTGGAACAGCGGATCGCTGCGGACCGTTCGCGGTTGACCGAAGTCGAAGCGAGACTCCGAATCATCGAAAAGGAGGGCGTTATGCCCGATCAGGATGTGGTGATCAAGTCGGTGCCCGCGGTGCGGGTGGCCGAATCGTCCAGCTGGGCTTCGGGATTCGAACCGCAGGCGATCAGCCCGGTGATCGGGCCACTGTTCAGCGAACTGTCCGACAGGCTGGCCAAGGCCGGGATCACGATCGCCGGTCCCGCGATCGCCTACTACGACGCGCGCGACGACGGAACGGTCGGCGTGCACGCCTGCGTGCCGGTGAATGTAGAACCCGCTGCGGCACCGGACTTCTCGATCGTCGATCTGCCCGCGCTCGAACTCGCGGCGACCACCGTCTATCGCGGGAATGTGAGCGGGATCGGTGCGGCGTGGCAGGCGCTCGGTCGCTGGGTGGAGGACAACGGGCATCGCACCGGCGCACCCGTCCGCGAAGTCACCCTGGAATGGACCCCCGATCCCGATGGCTGGGTCACCGAACTACAGGAGCCTCTCGCCCCGCGGTGATGCAAGGTCGACGGTCGGCACGTGCTCGCCTGACTTCAAGCGGTCGCGGCTTCCTGATCGGTGGACGCCCAGGACAGCTCGGATGCCACGGCATCCAGCAGTTCGGCGGCGAGCGCGCCGCCGCCCAACCGGCCGATGGTCAACCTGCCGAGGTAGGTGTAGACGAGGAAGGTGACCGCCGCGGACGCCCCCGTCGACGGGCGGGGGTGCGCGGAGAGGTAGACGATCTCGTAGTCGTCGAGGATCAGCCCGGCGGGGGCGCGGAACGTGGGCACCGTCCCGGTGTTGGTGAGCGCGATATGCCCTGCGGTGGAGTGGATTCGATCGGGACCGAAGAAGTCGGGGAAGTGCAGAACGGACTGTTCGATCACCCCGTCGGCCAGGTCGTCGTGCAGGCTGGTGCCGATCCGGCGAGCGAGCACGATGAGGTCCGCGGTGCCGGCGGCATCGGTGGCGAACGCGGCCAGGCCGGACAGGTTGGTGCCCGCTTCCGCGGCGACCGCCGGGTCGAGGCGCCTGCGCAGGTCGACCGGATACACACACGACACGCGGTCCGCGCCCGAGAGATCGCTGTACGCCCGCAACGCCGCGGCGGTGACCAACCCGTTGACGCTCACCGCGTGCGCGCGAGCCGTCTCGAGCACCCGAGCGGTCGCGACGGTATCCAGCTGAATCCGCGCGGGCCGGGCCAACGTGGCCGGTGCGGCTTCCGACCACTCGGCCCCGCTCATCGAATCGGCGACGACGAGCGGACGCGCCACCGTCTCGAGTCCCGATCGCCGCCCACGCCGGATCCCCCGCTGCGCCAGCAGCACCTCGAGTGACGCCGGATACTCCCGCGTCCCCTCGACTGCGGTCTCCGACTCGGCGACCGTGGCTGCCGAGTCCGCGATCTTCCCGGTCTCCACAAAGTCGGTGTAGTAGCCCCACAGCCGCGCGAACAGTTCGACACAATGCCCCGCGTCGGCCACGCTGTGGTGCACGAACAACGTGACCCGAGCCCGATCCTCTTCGGCGAGAACCACATCCAGATAGGCCAATTGGGCCCCGGGATCCATGGACTCGGCCGGAATCCGCACCTCGTCGGGATCGCCGAAACTCACCCACGCGCCGACGGCCTCGATATGCCCGGGACGCAACAGGATTCCGTTCTCGTCGGCATCCTCGACGATCCGGCACACCAGAATCGGAAACCGCCGCTGCAATGCCGCGAAGGCCGCGCCGAGCCCGGCCGCGTCCAGTTCCCCGAGCACGGTGACCGACCGTCCGGTGAAAGTCGCGTGCCGCACGAATCGTTGTTCCGACGGGTCGAGCGCCCGCACCACGTCTTCCGGTTCCCACAGCACAACGAAGATCGTGAGGCAAGCGCCCACCCAACGCAAACCGTCAGCTACGCAGTGTGATCAACCGCCCAGCGCGCGGACGCGAAAGAACCCGCACCGACTTGCCGGTGCGGGCTCCCTCGACCTGACGTGTCAGGCGCCGATCAGTCGTGCTGCCAGGTAGGACTCGACCTTGTCCAGGGCGATGCGCTCCTGGGCCATCGAGTCGCGCTCGCGGATCGTCACCGCGTGGTCGTCGATGGTGTCGAAGTCGACCGTGATGCAGAACGGGGTACCGATCTCGTCCTGACGACGGTAACGACGGCCGATGGCACCCGCGTCGTCGAAGTCGACGTTCCAGTTGCGGCGCAGCTGGGCGGCGAGGTCCTTGGCCTTCGGGGTCAGGTCGGCGTTGCGCGAGAGCGGCAGCACCGCGGCCTTGACCGGCGCGAGGCGCGGATCCAGACGCAGGCTGATCCGCTCTTCGGTCGTGCCCTTCGCGGTCGGCACCTGGTCGACGGTGTAGGCGTCGACCAGGAAGGCCATCAGCGAACGGGTCAGGCCGGCGGCCGGCTCGATGACGTACGGCGTGTAGCGCTCACCGCTCGCCTGATCGCGGTAGCTCAGGTCGACGTTCGAGTGCTCCGAGTGCGTCTTGAGGTCGTAGTCGGTGCGGTTGGCGATGCCCTCGAGCTCGCCCCATTCGCTGCCCTGGAAGCGGAAGCGGTACTCGATGTCGGTGGTGCCCGCCGAGTAGTGCGACAGCTTTTCCTTGGGGTGCTCGAACAGGCGCAGGTTCTCTGGGTCGATGCCGAGGTCGGTGTACCAGGACAGACGGGTGTCGATCCAGTACTTGTGCCACTCCACGTCCTCGCCCGGCTTGACGAAGAACTCCATCTCCATCTGCTCGAACTCACGCGTGCGGAAGATGAAGTTGCCCGGCGTGATCTCGTTGCGGAAGCTCTTGCCGATCTGGGCGATGCCGAACGGCGGCTTCTTACGCGCGGTCTCCTGCACGTTCTTGAAGTTGACGAAGATGCCCTGTGCCGTCTCCGGACGCAGGTAGTGCATGCCCTCTTCGTCGTCGACCGGGCCGAGGAAGGTCTTGAGCAGGCCGGAGAAGTTACGCGGCTCGGTCCACTTGCCGGGCTGACCGGTGTCGGGATCGTTGATGTCGGCCAGGCCGTTGGCGGGCGGGTGGCCGTGCTTGGCCTCGTAGGCCTCGATGAGATGGTCGGCGCGGTAACGCTTGTGCGTGTGCAGCGACTCGACCAGCGGATCGGAGAAGGTGGCCACGTGGCCCGAGGCCTCCCAGACCTGGCGCGGCAGGATCACCGAGGAGTCGAGACCGACGACATCGTCGCGGCTGGTGACCATGGTCCGCCACCACTGCCGCTTGATGTTGTCCTTCAGTTCGACGCCGAGCGGACCGTAGTCCCACGCCGACTTGGTGCCTCCGTAGATCTCACCGCACGGGTAGACCAGACCCCGGCGCTTGGCGAGGTTGGCAACGGTGTCCACCTTCGACTTGGGTGCCACGCGAGATTTCTCCATCCACTGCGAGTCGGAATTGTTCGGCATGCCGTACCGGTGTTCGATGCGGCCTACCGTACGTAAGTGGGTCCAGCGTATCGGGACGCGTCCAGTGGGTTTGCAGCAGCCGAGGTGTCCGCGCGGCGCGTCATTTGACATGCGCAATTATGCATATCAAAATGGAATCTGTTTCCATTAAGGAGTTGGTTGATGACCACCGAGGCCGCGCCCGCGCACCCACACAACCCGTACCACTCCCCCGCCCCCGCCGCCGTGCCGTCGCGCACGGTACTCGAGGACGCGGGCGAGCTGCTGCGGGCACTGGCCGCGCCGGTACGCATCGCCATCGTGCTGCAGTTGCGTGAGTCGCCGCGCTGCGTGCACGAGCTGGTCGACGCGCTCGGCGTCACCCAGCCGCTGGTCAGCCAGCATCTGCGCATTCTCAAATCGGCGGGTGTCGTACACGGCGAACGCTCGGGCCGCGAGGTGCTCTACGAACTCGTCGACGACCATCTGGCGCATATCGTAGTCGATGCCGTCGCGCATGCCGAGGAAGGGTAATCCGTTGGCAGACAACACCTCCGCGAAGCAGGTCGGGGTCCGCAGCACTCGTCAGCGCAGTGCCATCTCGGCCTTGCTCAACAATATCGACGAGTTCCGTTCGGCGCAGGAATTGCACGACGAGCTCCGTAAACGCGGCGAGGGCATCGGCCTGACCACCGTCTACCGGACCCTCCAGTCCCTGGCCGACGCCGGCATGGTCGACGTGCTGCGCACCGACACCGGCGAATCCGTCTACCGCCAGTGTTCGAGCGGCCACCATCACCACCTGGTGTGCCGCCATTGCGGGCGCACCGTCGAGGTCGAGGGCCCGACGGTCGAGGCATGGGCCGAGACCATCGCGAGCGAACACGGCTTCACCGAGGTGAGCCACACCCTCGAGATCTTCGGCGCCTGCCGCGAGTGCGTGCACAGCCGGGCCGATGCGGACGAGGACGAGCCCGCTTCCGTGTGACTCACATCACATAATGGAACCTTCGCATCGCGAGCCCCGTCCAACCTTCACGAAGGGACCGGTCCGCACGGGCGCGTAGTCCTCTCGGCATCGAAGGAGGGGGCATCGTGAGTGGGACCCTGGGCGTCGAGCCCGATCAGTTGAGGACCATGGCGACGACCTGGCGTCGGGAGGCAGCCGAAGTCGACGCACTGAGCTGGGCGGCCGCGAGCGAGGCCACCGGCGACGGCAGTGAGGTGCTCTCCGCCGTGCGTGGACTGTCCGACCCGGCTTCGCAGGCGATGGACTCGATCGCGACCCGATACACGACGCTGGCCGACCTCGTCGACAAGTTCTCCGCCGATATCCAAGCCAAAGATGCCGAGACCGCGGGCGAGATCGGGAAGCTCGGTACCCGCTGATGCGGCCGACCATCCCCCAACTCGACACCTGGAATCTCGAAGGCCTGCACCGCGCCGGGGAAGCCGCCCGTGCCAACGCCGACACCCTCTCGACCTCGGTCGACGACTGCTCGCGCGCGGTCTCGGCGGCGGGTGGCTGGTACGGGCAGACCAAAGACGCGGCCTCGCGGCGCATCGACGAGGAAGTCGATCACGGCTACGAGGTCCGCACCGTGCTGCTCCGCGTGGCAGACGATGCCGACGACGCCTATCAGGGCTTGAAGCACGCCAAAACCTATGTGCTGGAACAGAAGAACCTCGCCGTCGGGCAAGGTTTCGTGGTCGCGCCCGACGGCCGGGTGACCCATTCCGATCCGGAAGAGGAAGGCGCCGCAGGAGTTTTCCAGCTCAACCTGCTCAGCGGGCTGGACGAGCTCGAACGCCTCGACAACCTGTTCGGCGCCAGGCTGCGGGAATCGATGGGCGACCTCGGGGCGATGCGCGACGGGCAGCCCGACATCATCCTCGCCGACGGTTCGATGCGGGATCCGGACGCGGTCGCGATCCAGCTGGCGTCGATGTCGCCGGACGATCGCGCGGCCTTCCTGGCCGGGTTGAGTCCCGAAGCGCAACGTCAGCTGGTGATCGCGGCGCCGGAGAAGCTGGGCAATCTGAACGGAGTGCCGTTCGTCATGCGGATCGAGGCCAACGAGATCAATGTCCGCAATGCGCTGACGTCGGAGAAAGCCAAGCCGAATCGGGACGAATCGCGGGTGAAGCAGCTGGAAGCGATGCTCGCGCCCATCCCGAATCCCGAAGGTGCGGGCACGCTCGACACCACCGCCGCCGCGACCGGCGAGACAGCGACACCGCAGCTGGGCATGGTCGACCGCAAGTTCGTCATGTTCAGCACCGAGGGCAACGGGCGGATGATCGAGATGGTCGGCGAGATGACGTCGGGTGCGCCTGGTGTGGGGGTGTATGTGCCCGGCACCAGCACGAATCTCAACGGCTCGGGGTCCAATCACGTGGCCGCATGGAATCTCGCCGATCAGACGGGCGGCCCCATCTTCCTGTACATGGAGGGCGACTTCCCGCAGAGTCTGACCAGCCTTTCCGACGGGGCGCCCAGCCCGAAATTCGCGGCCGACATGGCGCCGAAGCTGGTCGACTTCGGACGGGAAGTCGACCGGGAGGTCGCCGGCGGCGCACCGGGCACACCTGTGTCCTATGTGGGGCATTCCTATGGTGGTTCGGTCGTCGGCTCCGCCGAGCAATTGGGTCTGCGGGCCGACCGGGTCCTCCATGCTTCGTCGGCGGGAACCGGTGTGTTCGACGGTGGTTGGAACAACCCGAACCCGGATGTCCAGCGCTACTCGATGACCGCGCCCGGCGATCTGATCGGTGTCGTGCAGTCCTATCCGGACAGCGGGCTGACCCTGCCCGGTGGGCTCCACCTTCCCGGCAATCCGCATGCGTCGGAAGTTCTCGGCGGCGATCCCGATGAGGTTCCCGGCGTGACCCGGCTCGACACCGGGTTCTATGGCGGCAACACCGGCGAGCACAGCGCCAACGAGGTCGTCTTCGGCAGCGACGGACACGGCAAATACTGGGACGACCCCAAATCGACCGCGTTCCAGAACATCGTCGGCGTCATCGCCGGAACGGATGCGACCGCATACGTCGAACGCGGGATCGAAACCCGTTGGGTGGACGTGGGTCTCGGCGACAACGGCAACGGCGGTAAGGAAGCGTTCGACGCGGGCCGCGCCGCGACAGTGAAAGAACTGTTCGGGGTCGAGCACCCCTACTCGAACCCTCGCGTCACCGACAACCCGCAACGGGGCGAACGGATAGATATCCCATGAGAAGGTTCGTCACAATCTGCGCGATCCTCGTGATGCCTGCCTGCTCGGCGTTCGTCGACGAGGGTACGTCGACCGATGAGGTCCTGAACTCCACTGGTCTGCGCGTTCCGGAAGCATCACAGATCGTCGCCGACAACTTCGAGCTGATCTCACCGAGAACGCGCTCGGTCGACGCGGGCTCGGTGAAATTGGGCAACGGATGCCGCACCGACCCGAACACGCTGAAGACCTACGGTCCGCCGTGGGCACCGAGTTACCAAGAGGCTGAACGGAATCCGTCACAGGAGCACATCGACAAGGCGCTGGCGAACCTCGAGGCGATGACCGCACGTGGTTTCACGCGACAGGAAGGCATCCCCGGCGACGACCCGGCGAGCCGGGTGTATCGCGATTCACGAGGGTTCGCCGTGTACAGCATCCGAGACAAGACCGTTCGCGGCGAGGTCGAGTTCACCTTGTTCTCCTCCTCCCCCTGTGCAGCGGAGTAGGCGTGACCTTTCGCGATGCGCATCAGCGTGACTACGATCTTCGGAGCGGGGACGTCATGAACGAGCACCGGTTCTGTGGGAGGGACGAAGACATGGCAGTTCGAGGTGCGGCGGCGAGGGTGTTCGGCGTTGTCGCGGTGGCGGGGTTGGCTGTCGTAGGGTGCGGGGAGCAGGGGACGGCTACTCCGCAGACAAGCAGTGTGAGTGTGGCGGCGAGTCCTACTTCGGTGGATGCCGAGGCGAAGGTGTGGGATCCGTGTTCGCTGCCGGATTCAGCTGTCAGCGGGGCCGGCCTGAACGTCAGCAGCCGGAAGAACGAGGTTGCCGGGGTCGACTTCACAGGATGGAAGACATGCAGCTGGCAGGACTCCGCGAAGCAGTACACGTTCTCGGTCCTGTCGTCGGAACACGCGCTCGCCGAATCCCGAGCACGAAAAGACTTCACGGACTTCACCGAGACAACCGTGGGATCACACAAGGCAATTCAGCTTCGAACGACAGGGTCGACACATGACCTGGGTTGTACTGTCGCCGTTGAGATCCCGAACGGGTCGGTCCTCTTCAGGCTCTTGAACCGCGTCAGCGCGTCCTCGCCGCCTGCGCCATGCCCGGAGGTACGCCGACTCACCGACAGCTTCGCTCAGTACCTTCCCCAGAGCTAGTGGGTGACCAATGCTTTTGAGCATCGACCCCGGCGAGTGGAGTCAACTCTTGGTCCAGGCAGAAGCCGGTCAACTCTCACTCGACCCCGAAGTCGGCAAGGATCTGGACAGGGTTTGCGACGACCACTTGGATCGGCTGGAAGAGGTTTATGCCCAGGTCGACCAGGTCCGCAATATCTCCGGCTTCGGATCGTTCAACTCGAGCCAGACGCTGGAGCGGAAATTCTCATTGACCGCATCCGGAGGTGACCGCCCACTGGACGAAGTCCTCAAGAAGCACATCGAGGCCGTGCAGACCGCCAAAGAGGTTGTGGCCAAAGCGATTGCGAACTTCGTCGCCCAGGACGAAGCGACCGGTGCCGAGATCTCCGCGACAGGAGAACACCTGTGACCTACGAGGACTACAAGAGCAAGGTGATCGCAGCTCAGGAGCAGTGGAATACCGAGCGGGCCAAGATCTACGACCGCCAGCTCGCCGGCAATTACGCCACGATCTTCGGCGGCGACATCCAACCCCCGCACATCACCACCCCTGACAACTACGACAGCATGACGCTCGAGCAGATGCAGGCGGCGGTCGCGGCGATGAAACCACAGCTGGTCGATGACGCGGTCACCGCGTGGGCGAATATCGGTGGTGCGCTGATGGGCACCTTCACCGGGTTCAACCAGCAGTTCGCCCGCACCGTCACCGGCGCCGGCGGCCACAGCGGATGGACGGGGGCGGCAGCTTCCGCCGCCGTCGCGGCCGTGAACAACTATGCGCAGCAATCGATTCCGCTCTCCCAGGCCGCGACTGCGATCAGCCTCAAACTGACCGAGATGCGCACCGGGATCGAGCAGACCCAAGCGTTGATGCCCGGCCTCACCGAGCGCACCAACGTCACCGGCAAGTCGCTGCCCGCCGACGGTGTGATGAAGGTCGACGATCACAACCGCGACGAAGCCACCCAGGAGGGCAGGCGGATCCTGCGTTCGGTGTACAGCCAGGTCGCCGGCCAAACCGACAACGGCGTTCCCTTCTTGCCGACCGCGCCGACCATCGCCGACGGCGGAGGACCGGGCAGCAACAGCGATACGACTGCCATTGACAATCAGGGTGATTCGACCGCAGCCGACAACGAAACCGAAAACACGGCAGCGGGAACGCCCGGCGACAGCGCGACACTCGAGGGGTCCGGTACCGGACCGTCCTCCACCACAACCTCTTCGACAGACGCGAGCTCGACCACGCCCCAGAGCACTACCACCACACCGCAATCCACCACCCCCACCACAACAGCTCCGAACATCACTGCGCCGACCAGCGCTGGTGCCACAGCACCAGGCACCGGCACACCCGGCGCCGGCACCCCGGGCACCGGCGCTCCCGGCTCCGGCAGACCCACCGGTAGCGGGCCCGGTGGGACGGGCACCCAGCGCGGCAGCGGCACCCCGACCAGTTCCACCCCCGGCCGAAGCACCCCTGGCACCCCGTCTCCCGCTGCCGCGACCGCGACCGGAACCCGCGCGGGCACCTCCGCCGCCGCCGGTCGCGGCGCAGCGGGCGTGGGCGGCATGGGCGCGCCGGGCGCAGGTCGCGGTAACTCCGACGACGAACGAACCAAGGGCATCCCCGACTACCTGATCACCCAGGAAAACGGTGACCTCCTGCTCGGCGCGGACCAGATCAGGACCGTGCCCCCGGTGATCGGCGGAGACGACGACAGTGCACCGCGCTGAATTCACCGGCATCGAATTCGAGATCCTGTGGTCCGGCTACGGCCGCGACCGCCTTCCTTATCCTCTCCAATACCGCACCGACATCGCCGAATTCGACGAACTGAAGCAGCACCGGGAAGCCGCGGTGGACGCCCTCCTCCGCAAATACGACCCGGCGGTGGAACGCGCTCTCGCTGTCCTGCTCGATCCCGAGGCCAGGGTCGAATCCAAAGGCTATGTGGGACAGGACAACGCGAACATCATCCGCTTCCACGGCGCGATCCGCGGCGCGGTCGGCGCCACCCTGCAACAGGCGCCGGGCACCGCGGAGGACACCGGCGCCGACGTCACCCTCACCTACTGCACGCCCAGCCAGGTAGCAGCCCTGACAGTCGCTGCCCTCCCCCGCACGAAGCCGGGCAAGAAAGCGCCGGTCGAGGTCCGCCGAGACCAGCTGTCCGCCGAAGAAGACCACTTCGAATACCGCGCGGGCCGCCTCAGCTCGGCCGACCAGCTCAACCGCATGTTCCACCGCCCCCGCCGAGCCTTCGGCGAGATCTCGGCCCTCTCCGGCCCCGCCCTCGACTCGCGCCCCACCCCCGCCCGCACCTTCTGGTGGATGGACTACCCCGACGGCCGCTACTACGTGAAAACCGGCGACCCCATCGTCGCCGAGCCCCTGCCCACCGACCGCATGATCGCCGGCATCTACCGCATGCTCACCCGAGCCCAGCGCTACCACCAGGAATTCGGCACCGACGACTACCGCACCGGGTAACCGAACAGCGCCCGACGCGGCGATTATCCACTTATTCGCTTCAAATTTTGCAGTGAATAAGCGGTAATATCGCTGCATGGCGAACCGTAGGTACATCTGGGAGGCGACGAACTGGCCTCGCTTCACCTACGACGCCGTTCTGCTCGCCAAACCGACGGCAGAGGTCGCGCTCGCGCAGGGGCGCCTACACGGTCGACTCACCGACGCCGACGACGCCACACAGGAACGCGCGGGTTTGGAAGCGCTTACCACTGACGTCGTGCAATCGAGCGCCATCGAAGGCGAGTTACTCGATGCGGCGTCGGTCCGGTCGTCCATCGCTCGCAGGCTCGGTGTCGATATCGGCGCGACAACACCCACCGACCGCCGGGTCGACGGTGTCGTCGGTATGGTCCTCGACGCCACCCGCCATCACGACCAACCGGTGACCGCGGAGCGTCTGTTCGGCTGGCACGCCGGACTCTTTCCCACGGGCTACTCCGGCATCTCACGAATCCGGGTGGGCGGCTGGCGAACCGATGAGACCGGACCGATGGAGGTGATCTCGGGACCATACGGTCGGCAGCGAGTCCACTTCGAGGCCCCACCCGCCTCGCGCCTCGATGACGACATGCACCGCTTCCTGATGTGGCTCGACGCGGAAACCCCCGAACCCGCGGTGCTGAAAGCCGGCCTGGCACACCTATGGTTCGTGACGATTCATCCCTTCGATGACGGAAACGGCCGAATCGCACGCGCGATAGGCGATCTCGCCCTGGCCCGTTCCGAACACAGCCCTCGCCGGTTCTACAGCCTGTCCGCCCAGATCCAGCGCGACCGCAAAAACTACTACGCGATCCTCGAAAGCACCCAACGCGGCGACCTCGATGTCACAGCCTGGCTGCTCTGGTTCCTCGATGCGCTACTCCAGTCCATCCACAACGCCGACCGAACCATCGACGCAGCGCTCGCGAAAGCCCGCTTCTGGCGCACGTGGCATACCACGGCGATGAACCCCCGTCAGATCGAAATGCTCAACCGAATTCTGGACGGTTTCAACGGCAACCTGACAACCCGCAAATGGGCGATCATCACCAAAACGTCCCAGGCCTCCGCCCTCCGCGACATCAACGAACTCATCGAGCTCGGCGCCTTGCGACGCTCCGATTCGAGCGGCCGAAGCACATCCTACGAACTGACGGAAATCGCCGAGCTGAACAAGGAGTAGCTGCCGAATCTCCGCAGCCACAAGCTCCGCTCGACATCAGAGCCAAAACGCTCCGCACGAGAGTTGGTCGTGCGGAGCGTTTTCGCGGGGAGGGTCACGCGGGTACTGCCACCGGTTCGGGAGATGCGGTAGGCGTGGTCAGCTGGCGGGAGCGGAGGGCGCCGAGGCCGAGGAGGGCGACTCCGCCTGCGGCCCAGGCGAGTAGGACAGCGAGGGGGGCGAGGGCGCCGGCACCGTCGAAGTAGGCGACCGAGCGGAGCAGGGAGGCGGCGGCGCCCGGGGGGAGCAACTGGCCGATGGTGCCCCAGGGCTGGGGCAGGAGTTCGGGGGCCGAGGTGGCGGCGGAGAACGGGTTGCCGACCAGCAGCATGGTGAGGGCGCCCAGGCCGATGCCGGGGCGGCCGATGGCGGCGGCCAGTCCGACGATGACGGCGGCGACGGTGAAGGAGGCCAAGCCCGCGATGGCGGCCAGTTCGAGATAGGAGCCGGGCAGGATCGAGAGCCAGGTGTGGAAGATCAGGGTGCTCAGAAGCCCGCCCGCGATACCGAAGGCGGCCAGTCCGGCGAGCCGGGACCCGAAGGCGGGGACCAACAGGGTGAGCAGGATGCCCGCGGCCATGCCGGACATGACCAGCGGCAGGACCATCGAGCCGAAGCCCGCGCCGCGCTGGTCGTCGGGATCGATGGCGATCACGTCCTCGACGGGAGCGACGGGGATACCGCTGAGTTGTTGCGCCACGGCGGTGAGCTGCTGGGCGACGGCGGGCGAGGCGGCGGAGGCGACCAGGACCTGCGGTGCGCCGTTGCCGGTGATGATGGCGCCGTAGATCTCGTTGTCGGCCATCGCGTTTCGCGCCTGCTGCGCGTCGGCGACGGTGGTGATCTCGAAGGCCTCGGGATCGCGCTGCCGCAGTTGCTGGGCGACCTGGACCGAGGCAGGACCCGCGACGGCGACCGGCAGATCACGCGGGCCGATATTGACGGCGGGCCAGGCGAAGGCGATGAGCATCAGGGCCTGGATCGCGGTGGCCGCGAGGCCGAGAGCTACTGCTCGGCGGGTGATCGTCATGCGGTTTCTCCCCTTAAAGCGAATGTTCGTTCTTTTTGATGTTCCTACCGTGACACCGCCCACCTCGCTTGTCAAGAACGGACATTCGTTTTACTTTTGACTCATGCCCAGAGTCAGCGAAGAACACCTGGAACGCCGCAGGCAGCAGATCCTCGACGCCGCGCAGCTGTGCTTCGCCAGGAAGGGCTTCCACGAGACCTCGATGCAGGACGTCTTCGCCGAGTCG
This sequence comes from Nocardia sp. NPDC057272, assembly GCF_042668615.1. Lineage (NCBI taxonomy): Bacteria > Bacillati > Actinomycetota > Actinomycetes > Mycobacteriales > Nocardiaceae > Nocardia > Nocardia sp. NPDC057272. Next base: position 98,314 of record NZ_JBHUYK010000010.1, on the reverse strand, counting down.
CAGATGTCGGCGGGTGCGGTCTACCGGTACTTCACCAGCAAGAACGAGATCATCGCCGCGCTCGTGAACCGCACGATGGGGCCGCTGCGCGAGCGGCTCGCCGAGATCATCCGCACCGAGACCCCGCCTCCCCCGGCGGAGGTCATCCGGCTGCTGACCACCGAGATCGTCAAACGCAGTGGGCCCGAGGGACCGCTGCGGCTCGCCCCACAGGCGTGGGCGCTCGCGCTGGTCTCGGACGAGGCGGCCGTCCCGGTACGCGCGGCCATCGCGTCGATGCGCGCGCTGTGGTTCGAATACGCGGACCGGTTGTGCGAGTCCGGCTGGCTGCCGCCGGGCACCGATTCCGACGCGATCGCCAAAACGCTCATCGGGCTGCTGCCCGGCTTCATCCTGCAGCACCTCCTGCTCGCCGACGTCGCCCCGGAGGATTTCGCCCGCGGTCTCGAGGTCATGCTGCCGGGACCTCCGCACCATCCCAGGTGAGCAAGGCCACTGTTGCCACCGCCGCCGAACGGGTAGGTTCGGGTGCGGCACCGGAGGGGGTCCCGAGCGCCGGACATCGTTGAATACCGATCCGACCAGGGAGTTTCCTGTGACTTTGCACCGTCGAACCCTTCGATCACGCGGCCTGACCGCACTGGCAGCCGTGACCGTCGTGGCCGCGCTGCCCGCGGCGATGGCAGGCACCGCGCAGGCCAGGATGATCGGCGGATTCGAGGTGGGCGGCGCGATCGAGACCGAATACGACCAGGCGGGCGGCCCGGCGCTGGGCGAGCCCACCTCCCCGGAAGCCGACGCGGCGGCCGGCGGCAAGTACCAGACCTTCGCCAACAACGCGGCCATCTACTGGCATCCCGACACCAACGCCAACACCGTCGCGGGTCAGATCCGGGACAAGTTCGCCGAGACGGGCAACGAGTCGGGCAAGCTCGGCTACCCGACTACCCGCGAGCAGTCCACCCCGTCGGGCAGCGGCCGGTACAACCACTTCCAGAAGGGCTCGATCTACTGGTCCGTCGGCACCGGCGCACACCAGATCAGCGGTCCGATCCGCGACAAGTGGGCGGCGTTGGGCTGGGAATCGAGCCCGCTGGGCTTCCCGCTCACCGATGTGTCCGCGGCGGGCAAGGGCGACGGACAGTTCACCATGTTCCCGACCGGCGCCATCTACTGGACGTCGAAGACCGGCGCGCACGCGGTGTGGGGCAGCATCCAGGCCGACTGGATCCGCGCGGGCGGCGAAAACGGCCGCTACGGCTACCCCACCAGCGACGAGTACGACTATCAGGGCGGCAAGGCCCAGGATTTCACGGGCGGCAAGATCACCTGGAAGCCCGAGCGCTGAGCTACAACCAGCCCTGACGCTGCGCCGCCAGGATCGCCTCCGCGCGGTTGCGGGTGCCGGTCTTGCCGATCGCGGCCGAAAGATGGTTGCGCACAGTCCCTTCTGACAGGTGTAAGCGCTCGGCGATGGCCCCGGCCGCCGAACCGTCGGCGGCCGCGGCGAGCACTTGACGTTCCCTGGCCGTGAGCGGAGACGTTCCGGCAGTGAGGGTCTCGGTCGCCAGCGCCGGGTCCACGACGCGTAGTCCCAGATGTACCCGGCGGACCGCGTCGGCCAATTCCCGTGCGGGAGTGTCCTTCACGACGAACCCACTCGCGCCCGCATCGATGGCGCGGCGTAGGTAGCCGGGTCGACCGAACGTGGTGACCATGAGGATTCGCACGCGAGGGTGTGCGGCGTGCAGGCGGGCGGCGACCTCGATGCCGTCCAGGCCGGGCATGTCGATGTCGAGCAGTGCCACGTCGGGGCTGGTGCGGGTCACCGCGGCCAGGACTTCGTCGCCACGGCCGACTTCGGCGACCACCTCGAGGTCGGATTCCAGACCGAGCAGGGCGACAAGCGCGCCGCGCACCAGTGCCTGGTCGTCGGCGAGCAGCAGCCGGATCATCGGACACTCCCTTCCGCGGGGACCGTCGCCAGCAGGCCGACGCCACCGCCCGTCGGCGTGGACATGGTCAGCGTGCCACCGGCCGCGCGCAGTCGCTCGGCCAGCCCGCGCAAACCCGAGCCGGACGATGCGGTGACGTCGCAGCCACGGCCGTCGTCGGTGATCTCGATGCTGTTCTCGGTGACGACCACGGTGCAGTGTTCGGCCGCACTGTGACGCACGACGTTGGTCACCGCCTCGCGCAGCACCCAGCCGAACAGCTCACTGTGCCGAGTGTCCACCATCGTCGAATCGGGCAGTACAGCAACGATCTCGGCCGCGGTCAGCGCGGTGTGCGCGGTGGCGAGTTCTCGGCGCAAACTCACCTCACGCAGACCACCCACGGTGTCGCGCACCCCGGCGAGCGCCTCGCGGGCCAAGCGTTCCACATCGGCGAGTTCGGTCTTGGCGCGCGCCACGTCGACATCGATAAGGCGTTGCGCGAGTTCGGTTTTGATGGTGATCACCGTGAGGGAATGACCGAGGATGTCGTGCACATCGCGGGCGACCCGATTGCGCTCGGCCTCGATCGCCAGGTCGGCGCGCTGACTACGGGTAATCGCCTGTAGTCGCCTGCCGCGCAGGCCGATCTCCCTGGCGAGCCAGATCACCGGTGGAATCACCGCGAGCACCAGCGCCGTGCCACCGAGCCACCGGCCCGGCGCGAACACGGGCATCGCCACCATCGTCGCCGATACCGCCACCACCACGACCAACGAGAGCCGGGTGGGCAGCGAGAATATCGCGACCGCGGCGATGTAGAGCACGGTCGGGAGCGCGGCCGCGCCGAGCAGCGCCATCATCACCACCGACAACGCGGCCATGCCTACGAGCAGCGGCCAGATCCGCGGATCGACAGACCGCGGATCGTCCTGCTCGTCCCAGTCGAGCCGGCGGAAGACGACGAACGCCGTCACGATCAGCCCGCCGAACGCCAGCACGGCTACCGTCGCACCGACCGCCCGCACCGTGCCGTGCTCGACCCAGCTGTCGTGGATCTGCGGTACCAGGTACAGCAACCATCCCGCCGCGAGCGCGGCACCGAACCACCCGCGGCGCATGCCGCTGGTATCGGTCGCCCCGGTGCCGAACACCCGGTCGACGAAGTCACCCGAACTCACGAGCATTCCCTTCTCACAGCACTTGCGCAGCCACGCGGGCCGACCCGGCGAGTACCGACGGTACCCACGAATCGGCCCGCGTGATCGTTCGTTCAACGGGCGGTGTCCCGGCGGAACAGCGCGGCCGCGCCCACCACGAACACCGCGGTCCACGCGACGACATTCACCACGGCCAGCGCGATGGTGCCCGCACCGGTATCACCGAACGGGGTACGCACCAGGGTGGCGACCCCGTAGGTCGGCAATACCTTCGACACAGCGGCGAACCACCCGTGGATCGGGAAGAACAGCCCGCCCGCGAACGACAGCATCGCCAGTCCCGGGCCGAGCAGTTGCATGACGTTCTCCGAGGGCAACAGGTAGCCCATGAGCAGACCGAAGGCCGCGAACACCAGCGAGCAGATCCAGGCGAGCAGGAAGCAGGCCACCCAGGCCACCGGTGTCAGAGCGGCACCGCAGAACGCGCCGACGGCGAACACCGTCGCCACCGCCACCAGCCCCAGCGACATCGCGACCGCGACCTTCGTCGCCACGTAGGCCACCGGCCGCAGCGGTGTCAGCCGTAGCTGGCGGGTCCAGCCGTGGGCACGTTCGACCGCTACCATCGCGCCGCCGCTGGTAGTCGCGAGCAGGGCCCCGTAGAGCGCCATCGACACCATGATGTAGCCGGTGATGTTGCCCGAACCGAAGGACTCGTCCCGGTTTCCACCCTGTAGACCGAAGATCACGAAGAACACCGGCGGCATGATCAGGGTGAAGATCAGGGTGCGCCGGTTGCGGAGCATGCGGCGAAGTTCGAGCGAGAGAAAGGCCGCGCTGAAGCCGCCGAGGCGAGGTGTGCGCACCGGTTTCGTCGCGGTGCGGGTTGTCTCGATCATGTCAGCGCTCGCCTTCGGGTGCGGAGGTCAGCGCGAGGAACGCCGATTCCAGGTTGTGGGTGGTGATTTCGATGTCGTGGGCCGCGGTGTGGGTGAGCAGATAACGGGCGATGTCATCGGAGTCTCTGGCCTGCATCAGGATTCGATCGCCGCGCAGCTCCACCTGCTCGACGCCGGGCAGCGCGGACAGGTGGGCCGGGTCGGCACCGGGCAGGGTGGCCGCCACGGTCCGGCCGACGGTCAGGTTCTTGATCTGGGCGGCGCTGCCGTCGGCGACGATACGACCGGCACGCACCAGCACGATCCGGTCGGCGTAGGCGTCGGCTTCGTCGAGGTAGTGGGTGGCGAACAGCACGGTGCGGCCACTCACCGCGTCCTCGCGCATGGCCGCCCAGAAATCGCGCCTACCCGACACGTCCATGCCGGTGGTGGGTTCGTCCAGCACGATCAGGTCCGGGTCGGGCAGCAGTGCCAGCGCGAACCGCAGCCGCTGCTGCTGGCCACCCGAGCACTTTCCGACGAGGCGGTCGGCGATATCGGCGATGCCTGCCCGCTCGAGGACTTCCGGCGCCGGCCGCGGCCGGGCGTGCAGGGCGGCGACCAAGCGAACGGTTTCGCCGACGGTGAGGTCGGGCAGCAGCCCACCCGACTGCAGCACCGCGGCCACCCGGCCGGCCCGCACGGCATCCTCCGGCGCTTCGCCGAAGACCGCGACCGTGCCCGAATCGGGAGCGGTCAGGCCGAGCAGCAGGTCGATCGTGGTCGACTTACCCGCGCCGTTGGGGCCGAGGAAGGCGACGATCTCTCCCGGCGCCACGGTCAGGTCGAGACCGTCGACGGCGCGGACCGGACCCGTGGTTCCGGGAAAGGATTTACGCAGGTCGCGCAGCTCGATGGCCGCGCGGGTGGTTCGTGGTGAAGGCATGGTTCAAGATTCGCGCGGACGAGGCCGCGAAACCTGAGCCGACTGTCACCATTCGCCCATGACAGGTGTCACGGGTTACGGCGCGAGCAACCCCTGCCGGGCTCGGCTCGCACCGGACAGCGCGAGCAGCAGCATGGTGGTGAGGGCCCCGTCGTCCAGGCCTTCGGCGGGGAAGGTGTAGCGCAGAATGACGTCGCCCAGCTGGCCACGGGCGATCAGCGTGACCGAACCGAACTGGATCTCGTTGTTGCGTTCGGCGACGCGCTTGTGCAGCGCCGTCTTGAGCGGGCGATCCCACGCCAGCACGCTGGTCAGCGACAGCACGGTGAGGCCGGGCGCGAGGGTGACGGCGCGGATCGAGCACAGGGCACCGTCGTATTCGAAGCCCAGCGACCCGTCCGAGTCCACCCGGACATCGACGTCCTGCATCTGCAGGCACGCGCCGGTGCGCGCCTGCAGGTCGATTTCGGGTGAGACCGTCGTATCCATCTCGGCTCCGTCGTCACTCATTTGGCGCCACCGAAGCGGCGATCGCGCTTGGCGTATTCCAGGCACGCGTCCCACAGGTTACGCCGGTCGAAGTCGGGGAAAAGCGTGTCCTGGTAAACGAATTCGGCGTAGGCCGCCTGCCAGATCAAGAAGTTCGAGCTGCGGAACTCGCCGGAGGGGCGAAGGAACAGGTCGACATCGGGCATATCGGGTTCGTCGAGATACTTCGCGACGGTGGCCTCGTCGACCTTCTCCGGGTCGATCTCACCCGCGGCCACCCGGCGAGCGATTTCCCTTGCGGCGTCGGCGATTTCGGCACGGCCACCGTAGTTGACGCACATGGTCAGCGTCATCACGTCGTTGTCCTTGGTGAGCTCTTCGGCCACCTCGAGTTCCTTGATCACGCTGCGCCACAGGCGAGGCCGGCGCCCGGCCCAGCGCACCCGCACACCCATCTCGTGCATCTCGTCGCGGCGGCGGCGGATCACGTCGCGGTTGAAGCCCATCAGGAAGCGCACCTCATCGGGGCTGCGCCGCCAGTTCTCGGTGGAGAAGGCGTAGGCCGAGAGCCACTTCACGCCGATCTCGATGCAACCTTCGACGGAGTCCATCAGCACGGCCTCGCCGCGTTCGTGTCCGGCGGTGCGTGGCAGGCCACGCTCCTGGGCCCAGCGCCCGTTGCCGTCCATCACCAGCGCGACGTGGTTGGGGACGAGCTCGGGCGGGATCGCGGGCGGACGCGCGCCGGAAGGATGCTGGGACGGCGGCCGCACGGTGCGGGTGCCGTCCTTGCTCGCGGGAGAGGAGTCACGACGCAGGATCACGGCGTCCATCCTGCCTGATCGCCGGGTGCGGGCTGCACGGGCTCCGGCTTCGCGTCGTTTGCTCAGCCGACCCGGCCGACGACAGCGGCGTCGGGCCGGTCCGCGGGTTCGATGCGGGATCGCTCGATCAGCGGGAGCGTGCGCAGCTGGCGCTCCAGATGCCACTGCAGGTGGGCGGCGACGAGACCGCTGGCCTGGCGGCGGACGTTGTCGGGAACGCTGTCGATGTAGGCCCACTCCCCCTTCAACAGGGCGACGAGCAGATCGAGCACCCCGGTGATGGGCGTGCTCGCGCCCGGCGGACGGCAGTGCACACAGACCGCACCGCCCGCGGCCACATGGAAAGCGCGGTGCGGGCCGGGGGTCGCGCAGCGGGCACATTCGTCGAGCGCGGGCGCCCAGCCGGCGAAACCCATGGCGCGCAACAGGTACGCGTCCAGGATCAGTTCGTGGGGTCGCTGTTTGGCGGCGATCGCGCGCAGGGCACCCGCGGTGAGTACGTGCAGCTTCGGGGCGGGTGCGCGTTCTTCGCCCGCGAGACGCTCGGCGGTTTCGAGGATCGCGCACGCGGTGGTGTAGCGGCCGTAGTCGTCGATGATGTCGGCGGCGAACGCCTCCACGGTGATGACCTGGGTGACGATGTCGAGCGTGCGCCCTGGGTGCAACTGCACATCGATATAGGAGAACGGCTCGAGCCGCGCCCCGAACTTCGATTTGGTGCGCCGCACCCCCTTCGCCACCGCCCGGACGAGCCCGTGTTGCCTGGTCAGGAGCGTGACGATGCGATCGGCCTCGCCCAGCTTGTGCTGGCGAACCACTACCGCCTCATCCCGATACAACCGCACGCGCCCAGTCTTGCATGTGCGCCCGACACCGCGGTCACGGACACGGATCAGGACTGGAGCAGACCGGCGATGAGTAGCAGCAGCGATTGCTGGGTGTCGATGCGAGCACGGTCGGGGTCATCGGCGTGGGCGACGATGAGCGAGGCTTCGGTGATGGCGCTGAGCAGTAGTTGCGCGAGTACCGGAACGGGGGCGACCGGGATCAGGCCCGCGTCGGTGGCACGTTGCAGTTCGTCGGTGATGAGGCCGAGTCCGTGGCGAGCTTCGAATTCGCGGAAAGCGGGCCAGCCGAGGACGGTCGGGGCGTCCATCAACACGATGCGCAGCATTTCCGGGCGGGCGCAGATGTCGAGAAAACGCGCCAGACCCGCGGTCATGCCGCCGATGATGTCGGCACGGTCGACTGCGGCGACGGCGCTCGCGATCTCCTCGGTGGCCTCGGTCTCGACCTGTTCGAGAACCGCGAGGAACAGTCCGCGTTTGTCGCCGTAGTGATGGTGCAGAGCGCCACGGGTGACACCGGCTGCGGCCACCAACTGCTCGGCCGATGTACCGGCGAAGCCGCGCTCGGCGAACAGGCGACGGCCTGCCTGCTCGAGCGCGGCTCGGGTGACGCGGGAGCGATCCTCCTGACTACGGCGCTGCATGCAGCCGAGTGAACTCCACGATCAGTTCGGTGAGCAACTCCGGCCGGTCCTCGGGGATGAAAGTGTAGGAATTGTCGAGGGTGCGCAGGCTCGCCCGCGGTAGATCGGCGACCAGCCGTTCGGCCAGCGCCATCGGGAACAGTTTGTCCTCGGTCGACCAGACCACCAGCACCGGGACATCGACCGTGCCGAAGTGTTCGGCGGCGGCCACGGTGCATCGCTTGTCGACACCGGCGGCGAAGCGGCGCAGGTCGTCGCGGATGGCGGCGTTGCGCCGGGCAGACCCCAAATAGGACTGCGCGATCTCTTGCGGCAGTTCATGTTTGGTGACCAGCCCGAATCCGAGTGGCAGGCGCTGCATGAACCCGAAGCGCATCGGCGCCAGCAGCGGGCGGATCATGCCGGGAATCTTCGCCACCTTCAGCAAGCCCGCGAAAGGCTGCGGCGGGAACACTTCGTAGCAGTCGACGGCGGCCAGGACGACGCGGCCGATCCGTTCCGGTCGGCGGGTCATCAGGATCTGGGTGAGCGCACCGCCGGTGTCGTTGGCGACGATCGTGACGTCGGTGAGGTCGAGCGCGTCGAGGAACTCGGCGATCAGGTCCGCGATGCCGGTGGGGCTGAGGTCGGCGTCGGGCATCGGGATGGTGTGGGATCCGAGCGGCCAGTCGGGCGTGAGGCAGCGGTGGCCGGCGGCCGCGAGACCGGGCACGACCCCGCGCCAGATATCGGCGTTGACGAGTAGTCCGTGGACGAAGACGACCGGCGATCCGGAGCCGGTGTCGTGGTAGCGGATGCGGCCGGACGACAGGGCGATCTCGCGTGCCGGGCCGAGTGCTGAGCTGATTCCCATGGGGTCCTCCCCTGGTCGAATGCTGGGCACGTCCACTGTTACATACATCCTGTATGTATGTCTATACCCACCCTAGGGGATGTGGACGGGTGACCAGGTTCGCGTTACGGTCGAGCCACGCACCTGCAGAGACGGAGCTCACATGTCCGCGCCCGACCACCTCGCGCCGAATTCCTCGGCCGATCTCGGCCTCACCGAGCTGTCCTCGGCCGTGGCCGACGGCAGTATTTCCTCGGTCGTCGCCGTCGCCGACGCGCTCGACCGGATCGAGGCGTCGCAGCCGACGCTCAACGCGTTCCGGGTCGTCCGTCGCGACGCCGCGCTGCGGGAGGCGGCCGAGGCGGACGCGCGGTTGGCGGCGGGTGTGCGGCTGCCGCTGCTGGGTGTGCCGATCGCGGTCAAGGACGACACCGACATCAGCGGCGAGGTCACCGCGTTCGGGTGTGGCGGGGAGTTCACGCCGAAATCCGCGGACGCCGAATCGGTGCGCCGGTTGCGCGCGGCGGGTGCGGTGATCGTCGGCAAGGCCAATACCTGCGAGCTGGGACAGCTGCCGTTCACCAGCGGTGACGCGTTCGGCCACACCCGCAATCCGTGGGATCGCACGCGCACGCCGGGTGGGTCATCGGGTGGATCCGCGGCGGCGGTCGCGGCCGGATTGGTCCCCGCCGCGCTGGGTTCCGACGGCGCGGGGTCGGTGCGTATCCCGGCCTCGTGGACCAACCTGATCGGGATCAAGCCGCAGCGGGGGCGCATCTCCACCTGGCCGCTGGCGGAGGCGTTCAACGGGCTCACCGTCAACGGACCGCTCGCGCGCACTGTGCGGGACGCGGCGCTGCTGCTCGACATCGCCGCCGGACCGCACGACGGTGACCGGCACAAGCCCGCGCCCATCGAGGCGAGCGCGGCCGTCGGGCGCGATCCCGGCACGCTCAGAATCGCGCTCTCCCTGAGCATTCCGTACACCGCGACCACAACCGCGCTCGATCCGCAGATCGCGGCCGCCGTGCACGCACTGGCCGCCACCCTGCGCACGCTCGGCCATACCGTCACGGTGACAGACCTGCACTACGGGTTGATGATCGGCGCGTCCTTCCTGCCGCGCTCGCTGGCGGGGATCAGCCGGGTGCACCGGGATATGCCGGGCGCGGTCGTCGACCCGAGGACCACCACCAATTCGCGCATCGGCCGCGTGCTCAGCGGACCCGCACTCACCGCCGCGCGGCTCGCGGAACCCTTGCTGCACAAGCGCATCGGCTCGTTCTTCGACGACTACGACTTGGTGCTGGCGCCGACCACCGCGACCCCTCCCCCACAGGTGGAAGAGATCGATGGCATCGGCTTCGGTGCGACGAACAATCTGATCACCGCCGCGTGCCCGTACACCTGGCCGTGGAACGTACTCGGCTGGCCGAGCGTGAACGTGCCTGCCGGATTCACCGACGCCGGACTGCCGATCGGAGCGCAACTGATGGGCACCGCCGGCAGCGAACCACTGCTGATCTCGCTGGCGGCCCAGCTGGAATCGGAACTGCACTGGGAACGGCACCGCCCCACGCAGTGGTGGTGACAGTTCCTATCGGCCCGGTTCCGTCCACCCTTCGAGGTCGCTCTTCGTACCCGACGGACAGCCGTCCTGGCCGGTCTGCCGGGGAAACATCATCAGGCAGCGCTGGGGTCCCGCGCCGCCGACCGCGGTGGTGACCAGGACGGCGATCGACGAGCCGTCGGCGACGCGGCTGGTCGAGAAGCCGAGAGTGCCGGTGACGCCGCGATAGTCGGACTCGCGCAGCTGGACCGCGATGGCGGTTCGGTTCGGCGGGAGGTCGGCCAGTACGCCACGGCTGTTGCGCACCGCCTGAACGAACAGGCCGCTCACGTCGAAGGCCAGACCGGTACGGTCACCCGCCCAGGTGGGCCGGTAGTCGGTGAGGTCGGGATAGCCACGAAGGTCTCCGATCAACCCCGCCAGTTCGGTACACAGCTGCTCGTGTTCGAACGGCACCGGCTGGTCGCCGAGCTTGCCGATGCCGCTGACGCAATCGGCGCCGCCCAGCATGACCGGCGATGCCTTGGACACGTAGCGCACGGTGAGGTTGGCCGGGAGCGCGGCGGTGGCTTTCGGATCGGTGATCAGCCTGGTCACCGCGTCGTTGCCGAGGATCGCCGGGCCCGCGCCACTGAGGCAGCCGCGACTCACCGATTTGGCGAAGGTCGGGAAGTCGTCGTTGCGGCCGGCGAAGAACAGCAGGGTGCGGCGGTCGAATCCGGCGGTCTCGCACGGTGCGGGAAAGCGGTAGAGCTGCTGCTGTTCGCGCCAGCTCATGCTCTGTTGCGCCACACCGCGTTTGGCGAGCTCCTTCTGCAGATCCTCGACCAGGGTGGTCACGTACAGATCACCGGCGGCCTCGGGGTGATAGATCGCCACCTTGTCGTAGCGGGGTGTGCCGTTGAGGTCACGAGCGCCCTGCACATAGTCGGCGACCAGACGCGCCTGGACGGTATTGCTCGGTGCCGCTTGGAAATACAGCGGCGATGCCTGCTCCAGACCATCGGCGGACAGGGTCGTGGCCACCGCGGGCACACCGAGTTCACCGAGACGCGTGATGGCCTTGCGGGTCTCGTCGTTGCTGCGATCGATTCCCACCACGCCGAGCACGCTGGGATCGTCGGCCACGAGCTCGCGCAGCGGATTGTCGACCACCCACCCGGCCTGGCGCATATCGGAGCCGCCGTTGGCGATGATGATGCGCAGCAACGGTTCCGATTCATCGGAGGCCAGCAACGCGCGACGCTGCTGCACCGCCAGTCCGGCCAGCTCCTCGACCTGGGCGTGCGGGTAGCGCACATTGGTGTCGACGTAGCTGAGGCCGGCGAAGTACACCAGCGAGATCAGAGGTCTGTTCGGATTGTTCTCGCGCGCGTCGGCCGCGGCGACATTGAGCCGGAACACTTCTCGCTGCATCGCTGACAGCTCGGGGTCATCGGCGAAGGTCTGGCGGGGGTTGTCGCTGTAACCGACGCATTCACCGTCGCGCAAACTCACCGAGACACCGTCGGTCCACGGCCAGTGCGAACATTCGGCGCCGCGCAGCGGTGGGAAGTAGACCAGCGTCGCGGCCACGGCCAGCACGATCGGGATCAGCACGCACAGACCGACGAACCAGCTGCGCGCGGCGAGTGGCGGCGCGGGCGGCAGTGCGAGACCGCGGAATCGGGCATCGCTGACGCGCGGGGTCGTGTCGGGCGGCAGGATCGCGCGCAACGGGAGGAACCAGGCGTCGGCCTGACGATGGGTGCGGCGGTTGTCGATCTCGCGCACCCACTCCTGCAGCGGATCGGGCGGCTGCGGGGTCGGCGCGTCGGCGAGACTTTCCAGGGTGCGCAGCGGGCGGAGGTCGCTGATGTGCGAGAGCTCGCCGACCTCACGACTCGGCCCTTCGTCGCGCAGCGCCACCACGACCAGCGGATCGAAAAGGCCGGTCTCGTTCCGGATTTCGTTGATCCAGGTGAGGATGCGCGCGCCGTCGCTGCCCTCGGCCAGACCACCGAGCAACGCCACCGGATAGGCGGTGCGCCGCCAGCTCGACGGGCGCCAGATGCGGCGCCGGTAAGCGTCGCGCAGGTCCTCGAGAAACGCGTGTACGAGGAGCTTGGCAACCTGCTCCTCGTTCTCGTCGACCCGATGTGACGCGGTGAGCCGGGAGGCGAAACCGAGAAAGCTGCCCGACAATTCAGGCGCCAGGTAGCGCTGGTGCAGAAACCACCGCGTCACCTTCGACATGCCGGGAATGCGCCCCGACACCCACAGCCACAACCGCAGCACCGGCCATAGCGCCAGCACACCGAAGACCACGCGCGAAATCGTGTCGCCCGCAACACCTTCGGCGGTGTCGGAACGGCTCGTCGGCGAACCGCTACGCAGCAGTTTGGGCAGTCTGCGACGCAGCTCGTCGGGTGCCTCGGATTCGTCGGAGGTCACCCGCTGGCGAGTCAGCCAGTCGGCGGTGCGGTAGCGCGGGAACTTGATCGCGCCCATCGCGGTGTCGTCGGCGGCGAAACCCGCCACCAGCTGCTGGACGATCGGCAGGCAGTGGCCGGGGATCTCCTGATCATTGGCGTGCGGGCCCGCGTCGATCGCGTTGAGGTCGGGGGTGAGCAACGTACGCGGCAAGTCGGGCGCGTGCAGGTCGATCTTGGCGCGCGGCGTAGCCCGCCTGCCCCCGGATTCGCTGAGCCAACTGTAGATTTCGCCGACCAGCGCGGTGTGCCCGGCAACGCCGACGACTTCGATGATCGGGCGGGGCAGCGCGCGCCGCCCGTGGACCAATGTGCGCAGCACGCGCGGGCGGGCATCGGGAATCTCGAGCGCCCGCAGCAGCTCCAGCAGCTTGCCGACATCATTGGCATCGGGCACTTCCACGGCCTCCCCGGACGATCAGCGAAGCACGCCGAACGAACCGGCGTGTTCGCCGAACGATACCCCGAACCGCCGACAGTCAAACGGTCAAAAGCCCAGCTTCCCCAGCTGTTTCGGATCGCGCTGCCAATCCTTGGCGACCTTCACGTGCAGGTTCAGGTAGATGCGGGTGCCCAGAATGTGCTCGATCTGCTTGCGGGCATTGGTGCCGACCTCCTTGAGGCGGGCGCCGTTCTTACCGATGATGATCGCCTTCTGACTCGGCCGTTCGACGTACAGCAGGGCATGCACTTCGAGCATGTCCTCATTCGCCTCGTACGGCTCGATGTCCTCGATCACCACGGCCAGCGAGTGCGGCAGTTCGTCGCGCACGCCTTCCAGGGCGGCCTCGCGGATCAGCTCGGCCATGAGGGTTTCCTCCGGCTCGTCGGTGATCTCACCGTCGGGATAGAACGCCGGGCCCTCTTGCATCTGCGAGGCGATCACGTCGACGAGCACCTCGACCTGCTCTCCCTTCACGGCCGAGACCGGAACGACCTCGGCTTCGGGGCCGAGCAGCTTCGACAGCGCCATCAGCTGGTGGGCGATCTCGTCGCGACCCACCTTGTCGATCTTGGTGACCACGCCGAGGATCTTGGTCTTGGGCGCCATCATCCTGATCTGCTCGACGATCCAGCGGTCACCGGGGCCGATCTTCTCGTCGGCCGGGATGCACAACGCGATCAGGTCGACCTCGGAATAGGTATCGCGGACCAGATCGTTGAGACGCTGGCCGAGCAGGGTGCGCGGACGGTGCAGGCCGGGGGTGTCGACCAGGATCAGCTGGGCGTTCTCGCGGTGCACGATGCCGCGGATGGTGTGGCGGGTGGTCTGCGGGCGCGAGGACGTGATCGCGATCTTGGTGCCGACCAGTGCGTTGGTGAGCGTCGACTTGCCGGTGTTGGGGCGGCCGACGAAACAGACGAAGCCGGAACGGAATTCCTTGCCGGACTCAGCCACCGTGCACCTCGCTCAGCACGGCGCCGGTGCGATCGGTGCGGATGACCGCAGCCGACGGCGAGACCTCGCGCACGGCGTCGATGCCCGCGTCCTCGGCGTCACCCCCGACGACGACCGCCGCCTCGAAGCCCTCGGCGCCGCTCGAGATCGCGGCGGCCACGGCGGCCTGCAGCGCGGTCAGGCGCAGCGCGGTCAGCCCGACCTCGCCCGCGGCGTAGGTGCGGCCGTCGGTGTCGCGCACCGCGGCGCCGCTCGCACCCCCGGTGCGGCCCAGCGCGCCACGCGCCAGTACCAGCAGTTTGTTGTCCTCTGCGTTCAGTTCACTCATGGTGTTCTCCGTTGTCGTCGGGCACGCGCACCGGATCGGTGTCGGCGGTTGCCTCGTCGGTCGTGCCCTTGCGGGGCTTGTCGGTCTTCTTCTCCGGCTTGTCGGCCTTGTCCGCGGCCCGGCGCACCAGCACGGTGTTGACCCGCATCCGCCCGCGCGCGTCGGCACCACCCTCGCCGCGCAGCACGAGCCCGTAAACGGTCACCTTGGAGCCGGGCAGCGGGACGCGGCCCAGCTCGTGAGCGAGCAGCCCGCCCACCGTGTCCACGTCGTCGTCCTCGATGTCGAGGCCGTACAGCTCCCCCAGGTCTTCCACCGACAGCCGCGACGAGACGCGGTAGCGCCCGTCGCCGAGGTCCTCCACGGGCGGGGTCTCGTCGGTGTCGTATTCGTCGGCGATCTCACCAACGATCTCCTCGAGCACGTCCTCGATGGTCACCAGTCCCGCGATACCGCCGTACTCGTCGACCAGCAGCGCCATGTGATTGCGGCGTCGCTGCATCTCGTCGAGCAGTTCGTCGAGCGGCTTGGAATCGGGGACGAAGTTCGCGGGCCGCATGACATCGCCCACCGACACCTTGCGGGCGCGATCGGCGTAGGGCACAAGGTCTTTCAGGTAGACCACGCCGCGGATATCGTCGACGTTCTCGCCGATCACCGGAATCCGGGAATGGCCCGATCGCACCGCCAGTGACATCGCCTGGGCGGCGGTCTTGTCGTCCTCGATCCACACCATCTCGGTGCGCGGCACCATCACCGCGCGAGCCGGAGTGTCGCCGAGTTCGAAGACCGACTGGATCATCCGGCGTTCGTCGTCGGCCACCACGCCGCGCTCGCGGGCCATGTCGACCACCTCGCGCAGCTCGATCTCGGAAGCGAAGGGGCCGTTGCGAAATCCCTTACCGGGGGTGATCGCGTTGCCGAGCAGAATCAGCAGGCGGCTGACCGGGCTGAGCACCGCGCCGATGATCTGCAGCGGCACGGCGGCGGCCAACGCGATCGAATAGGCGTGCTGGCGGCCGAGAGTACGCGGGCCGACGCCGATCACGACGTAGGAGACAACGACCATCAGCGCGGCGGTGACCAGCAGCGCCGTACTCTCGTTCCACAGGTCGAGCGTCGCCGCCGCCAGCAGCACCGTGGCAGTGATCTCGCACAGAATACGCAGCAGGACAACGAGATTCACATAGCGCGGACGGTCGTCGACGATCTTGCGCAGTCGCGCGGCGCCGGGGCGCTCCTCGCGGACCATGTCGTCGAGCCTGGCCCGTGACACCGTGTTCAGTGCCGAGTCCACGCCCGCGAACACCCCGCCGATACCGATCAACACGATCGCCAGCGGGATCAGGGTCAGTGCTGTCACGCGGGGCCTTCACCGGGTGCGGTGAAACCTGCCTTGCCGAGTAGACGGTCGTCACGCTCGGCCAGCTCGGCGCGGCGCTGTTCCTCGCGCAGGCTCACGTACCACTCCTCGAGCAGCTGGGCCTGCAACGCGAACATCTCCTTCTCCTCCTCCGGCTCGGCATGGTCGTAGCCGAGCAGGTGGAGCACGCCGTGCACGGTGAGCAGGGCCAGCTCGTGATCGAGCGAATGGTCTGCCTTCTGCGCCTGACCCATCGCGAACTCCGGGCACAGCACGATGTCACCGAGCATGGACGGGCCGGGCTCCGGGCTGTCGGGACGACCGCCGGGCTCGAGCTCGTCCATCGGGAACGACATCACGTCGGTGGGACCGGGCAGGTCCATCCAGCGCACGTGCAGGTCGGCCATGGTGTCGAGATCGACGAGCACCATCGACAGTTCGGCGGCAGGATGGACGTCCATCCGGCCGATCACGAAGCGTGCGACGCTGACCAGGTCTTCTTCGGGAACGTCCATGCCCGATTCGTTGGCGATCTCGATGCTCACCTGTTCAGGGTACGGTGCTGGCCCGACGCCGCCGGGAGCGGCATCGGGCCAGCTCGATCGTGTCCCGCCCCGATTCTGGACTGACCAGAGGGTGCGACCCCGGTCGGCACATGGGCCCTGAGCACGTCAGCGCCGGTCGCTGCGACCTGCGGCCCTGCGCTGGGCGCGATTGCCCGGGTAGTGCGGGCCCGGCACCGCGCGGGTCTCGGATTCGAAGCGGTCGTAGGCGTCGACGATGTCGGAGACCAGCCGGTGACGGACCACGTCGGCGCTGGTGAGCTCCGAGAAGTGGATGTCATCGATATCGGTGAGGATCTCCGCGGCCGCTCGCAGGCCCGAGCGCTGCCCGTTGGGCAGGTCGACCTGCGAGATGTCACCGGTGACCACCATCCGCGAACCGAAGCCGA
The DNA here is from genome assembly GCF_042668615.1 of Nocardia sp. NPDC057272. NCBI lineage: Bacteria > Bacillati > Actinomycetota > Actinomycetes > Mycobacteriales > Nocardiaceae > Nocardia > Nocardia sp. NPDC057272. The sequence goes on along the minus strand of NZ_JBHUYK010000010.1, from coordinate 81,676 downwards.
GGCGGGTGAGGAACATCTTCATCTGCTCGGCCGTGGTGTTCTGCGCCTCGTCGAGAATGATGAACGAATCGTTGAGGCTGCGACCACGCATGTACGCCAGCGGCGCGACCTCGATGACACCGGACGCCATCAGCTTGGGAATGGCTTCGGGGTCCATCATGTCGTGCAGGGCGTCGTAGAGCGGGCGCAGGTACGGGTCGATCTTGTCGTTGAGGGTGCCCGGCAGGAAGCCGAGCCGCTCGCCCGCCTCGACCGCGGGCCTGGTCAGGATGATGCGGGTGACCTGCTTGGACTGCAGGGCCTGCACCGCCTTGGCCATGGCCAGGTAGGTCTTGCCGGTGCCCGCGGGGCCGATGCCGAACACGATGGTGTTGTCATCGATCGCGTCGACATAGCGCTTCTGGTTCAGCGTCTTGGGGCGGATGATCTTGCCCCGCCGCGACAGGATGTCCAGGCTCAGCACCTCGGCGGGCGATTCGGACACGCCCTCGTCGGTGAGCATCGAGATGGTGTGGCGAACCGCCTCGGGCGTGATCACCCGGTTGCGGCCGGTCAGCGCCACGAGCTGCTCGATGACCCGCTCGGCCAGCGCCACATCGCCCGCCTTGCCGGTGATGGTGACGGTGTTGCCGCGGACATGGATGTCGGCCGGGAGGAGTTTCTCCAGCTGCCGCAGGTTCTGGTCGGCCGAGCCGAGGAAACCGAAAACCGACTCCGGGGCGAGCTCGATGCTGGAACGCACGGTCCGCGCGGCGGGACCAGCATTGTTACCGCCTGCGCCGATGTCTGATACGGGATTGCCGATCTCGCCTGAGTTCTTCAAAAGTGGCTACAGCCTGCTTCCGGTTTCGACCTGGTGTTCGATGAGATCAGTTTACCGCCGGGCACTGACACCGCACAGTGGTTAAAAATGTGCCCGTGGTATGCCGTTCGCGACCACGTCGGAATACCCGATTCCGGACGGCCCACTCCTGCCTCACCAGCGTGAGGTCAGCGCCCCCAGCGCACCGAGCGCGACGGCCGCCGCGGTGGAGGTGCGCAGGACGGTCGGGCCGAGGAGCACGATGTCGGCTCCCGCCTCCGCGAGCGCGGCCAGCTCGGCATCGTCGAGGCCGCCTTCGGGGCCGACGATCAGCACCACTTCGCTCGCCTCGGCCAGCGGCAGTTCGGTGAATCTGCCCGCGCCGGATTCGTGCAGGGCCGCGACGATCGCGCCGTCCGCCTTGGCTTTTCGCACCAGTTCCACCAGGTCGCGGGTGCGGTGCAGGCCGGCGATCTCGGGAATGTAGGCGCGACGGGATTGGCGGGCCGCGGATTTCGCCGCCGCACGCCACTTCTCGATGCCCTTGGCGGCCTTGGCTTCCCAGTTCGCGACGCAGCGTGCGGCCTGCCACGGGACGATCAGGTCCGCGCCGGCCTCGGTCATCAATTCGACGGCCAGCTCGGAGCGATCCGACTTGGGCAGCGCCTGCACCACGGTCACCGCCGGGGTGGGCGGCGCGGCGATCCGACGGTCACGGACCGCCAGTTCGAGCCGGTCCTTCTGGGCCGCAACGACTTCCGAGTCGGCCAGCACACCGTGCCCATCGGACAGGGTGATCGGTTCGCCGACCTTGATCCGGCGCACGGTCGCGGCATGGCGGCCTTCGGGGCCGTCCAGCACCGCGACAGCGCCCGGCTCGGGGACCTCGTCGAGATAGAAGACCGTCGCGGCCACGGGCTCAGCGCCCGCTGAACGACGCGCGCAGCCGGGCGAACAGACCGCTGTTGTGCTCGGACTGGGTCGACATCACCTCGGCGCGATCCTTGTCCCGCATGCCCTTGAACTTGCGCAGCAGATCGGTCTGCCTGCCGTCGAGCTTGTTCGGCACGACGATGTCGAGGTGGGCGAGCAGGTCACCGCGCGCACCCGAACGCAGGCGCGGCATGCCGTGCGCCCGCAGCTGGATGACCTCGCCGGGCTGGGTGCCCGCCGCGATGGTGAGTTCGGTGGGGCCGTCGAGGATGGTGTCGACGACCACGGTGGTCCCGAGGATCGCGTCGACCATCGGCACCCGGACGGTGCAGTGCAGGTCGTCGCCGTCGCGCACGAAGGTGTCGTGCGGCTGCTCGACGACCTCGACGTAGAGGTCACCGGCATGGCCGCCACCGGGGCCCACCTCGCCCTGCGCCGCCAGGCGAACCCGCATGCCGCTGGCGACACCGGCCGGGATGGGCGCGGCGATCTCGCGACGGGCGCGCACGCGGCCGTCGCCACCGCACTTGTTGCAGGGGTCGGGGATGGTCTCGCCCGCGCCACGGCAGGTGGGGCAGGGCCGCGAGGTGAGCACCTGGCCGAGGAACGAGCGCTGCACCGACTGCACCTCGCCCGCGCCGTCGCAGGTCTCACAGCGCACCGGCTTGGAGTTGCCGTTGGTGCCCGAGCCCACGCAGACATCGCAAAGGATCGCGGTGTCGACGGTCAGATGCTTGGTGACGCCGACCGCGCATTCGGCCAGGCTCAGCCGGGTGCGGATCAGCGAGTCGGCGCCGGGCTGCACGCGGCCGCGCGGCTTGCGCTGGCCACCGCCCTGGCCGCTCATCCCGCCGAAGAACGCCTCGAAGACGTCGCCGAGGCCGCCGAAGCCCGCACCGTTGAATCCTGCTCCGCCGCCGCCGTTTTCGAGCGGGTCACCGCCGAGGTCGACGATCCGGCGCTTCTCGGGGTCGGTCAGCACCTCGTAGGCGGTGGAGACTTCCTTGAAGCGGGCCTGCGCGCCCTCGTCTGGGTTCACATCGGGGTGCAGTTCGCGGGCCAGCTTGCGGTAAGCGCGCTTGAGCTCCTGGTCGGTGGCGTTCTTGCCGACGCCGAGCAGTCCGTAGTAATCCCGTGCCACGTGAGTTCTCTAGTCCTTGGTCGGTGTGGGCCGGCCGAGCGCCGGGCGCATCCTTTAGTCGAATCCACTCAACTTTACCGGCCGAAGTATCGACCCTAACAGTCCGGTTGTCGTGGATCCCGAGCTGGCTTCACCTTTCGGCGAGCACCTCGCCGATGTAGCGGGCAACCGTCGCGACGGATGCCATGGTGCCGGGGTAGTCCATGCGGGTCGGGCCGAGCACACCCATACCGCCCAGCACGGCGCCCGCCGCACCGTAGCCGGTGGAGACGACGGAGGTGCCGCGCATCTGCTCGACCTGGGTCTCCTCGCCGATCTGCACCATCACCTGGCCCGGCTGCTGGGCCGCGGCGAGCAATTTGAGCACGATGACCTGTTCTTCCAGGGCTTCCAGCACAGTGCGCAGGGAGCCGGGGAAGCCGAAATCGGCGACATTGCGGGTGAGATTGGCCGTGCCGCCGAGGACCAGGCGTTCTTCGGGGTGCTCGACCAGCGTCTCCACCAGGACGGTCGAGACCCGGACCAGCACGTCGCGGATCTTGGCCGGTGCGCGCTCCGGCACACCGGCCACCGACGCGCTGGCCACCGACAGCAGCTTGCCGTCCATGGCCCCGCCGAGCAGGCCGCGCACGGCGGCCAGGTCCTCGTCGGAGATCACCGCGCCCAGGTCGACGATGCGCTGGTCGACGCGGCCGGTGTCGGTGATCACCACGAGTAACAGCCGGGCCGGGTTGAGCGCGACGACCTCGATGTGGCGCACGATCGAGGCCGAGACGGTGGGGTACTGCACCACAGCGACCTGGCGCGTGAGCTGGGCCAGCAGGCGCACGCCGCGACGCAAGACGTCGTCGAGGTCGACCCCGGATTCGAGGAATTCCATGATCGCCCGGCGTTCGGCGCCCGAGAGCGGTTTCACCTCGGCGATCCGGTCGACGAACTCGCGGTAGCCCTTGTCGGTGGGAATACGGCCCGAGCTCGTGTGCGGCTGGGTGATGTAACCCTCGGCCTCCAGCACCGCCATGTCGTTGCGGATGGTGGCGCTGGAAACGCCGAGGTGGTGCCGTTCCACGAGGGACTTTGAACCGATCGGTTCCTTGGTGGCGACGTAGTCCGCGACGATCGCTCGCAGGACCTCGAAACGTCGATCCTCGGTACTCGACGCCATCGACCCCACCTTCCTCGCTCGTGCCTGGTACATCACGCCTACCCGTGCTGCGTTCGCACAGGGTCGCACGCCGACGCTCGCAGCGTCTTGTTGTCCAGTCTAATTGTCTTGTCGCCGATCCCTGGATCGCACGGCGGTCCGGCATCGAACCGTCATGCGGGAATCTCCGGCTTCGGGGGCGGTGTTCGCCCTGTCGGCTCGGTCGAGCCCCGCGCCAGGGTTGTCCACAGGCCCGAGTTATCCACAGTTGCGGTTTCGAGGGTTGTCGGGCTCGAGCGCCGGGCGTAGATTTCGGGACTGAATCAGGGGGTCTACCAGCTGTTTTCAGCTGACTACAGAGTGCACGGGAGGGGAACTGTGGTGTATCCGGGTGGGGTCGGCGAAGCGGGGCAAGTCGGTTCGAGCGCGGTCGCGGTGCGGCCGGCGGAGTTCGCCCGGATCGACGGTGCGTGTGTGGAATTTCTGCGGGCAATCGCACGGATACGGGCACTTGCCGTGGAAATCGGCGATCAGGAGCGCTGGGGGCTGGGCGAGGGAGACGCGCGGTTGGTGTCCGGGCGCACATTGGTCGCGCGATTGCGTTCCGTCGCGGCGGCGAACGAGAACAGCGTCACTGCCGTATTGGACGCGCATTCACAGATCGTGGACGACATTCGGCAATCTTTCCGGGCTGCGCGCGATCTGATGGTAGTTGCCGACGAAGAGTGGGCTGATCGACTTCGGTTGTCGGAAACCTCTGCGGGACAACATATTTCTTCGGTGTCAGCGTGACAGGCCCCGAGCCGAGCGGCATTCGTAGCGAGAACACATATCCGGACTATTCGAGCGACGCCACGAAATCGGGTGTTCCCGGCGGCGGGGAGAACACGCATTCTTGGCGACATCGGGAGATCGTCGCGGCATTCGGGGCGCTCGAGGTGACCGACGCGTTGGCGCAAGCCGACAGGTTCGAGCAGATCGCGCGGTGGTGGGACGAGGGTCTACGCGCATTCCGGCACGCAGTGGATGGGTCGCTGGCGTCGGCTTGGTCGGGCGCGGGTGCCGCCGCGGCCGGATCCGCGATCGACGACTACGTCGCACGAGCGCACGACCTGACTGCCGCGCTGGAGGATTTGCCGGGCGTGATTCGAGCGGCTGCCGAGGCGATCGTGGCGACCAAGTACGCGGTCGGGTCACCGGTTGCCGAGGAAATCGGCGCCACGGCGTGGTCGGCGAGTGGGGCCGTACACGCCATGGGCTCAGCATCGGCGCACGGTGCGGCTTCGGCCGCGGAGGAGGATGCGCGAGCGGCGATGCGGCAGCGATACGTGTTGCCGTTCGCGGAGTTGGTCGCTCGCATTCCGGTGCTGCCCATGCCACTTCGGTCGTTCGACTCCGGCGAGCCGAGCGATCGGCAATTACTGATCGGCACCGTGGGGCAATCGCGAGACGAGCGGCGCGCGCTGTCGCCGGTCGAGGTTTCCGCCGGTAGCGGCCAGAACTTGTCCGCCGCGTCCGAGGAGAGTTCAGCCGTGCACGCAGCGATCGGCGACTCGGAGAAGGTGGGGCGCGATGGTCGCGGCACGGGAGTTCCGATCGACGGTCAAGACCTGCTCGACGGCAGATCGGTGGAATCCGGTGACCGCACGGCACGCCCAGGCAGCGCTACGGCGGTGACCTCGGCTTCGTCTGGTGCCACCGGCGCGGCAGCGCCGAGCGGTACGGCTGCGTTGACGACACCTGTCGGCGCGGGGTTGCGCACAGCGCCCGCGGGGGCTTCTGCGGCGGCTGTCGACCCCGGGGTGATCTCCGCGGGCCGCACTCCCGCTGCCGGCCCAGCGGCTGGGCGCATGGGGCCGAGCGGCAGCACGAGCGGAGGCGGTGACCGGATATGGGGTGGGGCACCGCGGTACCGACCGCCCGGCCGGCACGACGCGTCGAGGGCGGGTATCGGGCAGAGCGTTCCAGGATCGACGGGCCCGGCCATCGGCGTCGACCCGCCGTCGGGGCACGCCACAGCCAGGTCGGTCGATCGCTACTTCCATTGCGGAGGAGGACCGCCGGCGGCGCCCGCGCCGGGCATCGACGCCGTGCGCGGACTGCCGGAGTACTTGATCACGCTCGCGAACACCGCGGAACTACTCGGTGCGCCACGACCGGCGATAGCCGGTGGGGTGATCGGTGGTGGCGATGACTACTCGCCGGTCGAGCAGCGCTCGACGACGACTCGGGGCTGACGGCGATGTCAGCGCGTCGACGAAGGCGTCGGCAGTGGCCGCCCGAGCCGGGCGGCCGGTGCCGGATCAGACTCGGGCAGCAGCGCCGCAGCGAGCGGCGGAGTCGGGGGCGCCGACCTGCTTGCCCGCGAGGGCGTCGAGACCCAACATCGCCAGCAGCGACGTGCAATCTTCGGCGTCGTTCGAGTGCGAAGCGACCGTCCGCGCGGCGACCGCGCATTGACGAGCGTTCTCCGCCTTCTCAGCGGAGCGCGCTTCAGCGAATTCGCTCTGCTCGTGGACGAGGGTGATGTGCCGTTCGGTGGACATATAACTCCCTAGGATCGAGCCGAAGCCTACGCCCCTAATCGTTATCTTCCACCCCGAACCCACCGAACATACTCTTAGAGCACCCCGCTGTTCCGGGCCTCTCACCAGGTGTGCATTGGTGGATTACACCAGGATGACCGGGCAATCTTTGGATGCGATCCCAAGCCCGGGAAATCTCGAAATTCAGATCACGATGACATCACCACTCGCGCGATTCTCCGACTGGTTCAGCAGCCCGTCGATCAGCCGAGAATGGCTCCCGCGACCCCTGAAGTGGTCAGGTGAGGAGGTCGCGGACGATGCCGTCGGCGAGGAGGCGGCCACGGTCGGTGAGGACCAGGTTGTCGCCGGTGACGCGGGCCAGGCCGTCGGCCAGGATGCGGTCGAGGGCCGAGCTTGCCGAGGGGGCTAGATCCGCGAGCGGCAGGCCGGTGCGGAGGCGGACGGTGAGCATGAGGTGTTCGGTGTAGCGCTCGTCGTCGGTGAGGGCCTCCCAGCCTGCGGCGGGGAGACCGCCGAGGGCCACGCGGTCGGCGTAGCGGGCGGGGTGCTTGACGTTCCACCAGCGAACGCCGCCGACATGGCTGTGCGCGCCGGGGCCGGCGCCGAGCCAGTCACCACCGTCCCAGTAGCCCAGGTTGTGCTGACAGCGGGCGGCATCGCTCGCGGCCCAATTGGAGACCTCGTACCAGGTCAGACCGGCGTCGGCGAGGCGGGCATCGATGCGTTCGTAGCGGGCGGCGAGGACATCGTCGTCGGGTGCGGGCAGTTCACCACGGCGGACCTTGCGTGCCAGCGCGGTTCCGTCCTCGACGATCAGGGAGTAGGCGGAGACATGATCGACACCGGCGGCCAGCACCGCGTCCAGACTCAGATCCAGATCGGCATCGGTCTCGCCCGGGGTGCCGTAGATCAGATCGAGGTTCACGTGATCGAACCCGGCCGCGCGCGCCTCTTTCGCCGCGGCGACCGCGCGGCCCGGCGTGTGCGTGCGGTCGAGCACTTTCAGCACGTGCTGTGCGGCGGACTGCATGCCGAGCGAGATCCGGGTGTAGCCCGCCGCGCGGAGCCGATCGAAGAACTCGGGCGAGGTGGATTCCGGGTTGGATTCGGTGGTCACCTCGGCGTCGGCGGCCAGGGTGAAGTTGGCCCGCACGGCATCGAGAACCGATGCCAGCCCGTCACCACCGAGCAGCGACGGTGTCCCGCCGCCGACGAAGATCGTCGACACCGCGGGCGTCGCGCTCGGCAGGGCACCGAACTCGGCCGCGGCGGTCGCGAGCTCGCCGCGCAACGCCTCCAGCCACGACTGCGGCGACGCCGAAGTACCGAGCTCCCCCGCCGTATAGGTGTTGAAGTCGCAGTACCCGCAACGCGTGGCACAGAACGGCACGTGCACGTACACCCCGAACGCGCCGCTTCCGAAATCGCGCAGCACCGGCCGATCGGCATCGGCCGGTGTCACGCCGGGAACCCCGGAAGCAGCGCTGGTAGTCACCCCTCCAGTCTGCCGGGCCCTGGTAGCGCGCCCCGCCCGGCCCCTCGCACGTCAGTCCGTCACGACGGGCGTGTTCTGGTTGGCGGTGAGCACCCAGGCGCCGTCTTCCTTGGTCATCACGTACATCGGCGTGCCCTGCCCGGACAACTCGCCGTCGAGAGTGAAGTAGCTCTGGCGGATCTTGACGGCGGCGACATCGGGCCGCAGGAACAGCACGTGCTCGACCTCGTAGGTCGCGGTGCCGTGGGTCGTGGCCCCTGGCAGCACCTGCGCCGTGAACTCGGCGATGGCCGGGCGCCCGAACAGCCGCTTGCCGTGACCGGTGGTCCAGATGGCGTCCTCCCTGAAGACAGCGACGAACTCCTCGGCCAGTTCGTTGGCCTGGGCGTGCGCGATGGTGTCGACGACGGCGCGGATGGCAGCGAGTTCGGTAGCGAGATCGGCAGGGGTCTGACCGGCGGCGGTGGCGTCATTGCTCATGGCACTACTGTGCAACCTCGAGTGCGATCCAGGTCAACCGCGCTGTGCGGCACCGCACACCTGCCCGCGCGGGCGTATCACAGGCCGGTTCCGGACGGCGGGCTATGACCCCCGTCACAGAACAGGACGGCCGTCCAGGGAATTTCCCCCAAAAGTGCGGGAAATATCTCCTTGCGGTCGGAACGACCAGGCTGACGTGGCACAATAGGCACATGCACGCAACTGGAGTACGACTCGTGGCCCGTCGCCACGTCGACTTCCAGCGTGTCTGCAGCGCCTGTTGTCGGCCCGGTTTCCACCGGTAGCGCAGCGGCGTCCACGCCCGGGTATCCCCCGGTGCCTTCGACTTTCATCGGCCCGCTGACTCCCCTGACGCGAGCCAGCCCCTCGCGCCTTCAGCACGGATGTCCCAACACCCCCGCAGGAGCGACCACCCATGACGTCGAGCACCGACGCCGGTTCGACCGAACAGTCGACGGCGCAGGCCCGCACTGAGCGTTCAGCTGCCCAGCGCCCGGCCCGCCCGAGCACCGATGCCCCGGTCGCACCGCGCGCCCGCACCGGCAAGCCGGTCCGCCGCCGGTCCGAAGGCCAGTGGGCCCTCGGCTACCGCGAGCCGCTGAACCCGAACGAGCAGTCCAAGAAGGACGACAACCCGCTCAACGTGCGTTCGCGCATCGAGAACATCTACGCCAAGGGCGGCTTCGACTCGATCGACAAAGCCGACCTGCGTGGCCGTTTCCGCTGGTGGGGTCTCTACACCCAGCGTGAAGAGGGCTACGACGGCACCTTCACCGACGACGACAACATCGACCTGCTCGAAGCCAAGTACTTCATGATGCGGGTGCGGTGCGACGGCGGTGCGCTCTCCGCCGCCCAGCTGCGCACGGTCGGCCAGATCTCCACCGAGTTCGGCCGCGACACCGCCGACCTGTCCGACCGCGAGAACGTCCAGTACCACTGGATCGAGGTCGAGAACGTCCCGGAGATCTGGCGCCGGCTCGAGTCGGTCGGGCTGCACACCACCGAGGCGTGCGGCGACTGCCCGCGCGTGGTGCTCGGTTCGCCGCTCGCCGGCGAGTCGCTCGACGAGATCATCGACCCCACCTGGGCGATCGACGAGATCGTCAAGCGCTACATCGGGAAGAAGGAGTACTCGAACCTTCCCCGCAAGTTCAAGACCGCGATCTCGGGCCAGCAGGACGTGGTGCACGAGATCAACGACATCGCCTTCGTCGGTGTGAACCACCCCGAGCACGGCCCCGGCCTCGATCTCTGGGTCGGCGGCGGCCTGTCCACCAACCCGATGCTGGCTCAGCGCGTCGGCGCTTTCGTGCCCCTCGAAGAGGTCCCCGATGTGTGGGAAGCGGTCGTCTCGCTCTACCGCGACTACGGCTACCGCCGCCTGCGCACCAAGGCCCGCCTGAAGTTCCTGATCAAGGACTGGGGCATCGAGAAGTTCCGTCAGGTGCTCGAGGACGAGTACCTCAAGCGCAAGCTCATCGACGGTCCCGCACCCGCGCAGCCGGCCAAGCCCATCGACCACGTCGGTGTCCAGAAGCTGCGCAACGGCCTGAACTCCGTCGGCTTCTCCCCCATCGCCGGTCGCGTCTCGGGCACCATCCTGAGCAAGGTCGCCGACGCCGCCGAGAAGTACGGCTCGGATCGCATCCGCTTCACCCCGTACCAGAAGCTGATCGTCCTCGACATCCCCGACGACCAGGTCGACGCGCTGATCGACGAACTCGAACCGCTCGGCCTGCAGGCCCGCCCCTCGGTCTGGCGTCGAAACCTCCTCGCCTGCAGTGGCATCGAGTTCTGCAAGCTGTCCTTCGTCGAGACCCGCAAGCGCTCGCAGGTGCTCGCACCCGAACTCGAGCAGCGCCTGGCCGACATCAACGCCGAACTCGACGTGCCGATCACCATCAACATCAACGGCTGCCCGAACTCGTGCGGCCGGTCCCAGATCGCCGACATCGGCTTCAAGGGCCAGCTCGTCGACGACGGCACCGGGAATCAGGTGGAGGGTTTCCAGGTTCATCTCGGTGGCAGCCTCGGCCTGGACAGCGCGTTCGGCCGGAAGTTGCGTCAGCACAAGGTGACCAGCGTCGAGCTCGGTGACTACATCGATCGCGTCGTCCGCAACTTCGTCAAGAACCGGGAATCCGGGGAACGCTTCGCGGTGTGGGCTGTGCGCGCCGACGAGGCCGACCTCCGATAGTCGATGAGGAGATCCCCACTGTGACCACGAATCTCGCGGCCAAACTGTCCGAGGCCGAATTGCGCGCGCTCGCCGAGCAGGGTGCGGCCGAGCTGGGCCCCGATGCCTCGCCCGCCGACCTGATCGCCTGGACCGACAAGGTCTTCGGCAACGGCTACATCGTCGCCTCGAACATGCAGGACGGTGTGCTGGTCCACCTGGCCGCGCAGACCCGTCCCGGTGTGGACGTGCTGTTCCTCGACACCGGCTACCACTTCGCCGAGACCATCGGCACCCGCGACGCGGTCGAGGCCGTGTACGGGGTGAACGTGGTGAACGTGCGCCCCGAGGCGAGCGTCGCAGAGCAGGACGAACTGCTCGGCAAGGATCTGTTCGCCCGTGACGCCGCCGAATGCTGCCGGCTGCGCAAGGTGGTCCCGCTGAAGAAGTCGCTGAGCGGCTACAACGCGTGGATCACCGGCATCCGCCGCGTCGAGGCGCCCACCCGCGCCAACGCGCCGCTGATCTCGTTCGACGAAGCCTTCGGCCTGGTGAAGATCAACCCGATCGCACCGTGGTCCGACGACGAGATGCAGGCCTACATCGAGGCCAACGGCATTCTCGTCAATCCCCTGGTGGAGGAGGGTTACCCGTCCATCGGCTGCGCGCCGTGCACGCGCAAGCCCGAGCCGGGGTCCGATCCGCGCAGCGGCCGCTGGGCCGGTATCGCCAAGACCGAATGCGGATTGCACCAATCATGACCATCACCACCACCGGGAGTGAGCCTGTGAGTACCAACACCACCGAACGCGAACTCGGCCTCACCGAGTTCGACACCCTCGCGGCGCTGGAATCCGAGGCGATCCACATCTTCCGTGAGGTCGCGGGCGAGTTCGAGCGTCCCGTGATCCTGTTCTCCGGCGGCAAGGACTCCACCGTCCTGCTGCACCTGGCGCTCAAGGCCTTCTGGCCCGCGCCGCTGCCGTTCACACTGCTGCACGTGGACACCGGCCACAACCTCGACGAGGTGCTCGAATTCCGCGACAAGGTGGTCGAGCGCTACGGTCTGCGCCTGCACGTGGCCTCGGTCGAGGAGTACCTGGCCGACGGCCGCCTGACCGAGCGTCCCGACGGCATCCGTAACCCGCTGCAGACCGTGCCGCTGCTCGACGCCATCACCGAGCACCGCTTCGACGCGGTCTTCGGCGGCGGTCGTCGCGACGAGGAGCGCTCGCGCGCCAAGGAGCGGATCTTCTCGCTGCGCAACGCCTTCGGGCAGTGGGATCCGAAGCGTCAGCGCCCCGAGCTGTGGAACCTCTACAACGGCAAGCACGCGCCGGGTGAGCACGTGCGGGTGTTCCCGCTGAGCAACTGGACCGAGCTCGACATCTGGCGCTACATCGCCCGCGAGGACATCGACCTGGCGTCGATCTACTACGCGCACGAACGTCCGGTGTACTCCCGCGACGGCATGTGGATGACCCCCGGCGTGTGGGGCGGCCCGAACGAGAACGAGGTCCTCGAGACCCGTTCGGTGCGCTACCGCACCGTCGGCGACGGTTCCACCACCGGCGCCATCATCTCCGACGCCGCCGACAACCAGGCCATCCTGGCCGAGGTCGCGGCGTCACGACTTACTGAGCGTGGCGCCACTCGCGGCGACGACCGTGTCTCGGAAGCCGCCATGGAAGACCGCAAGCGAGAGGGTTATTTCTGATGTCCGACCTATTGAGGCTGGCCACCGCCGGTTCTGTCGACGATGGCAAGTCCACGCTGGTCGGACGGCTGCTCTACGACACGAAGTCCGTGCTGGCCGATCAGATCGACGCGGTCACCCGCGCATCGGTCGACCGTGGACTGTCCACGCCGGACCTGTCGCTGCTCGTCGACGGCTTGCGCGCCGAGCGTGAGCAGGGCATCACCATCGACGTGGCGTACCGCTACTTCGCCACGCCCAAGCGGTCTTTCGTGCTGGCCGATACGCCGGGGCACGTGCAGTACACCCGCAACACGGTGTCGGGCGCGTCCACCGCGCAGCTGGTGATCCTGCTGACCGACGCGCGCAAGGGCGTCATCGAGCAGACCCGTCGCCATGCGGCCGTGCTGGCACTGCTCGGTGTGCCGCGTCTGGTGCTCGCGGTGAACAAGATCGACCTCGTCGACAATCCGGCCGAGGTGTTCGCCGAGATCTCCGCCGAGTTCAACGAGCTCACCTCGAAGCTGGGCTGGGCTTCCGAGGACGTCATCGAGATCCCGGTCTCGGCGCTGCACGGCGACAATATCGCCAGCCGCTCCGAGAACACCCCGTACTACAACGGCCCGTCGCTGATCGAGCACCTCGAGTCCGTTCCGGTGGACGCTGATTCGACCGGCACGCACGCGCTGGGTCTGCGTTTCCCGGTGCAGTACGTGATCCGTCCGCGCACCGCCGAATACCCCGACTACCGGGGTTACGCGGGTCAGATCGCGGCCGGTTCGGTGTCGCCCGGCGACGAGATCGTGGTGCTGCCCTCGGGTAAGAAGACCACCGTCGAGCGCATCGACACCCCGGACGGCGAACTGGCCGTCGCGCAGGTCGGGCGCAGCGTGACGCTGATCCTGGCCGACGAGGTCGACATCTCGCGCGGCGACATCATCGCCTCGGTGCACGACGCGCCGGAGTCGATCGACACCTTCGACGCGACTGTGTGCTGGCTCGGTGACAAGGGTCTGCGTCCCGGCGCCCGGCTGCTGCTCAAGCACGGCGCCAAGACCACCCAGGCCATCGTCGGCGCGCTTGTGGAGCGGTTCGACGAGCAGACGCTCACCGCACAGCCCAGCCCGGAGTCGCTGGAGCTCAACGACATCGGTCGCGTCTCGCTGCGCTTGGCCGAGCCGATCCCGGCCGACGACTACCGCACCAACCGGCACACCGGGTCGTTCCTGCTGATCGACCCCGCCGGTGGCAACACGCTCGCGGCCGGCCTGGTCGGCGACGTGCTGACCTCGGTCGAGGTCGGTACCGCGGTCTGATGTATCGCCTGCCCGCTCCGCCGCGTGGTGCCGTTCCGGTGCCGCGCGGCGCAGGCGGGCCCGCGTTGATCGCGGTTGCCCACGGCAGCCGCGATCCGCGTTCGGCGGCGACCATGGCGGCCGTGGTCGCCGACGTTGCCGCTGCCCGGCCCGACATCCCGGTCCGGCTGGCTTTTCTGGATCTCAGCACGCCCACGGTGGACGAGGTGGTCGACGACCTCGCCGCCCAGGGCCACACCGACGTGATCGTCGTTCCGCTCCTGCTGGGCAACGCTTTTCACGCGCGCGTCGACCTTCCGGCGCTACTGGCCGAGGCCGGCCGCCGTCATTCCCGGCTGCAACTCACCCAAACAGCGGTACTCGGCCCCGATCCACTGCTCATCGCGGCGGTGGCCGACCGAGTCGCACTCTCGTGCCGTCTTCCCCTGTTCCCCGCCCTGGTCACACCGTTGGTCCCCGCTGTTCCCGGTGCGTTCGCTGCCGCAACCGATCCGTTGCGTGATACTCCGGTCGGAATCGCCGTCGCCGCTGTCGGTTCGCGCGATGCCGCGGCCAATCGGCGGACCGCGGTGGTGGCTCGACGACTGGCCGCCGTGACCGGCTGCCCTACTGAAATGTGCTTCGCGACAGTCGAACCCGGTATCGAGCGTGCCGTGGATCAGCTGCGGGCGCGCGGAGCCGAACGCATCGTCGTCGCGCCGTGGTTTCTGGCGCCGGGGCTGCTCACCGACCGGCTGGTCGCGGCCGCGCCCGAGGTCGTGCATGCCGATGTCATCGGAGCGCACTCCGCGCTGGTCGACGTGATCTGGGCTCGATACGACACTGCCGTCGCCACCGAGCTCGTACTCTCCGCCTGAGCCCAGCGGATCCGGGCCGCTTGGTCGCGCCCCCGAACGGGTAGCCCGTCGCACTGCCCTCGATTCAGCGCGAGCCCACTCCGCCCGGTTCGGGACGTGAACGCGAGGTTCGCGCTGCCCACATCCGCACCCGCGACAATCCTCGCCTTCACCCCGCCACCACCTACACGGCCAGAAGTTCGCCTGTATCGCGTCTCTCGACACAACCGGATTCGGCATCCACGGTGGCACAGCTCACAGGGCTTCCACTCTTTACCCTATACCCCCCAGGGGTATATGTTCCTATCAACGCACAGCGAACTGAGAGAGGCGAAACGATGACCACCAACGCCCACGCCGGACACACCACACACGTCGACCCCGCAGCCCAGCCCGGTCACGTCGAACAGGGCACCACGCACGGCGGACATGCGGAACACGGCGGCGGTGCGCACGCCCTGCACAGCGGTCACGCGCCGCAGGGTGGCGCCCATGAAGGACACGAGGCCCACACCGAACACGGCGGTGGCGCACACGCCGGACACGGCACACACACAGCTGGGCACGATGCGGGTCTGCCCGGGGGCCTGCGGATTACGCAGGACGGGTACACCCTCGACCTCGAGACCACGATCGCCGAGCCCGGCAAGATCGACTTCCGATTCCGGATTCTCGGCCCGGACGGGTCGGCAGTGACCGAGTTCGACGCGATTCACGATCGCGAACTGCACCTGATCGTGGCGCGTCGCGAGCTGACGGGGTTCTGGCACGTACACCCGCGGCGGGAAGCAGACGGCACGTGGGCGATTCAGCTGGACCTCCCCGAAGCCGGGGCCTATCGGGTGTTCACCGATATCGCACCGCGCGCACTCGGCCGCACCATCACCCTCGGCGCCGATCTGGCGATCGCGGGACACTATGCGCCACAGCCGGTTCCGGCGGTGAACCGCGCCATCGACGTCGACGGCTATCAGGTGACCGTGGCCGGTGAGTTGCGTGCCGAGGGCGATCTGCTGACGCTCACCGTGCGCAAGAACGGCGAGGCCGTGACGGATCTGCAGCCGTACCTGGCGGCTTTCGGCCACCTCGTCATCCTGCGCGCGGGAGACCTCGCGTACGTCCACGTCCACCCCAACGGCGAACCCGGCGACGGCACCACGCCCTCGGGCCCCGAAGTCACCTTCCACACGGCGGTTCCGGGCCCCGGGACCTACCGCCTGTTCCTGGACTTCAAGCACGCCGATGTCGTCCGTACCGCCGCATTCACCCTCACCACGACACCCCAGCCGAAGAAGGAACACCAGCACTGATCCGAGGCCGCGACCTCCTAGCCAACGACCTCGACTCACCGGACACCAGCGCCACTACCAACACCGGTAGCGGCGCTGTCCGCGTATTCAGGCCAGACCCGGATGACACACCGGACCGCAGCGGCCCTGGCCGGAGCGCTGGGATCTCGTCGCATCAGACGTGAGTACGCGCCCGGCAGGCCGCCCGACTAGAGCCGACCAGGCTGAATTTCGCTCGGCGCTTCCGACAACAAGCGGGTCGCGATGGTACGGGCCGCTTCGACACGGGCCGAATCACCGGTCTGGCGAGCGACATTGGCGGCGCTCACGATCGCGTCCAGTTCGAAGACCAGCAGATCGGGGTCGGCGTCGGCGAGTTCGCCCATGGCCTGAGCCTTCCGGACCTCGTCGGCCAGGAAGGACAGCCAGTAGTCGTGATCGGCTACGACGGCGTCGCGCACGGGGCCGGGCTTGCTGCTGAATTCGGTGAGGGTGGCCACCCGGAAACAGCCGCCGGGGAAGGGCGGATTCTCGATGTGCGCGAACCAGCCGTCGATCATCGCGCGCACCCGGGTTCCACCGCGTGGCACGCGCAGGCCGGGCGCGATGACTCGTTCGATGAAGATGTCACGCCCCGCCTGGACGGCGGCGAGTTGGAGCGCCTCCTTGGTGCCGAAGAGGGTGGCGATGCCGCTCTTGCTGATGCCGAGGTCGGTGGCGAGCCTGCCGATACTGAGGCCGTCGAGACCCTCGACGGAGGCGAGTTCGGCGGCGCGCCGGGCGATGGTGGCGCGCGCACGGGCGCCCTTGGCCAACCGCTGATCGCTCGGTTCCGTCAACTGGGTCATGCGCATCATTGTTCCACCGCGGGGTTGCGAAGGCGAACGATCGGTCGTACTTTTATTTACGAACGATCGTACGTTCTTATTTCTCCCCTCGAAGGACTCCGCATGACCGACGTGTCAGCTCGGCCCGAAGATCCGCTCAGCACAGCTACTCCCGACAGCAGCGCCGCGGGCCGCACCCTCGTCGTCGCCTCTGGCGCGGCATTCATCGCCTTCCTCGACCTCTCCGTCGTCAACATCGCGTTCCCGACGATCGCCCTGAGCTACCCCGGCACCCCCACCGGGACGTTGACCTGGATCGTCAGCGGCTACGCGATCGCGTTCGCGGCGCTGCTCACCCCGGCCGGGCGCATCGCCGACGCGCTGGGTCGCCGTCGCCTGTTCGCGCTGGCACTGGCCGGATTCGCCATCACCTCGCTGCTGTGCGGGCTGGCGCCCGGCGCGGGCTGGCTCATCGCCGGTCGGGTCCTGCAGGGCATCGCGGCGGCGTTCATGGTGCCCGCGGCACTCGGGCTGGTGCTGGAGGCCACGCCACGAGCGAAGATCGGCGCCGCCATCGGCGCCTGGTCGGCCGCCGGTGGTTTCGCGGCGGTGGTCGGCCCGGCGCTGGGTGGCGCGTTGGTCGAGGCGTTCGGCTGGCGTGCGGTGTTTCTGATCAATGTGCCGATCGCGTTGGCGCTGATCGCGCCGGGACTGCGGCTGCCCGGCGGCGACCAGGGCTCCCGCGAGACGACGCTGCCCGATCCGCTCGGCACGCTCGCCGTCGCGATCGGGCTCGGTGCGATCGTCGCGGCCGTCACCGAAGGCCAGTCGTGGGGTTGGACCGCACCCGGCACGCTCGTCGCATTGCTCGGTGGTCTCGCGCTGACCGTGTTCGCGCTGATTCGCTCCCGTCGGCACGTCAATCCCGCTGTCGCCGTAGCACTGTGGCGTGATCGGCAATTCGCCATGGCGAATGCGGGTTCGTTCTTGTTCGGCGCCTCGATGTTCGCGTGGCTGCTGGCCGGTCCGCTGTTCCTCGATGCCGTCTGGGGCTATTCCGTCCTCGAATCGGCGGCGGCGCTGACCGTCGGCGCGGTGGCCTCGATGGTGACCGCCGTTGTCACCGGGCGGATTACGACACCGGCAGGCCAGCGGTGGGTAGGTGTGCTCGGTGCGCTGATGTCGACCGCGGCGCTGGTCTGGATGAGCACCGATGCCTTCGGGCCCGAACCCGCGCTGTGGACTGCGTGGATTCCGGCCGGCGTGCTCGGCGGCGGCGGAATCGGCATCGTCGTCACGGTGTTCGGCACCGCGGCAGCGAGTTCTGTTCCACCGCAACAGTTCGCGGCCGGGATCGGGATGAACGTCACCGCCCGGCAGGTGGGCGGAGCACTCGGCATCGCCGTACTGGCGGCCATCTTCTCGTCGACCTCCGACGACCCGCTTCGCTGCTTCCACCTGCTGTTCGCCGTGTGCGCGGCCATCAACCTCGCTGTCGCACTGCTGCTCGCCGCGCCGTCGCGCGCTCGTTCGACCGACTGAACCAGAGGAGATCGACATGCCTTCCAGTCCACCACTCTCCGTGCAGTTCTCCGCCGAGGCCGATGATCCGCTGGTACTGGCGCCGGAGCAGGCCGCCGCGTTGCTCGCGGGGGCACCGTGGCAGCGTTTCGCGGTACTCGGCGATTCGATCGCCGCGGGGACGGGTGACCCCAGTCCCGGGTACGCTCCCACCGGCTGGGCCGATCGGGTCGCAGCACACCTCACTTCGGTGAATCCCACACTGGCCTATCGCAATACGGGCCGGATCGGCGCGACCAGCGGTCAGGTCATCGACCGCCAGCTCGCCGAAATCCTGGAGTTTGCACCGGATCTCGTGCACCTCAGCTGCGGCGGCAACGACCTGTTCACCGCAGGCGGTGACGTCGATCAGCTGCGCACGAATCTGTCGACGATCCTCACCGCGCTGGCCGCCACCGGGGCACAGCTGTCGATTTTCACCGTGGCCGACGTGTGGTCCGTCGAGCGGATGGCCCCGATGCGAGCCATGCGGCCGCAGATGATCGCGTTCAACGAGGTGGTGCGGGCGGTGGCCGCCGAATTCGATGCGGTGCTCACCGAATTCTGGAACCATCCGCTGCGGTCGAGACCCGAGCTGATGAGCGAGGACCTCATCCACTTCACCACGAGTGGGCACGCGGTGGTGGCCGGTGAGGTGGTCAGGTCGCTGGCCTCGCTCATCGACAGGTCGTAGTGGGGGCGGGGCGGTCGAAGCAGGACCGCCCCGCACAGACCCCGTTGCTCAGTCGGCAACGACCTGTCCTCCGATGCGGCTCTCACCTGTTGTCGTGCACCAATCGAGTGCCGAGTGCGACCAGTTCGGATCTCACCTCGGCAGGACCGACCACCTCCACGTCGCCGCCCCAGCCCGCCAGCTGCCGGGCGACCATCTTCGCGGTATCGGCGGTGATCTGTGCTCGCACCCGGCCGTCGGGTGCCGGGCCGAGCAGAGTGCAGTTGCGGCCCTGCTGATCGGCCAGGATGGGGGCGAGCTCGGTGGAGACGAGAACCGTCGCGGAAACGGCGGCGCGCCGGCCCTCCATCTGCTCGACGATCTGAGCCCATTCCGCGTGTAGATCGAAATCCGCTGGTCGCTCAGCTGTTTCGTCGAGAGTGATGGCCCCGGCGATACGGTCGAGGCGGAAGGTTCGCTGCCCGCGGTCGGTGCCCGCGATGAGATACCAGACCGTCTCCTTCTCGACCATGCCCCACGGATCGATCGTGCGGACCGTGCGTTCCCCCTTGCGCAGGTATTCGATGCGCACGCGGCGGCGATCCACCACCGCACGCCGCAGCGTGTCGAGTACCGCGGGTGCTTGCGGATCGGGACGACCCCACCGCGCCGGATCGACCACCACCGCGTCGGCCGCGGCGGCCGCATCGGCGCGGAAAGTGTGCGGTAGGGCGCGGACCAGTTTGCGAAGGGCCGACTTCAGTTCGGGGGCGGCCTGGGCCGCCGGACCCGCGAGCAAGAACAGCGCCCTGGTCTCCCCCGCCGTCAGTCCGGACAGGTCGGTGCGGGCGCCGCCGATCAGCGACCACCCGCCCCCGCGACCCGATTGCGGATAGACCGGGATGCCCGCGGCCGACAAGGCCTCCAGGTCACGGCGGGCCGTCGCCACCGAGACTTCGAGCTCGGCCGCGACCTCGGCGGCCGTCACCCGCCCGCGCGCCTGCATCAACAACAGGGTGGCTACCAATCTGTCCGCTCGCATACTCGGTAATTCTGCCGAACAAAGTGCTCATTCGGTGAGCACTTTGGCTGGCAAGGTCGTTGTCACACCGAAGCGACAACCGAATGGAGCAGACATGCTGCGCGGAATGGCCACCACCACCTATTACGCCGACGACCTCACCGCCGCCAAGGACTGGTACAGCGAATTCCTCGGCATCGCACCGTATTACGAGGTTCCCGGCGGGTACTACGAGTTCCGGCTCGGACCGTTGCAGGCCGAGCTGGGAATCATCAACCGCGCGTATGCCCCGGCAGGCGCGCGCAATGCCCCGGGCGGGGGCGGAGTGGTGTTCTGGCAGGTCGACGACCTCGCGGCCACCTTCGCCCGGTTGCTCGAGCTCGGCGCCACCGAGTACGAGCCGATCACCGAACGCGGCGAAGGCGCCGGGTTCGCGACCGCGGCGGTGCTGGATCCGTTCGGCAATGTGCTCGGCATCATGGCGAACCCCCACTTTGTGGCGATGACCGCGTCGGTGTCGACCTAGGGCCCACGTTCAGGCTGTGGCACCGGTGGCGACAACCGCACTCAGGCGAACCAGCGCTCGAGGACGGTGGCCACGCCGTCCTCGCTGACGTCACCGGTCACCTCGTCGGCGAGGGCGAGCACCGCGTCGGGCGATCCTGCCATCGCTACCGAATGTGCCGCCCAGCGCAACATCTCCCGGTCGTTGAAGCCGTCGCCGATGGCCAGAGTCGCGTCGGCCTCGACGCCGAGGAGGAGCCGAAGTTGTTCCAGTGCCCAGCCTTTGGACACACCACGCCGCGAAACCGTGAGCCAAGGACCGTACTCGCCGTGTACCCAGGACGCCTCGGGCACATCGAACGTTTCCAGTAGGCGCAGCATCTCGTCGGGGCTGCCGTCTGGCCACCAGCCGTTGAGGCGCGGGGTCGGCACACTGCTCAGCGTGCGGTGGTCGACCAATTGGAAGTCGCCGATCGAGAACTCCCCCGGCCCGTGCCCCGTCGCCCAGGTACCGACGCCCACCTGTTCCGCGGCGAAGATCATAGCTGGGAACAGCGTGCGCAGCGCGAGCACGGCAGGTCCCGGATCGAACGACTGAACCGCGACCGGCTCGCCACGCGCCACATCGATGTGCACAGCACCGTTGGAACACAACGCATGCCCCTCGGCGAGCCCGAGCTCGCTCAGCACCGGACGCGTGGTGAGCACCGTTCGCCCGGTGGTCACCACCACATGCGCGCCCGCCGACACCGCCGCCCGCACCGCCGCTCCCACCCGCGCGCTGATATCGACCCCCTTCGCCAGCAGGGTCCCATCCACATCGAGCGCAATCAGCTTCGGCGCTCCCCCAGCTAAACCCACCGCCCCATTGTGCCCGCACCCACCGACACCCACCCCGGTTTCAGTACCAGTGCTCCGGCCGCCCCGAACCGCAAAGAACCCACCGCGGTGGCAGCGAACCGCGCCACCGACTCTCGTGGCAAGTCCTGCTCGAGTCGCGGCGAGACCGCGACATGGGCTGTGCGGGTGGCAAGATGCGCGAGTTCTTCGATCGCCGGCACCGTCGCGGTATGCGCCTCACGCGTGAGCTGCGCTCAGTGACTTTTCGGTGTCACCGTCGGCCGCGTGAACGAAGCTGTGAGCTTCCAGTTCTCGCGGCGGACGTCGCTCGCCTATCCGATGTATATCCCACGGGCGAGGCGGGGCCGACCCGTCAGCAGCAAGGCCCGCTGATGTCGCGGCGGAGCCACAACGGGCGTGGCCGATGGTCAGCGGCGTGAGCCGCCACCCCCGCCACCGCCACCGCCGCCGCCACCCCCGCCACCGGTAGAGCCACCTGCTGATGCACCACCTTTGGAGCCGCCCGAGGAAGCACCAGCGGAGGACGCACCACCAGCGGATGACGCACCCCCGGATGACGCACCCCCGGCGGACGCACCACCAGATGACGCACCACCAGATGACGCACCGCTGTCGGATCCGCCACCGGAGGACGCACCACCAGATGCACCACCACCGGACGCACCGCCACCCGACGCACCACCGCTCGACGCACCACTGTCAGATCCACCACCCGACGCACCGCCACCGGACGCGCCGCCACCCGACGCACCACCACCGGAAGCACCGCCACCCGACGCACCACCACCGGAAGCACCGCTGTCAGATCCACCGCCAGACGTACCACCACCGCCGGCACTGCCGCCGTTCGATGCACCGCCATCGGACGCGCCACCGCCGGTTGCACCGCCGGAAGTGTTTGTGCCGCCAGATGTTTCACCACCAGTCGAGCCGCCTGTGACACCTCCGTCAGTCGTACCGCCGGTCTGCGTTCCGACCGAGGTGCCGCCGGCCCCGCCGGTCGAAGTGCCGGGACTGGAAGGCGTTGTGCCGGTGCCGGTTCCACCGGTCGAGGCCGATCCTCCGACGTCGATCGTGACGCCGCCCGTGCTCGGCGTGGATGCGCCACCGGTCGGCGTGGAGGTGCCGTCCGTCGGTGCCGTACCCGGCGACGGCGCGGTGCCTACCGCGGGAACAGTGCCGGGCGAGGTCGGAGTGCCCGGTACTTCAGGGGTGCCGGGGCTCGAGATCGGGCCGCCGTGGGGAAGTTCGGGAGCACCGGGGCTGGTCGGTGTGTTCTGGGGTTGGGCGGCCTGTTGGCCGAAGGGTAAGGGATTGATGAAGCGGGCCGGGTCGCCGTAGGTGGTGCGGGCGAGGATCGGCGACTTGCAGTCGTTGCCGACGTCCAGGCGGCCGGGGGCGCCGCGGTCGGCGCTCCCGCCGGGGCGTGAAGTGCCGCCGGGCGCGGTCGCGGGGGCGATGAAGTTCTCGTAGGCACTGCGGGCCGCGGCTATGCTCGCCACCCGGATGCGACCGTTGAGCGGGTCGACATCACTGACCAGACCTGCGGTTCGGGCGGCGAGGAGGTCGGCGCTCATGTCGTAGAGCAACGCGTCGGCGGGAGCGCCAAGGACCGGGAACCGGTCGAGGACCGGCATCAGGCCGGGGTCGAAGGGGCTGCCGAACACGGTCATCGCCGACATGGCGAGCGCGGAAACGACTGCCGCGCTGGAGAACACCGCGACGTGCGGCACCGGGCCACCGGTTTGCTGCTCCGGCGCGAAGGTGCGAGCCGCCAAACCCGCAGCGCCCGAGGCGATCACCTGGCCGGGGTCGGCGACGGTGACGAGCGGAACGCCGAGTTCGGCGAGGGTGCGGGCGACTTCGGGCGGGCGTGAGGCACCGCCGACCACGAGAATGCGCGACAGGTCCGCGAGCCGCAGCCCCGCCGCGGACACGCTCTTGCTGACCAGCGGGAAGGTGTCGCGGATGTGTTCGGCGCGCAGCGCGTCGATGTTCACCATGGAGGTGAGGGTCTGGGTCGCGCGGCCCGGACCCGGGTCGCCCGCGTAGCGAGCGACCATCTCACCGAGCGGCTTACCGCCGAAATCGGAGGACCGCGTGGGAGTTCCGACCATCGGGTGGTGCGGCCAGTCGGGACCGACGCGCAGCACGGTGAGATCGAGGCTGGTGGCGCCCAGGTCGTAGACGAGCACGAAGCCCGGTTCCAGTGGGCCGCGATCGACCTCGAGCCATTCCGCGGCGGCGACCGGCTCCGGCACCAACAGGACCTCACCGGCGCCCGCGAGATGCAGCGCCTGGCCGAGTAACGAGACCTGTTTGTCGGTATAGACCGCCGGATAGGTCAACACGATCCCGGCGGGCGGTTCGGCCAGCTCGATCAGACCGGTGACCACCGCGGCGATCAGGTTGGTCGCCGAGTAGAACCGTCCGCCCATCACCATCGGCTCCGGCTCGCGGGTCAGATCCGCGAAATCCGTGATCGCCGAGGCGAATTCGTTGATCGCGCCGATACGGGGCCTACCCGCGTCGTCGAATGTCAGTGCGGTGCGTCGTGTGCGCACCGTCGGCTTGGCCGGATCGTCGGCGACTACCGCCGAAATCGCATTGACCGCACCGATACTCAAGCCCAGACCTCTGGTCATGTTTTTGCTATCCCGTCAACGCACCGTGACCACGTCCAGCACGCGAGCGCACCATGTGGCCGCGGTCGTCTTCCAAACAGCTCGCCTAGATTAACTGGCACGTCCGCGAATTGCTGCCGGATTGATACGGAAACCGCAACCATGCGTCACCACAAGGCGATTCGCGCAGGTGAGGTCGTTGAAGCCTAAATATCCACCCCCCTGAACACCCACTCCGCGATTCGCAGACTCCGAGAAGCAGCTACCTGCGAGTAATCGGACAGAGCGCCCACTGAATACATTCTTCGAGTTTGTTATCACGGACATTCAGCGCACTTACCGGCTGGTAACCAATTCATTTACTACCAACACGATTTCACTGGTGGCGAATTACATTCCCCCATTTCGAAGTTGGCCCGCTTTCACTGACACGTCAACGCAGCGACCGAATCCCGCCCGCGCGACCCCTGCGCACGCCGGTTGACCGAAAGGACGGAGAGACACCGACCGGATGTTCGAAAAACCAAGGGAAAGAAGGCACTACGCATGCCCACTCGATGCGCCGACCAGGTCGTACTCGTCAACGGCGCCGGCTCCGGCATCGCCAAGGTGGCCGCGCGCTGTTCGTCGCGACCGATGTCACCGTCGACGCCGATCTGCGCACGTGGCGCCGTATGTGGTCGCCGAGCACGCCGTCGTCGGACTCAGCCGGTCGCGCAGTAGGCACACGAAAGGCCCGCAACGTCTCCCAGTGACGTTGCGGGCCTTTCGCTTTTCGATCAGCTGCGAGCGAACAGCCGCTTCACCGAACGTTCCCTCTGCACCGCGGCGCCGCGGGCGACCGCCTGCGGGCGACGGGCGCGGACGAGACGGTCGAACTCGGCCGCGTCGCGGGTGGGCTCACGCAGCTTGCCGCCGTTGAAATCGTCGGCGAGCTGCTGCACGGTCTCCTGCGCACACGACTTGTTGGTCCCGATGAAACCGGTCGGGCCGCGCTTGATCCAGCCGGTCACATAAGTGCCGGGGAAGACCTCGCCACCGGGCGCGGTGAGTACCCGGCCCGCGTCGTTCGGGATCACCGCGCGGGCGTCGTCGAACGGCAGATCCACGGTCGGGACCCCTCGGTAGCCGACCGAGGTGAGCACGACACCCGCCTCGAGCAGTGTCGTATCACCGGTCGGCGTGGCGGCCACGCGACCTTCGGCATCGGCGACGAGCTCGTTGCGCTCCACCCGTACCCCGGTCACCGTGTCGGTGCCGACGATCTCCACCGGCGAGGACAGGTAGCGGAACACGATGCGCTTGCGCTCGCCGAACGGGCGATTCGCGACGCTGTGCAGCAGGCGCAGCTTCTGCTCGACCTTGTAGGGCAGATCCGGCGTGATCGCGGGCAGCTCGCCGTCGATCGCGATGTCGATATCGGCGGCCAGCAGGCCGACGAACTCGGGCACCGTGAACGCCGACTCGGCCGGACCACGACGGCCCAGGATCACGACCTCTTCGATCTTGCTCTCGCGCAATGCCTTCAGCGCGTACGGCGCGATATCGGTGTCGGCGAGCAGCGCCGGATTCACGGTCAGGATGCGCGCGACGTCGAGCGCGACGTTGCCGTTGCCGACAATCACGACCCGCTTCTGGTTCAGGTCGAACCGATCCTCGGCGTGGTCGGGATGGCCGTTGTACCAGGCGACGAAATCGGTGGCCGACACATTGCCCGCCAAGCCTTCGCCGGGAATGTCCAGCTTGCGATCCGAGGACGCGCCGACGGCGTAGATCACGCCGTGGAAGTGCTCGAGCAGCTCGGCATGGCTGATGTGCTTGCCGATCTCGACATCGAGGTAGGTACCGAAGTCGTCCTGCTTGGACATGATGTCGAACAGGTCGGCGACCTTACGCGTGTGCTTGTGATCGGGCGCGACGCCGAGGCGGGCCAGACCGTAGGCCTGCGGCAGGCGGTCGAACATCGTGACCGCGACACCGGGCTGGGTGAGCAGCTCGTCGGCGGCGTACATCGCCGAGGGACCCGATCCCACGATGGCGACGCGCAGCGGGGAGCGCTGCGTGTCGATCGCGGGCGGCATCACCGGCGCGGCCAACGTCGGCCGATCCCGCTGCACGCGGTAGAAGTCGGCGTTGATCTCGATGAACGGCTTCTGCTCGTCGGTCAGCTTCTTCGACGAGGTGATGGCATCGACGGGGCATGCGGTGGCACAGGCACCACAGTCCACGCAGGCCGCCGGATCGACGTAGAGCATCTCTGCGGTACGGAAATCCGGCTCATCCGGGGTGGGATGAATGCAGTTGACCGGGCACGCGTAGACGCACGAGGCGTCACTACAGCATGACTGGGTGACAACGTATGGCATATTGCTATCGTCTCAGGCAGCGTGCTTCGCGGAGCGCTTGGGCTCCGAGCGGTACCGGCTGGACGGGCCGTCGATACCGAGCAGCTTCCACACCTTGCGGGCGACCGGGTTCATCAGACCGATCTCCTCGGCCAGCGCGCGCACGTCGACGTAGTAGTCGGCGAAGGTCCGCTTCGATTCCTTGGAACCGTAGAACAGGTCCTTGCGGACCTCGGCGGGCATGTCGAACTGCTTGAAGAAGGTCTTCGGCGGCGTCGCGATGGCGCGGCCGAGGATGAACATCACGATCGGCATGGCGATCGAGAGCACAGCCTTGTTGAGCGCGGGCTGGGCCGGAACGTTCTTCTTCAGGAACTCGTGGGCGAAGGAGATGTGGCGAGCTTCCTCGGCCACGTGGATCGCCATCACGCCGCGCATGATCGGGTGGATGTCGTCACCCGAGCGCAGGATGTCCTTCTGGATGTGGTCGATCGGCTCTTCGCCGGCGAGCACGGCCATGAAGAAGAAGTTCGGGAACAGCGCACCGGCCGGGGCGGCCAGGTGACGCAGCTGACGCACGAGCGGGTTCATGCCCGGCACGTCGGCGACGCGGTTCACCATCTCCTGGAACATCAGAGTGTGGTTGTGCTCTTCGATCATCTCGTGCGAGCAGTACCGGAACTCCGGGTCGTTGTTCTTCAGGTTGAAGATGTGCTGCATCATGCCGATGATCAGGATCGCCTCGAACTGCAGGCCGACCTTGGCCACATTGGCCTGGCGGACCTTGCCGATCTCGATCTTCTTGTCCAGCGGCAGCGCCTGGTACCAGGGGTGGCGACCGATGGGGTCGGCCGAGGTGACCAGGACCCAGCGCTCGGGCTTGCAGTTCGGATCGAAGTCGGGGGCGTCCCAGTCGATGTCCTCGAACGGGTCGAAGTGGCGATCGACCGATGCCTCGGACAGCATCAGCAACTTCTCGGCGTACGCCTGAGCCTCTGCGACTACAGGATCGACGTCAGGGGTGGTGGGCGCAGACATCGTCGTCACTGCCTCTCCTCTAGGGACGTTTACTGTTTCCAATGGTTACACCTACACCGAGTCACGTCAACTCCATGCCATGCCGAATTTCTCGTGTCCGGCGTGGCGAAAGCCCTGTTGAGGAAGCTACTCGCCAGTAAAAATGCCTCTACCTGTGACACTGCGTCATGCACAGTCTTCGAGGGTCCGCGGCGAGACACGAAAAATAGTTGTCCGGCGAGCGCGTCGAACCGGCCTACGGACCGCCGGTACCGGTTAACCTGCGCCGATCCACATCAGTCGAACCGCGCACGGACCGCTGGCGAACCCCTCGACAACGCACCGGGGCCCCGCGACAGATGTCGCGGGGCCCGGTTGTCGCTGGAGGATCAGGCCAGGGGAAGGTCCGGGATCCGGGTGGCACGGGCGTACACGGTCTCGCCCTCGGTCAGGTGCAGCGCCGCGGCATCACCGCGAGTGACCTGGGCGGCGAACTGGTCGCCGGTCGCGGCATTGCGCAGTTCCAGGCGCACCTCGAAACCGAGGCGCACGATCCGCTCCACCGTGGCCCTGGTGACGCCCGCCGATTCGGCGGTGCCCTCGTGTTCGGCCATCGCCATGCTCGGATCACGCCCGACGCGGATGTCGTGCGGGCGGACCAGATGGCCGTTGAGCCGGGCGACCGCGCCGAGGAACGACATCACGAACTCGTTGGCGGGCCGGTCGTAGACCTCCTCGGGCGAACCGACCTGCTCGATGCGGCCCTTGTTCATCACCGCGATACGGTCGGCCACATCCAGTGCCTCCTCCTGGTCGTGGGTGACCAGGACGGTGGTCACGTGGACCTCGTCGTGCAGCCTGCGCAGCCACTGCCGCAGATCGGTGCGCACCTTCGCGTCGAGCGCGCCGAACGGCTCGTCCAGGAGCAGCACCTGCGGGTCGACGGCCAGCGCGCGGGCCAGTGCCATGCGCTGACGCTGACCGCCGGAGAGCTGCGCGGGATAACGGTGCTGGAAACCGTCGAGTCCGACGATGCCGAGCAGCTCGTCGACGCGCTTGTCGATCTCCTTCTTCGGCCGCTTGCGGATGGTCAGGCCGAAAGCGACGTTGTCGCGCACGGTCATGTGCTTGAACGCGGCGTAGTGCTGGAACACGAAGCCGATATCGCGCTTCTGCGGCGCCACGTGGGTGACGTCGTTACCCGCGATCACCACCACACCCGAGTCGAGCGATTCCAGCCCGGCGATCGAGCGCAGCAGCGTCGACTTGCCCGAACCGGACGGGCCCAGCAGAGCGGTGAGTTCGCCCGAGGGGATATCGATGCTGACATCGTCGAGGGCGGCGAAGGAACCGTAGTTCTTGCGCGCGTTGGTCACGGTGATCATTCGGTGCCCCGCTTGCGTTCGAGGAGAGTCATCAGGAGAAGGACGATCAGCGCCATACCCATCAGCAGGGTGGCCGCGCTGTAGGCGCCGAAGGTGTTGTGGTCGTTGATATAGCGGCCGTGCACCAGCAGGGTGAGCGTCTGGGACTTGCCGGGCAGCGCCGTGGAGACCATGATCACCGCACCGAATTCGCCCAGCGCGCGGGCCACGGTGAGCACGACGCCGTAGGTCAGGCCCCAGCGGATGGCGGGCAGGGTGATGCGCCAGAAGGTCTGCCAGCGCGAGGCGCCGAGGGTGGCCGCGGCCTGCTCCTGATCGTCACCGATCTCGTGCAGCACCGGCTCCACCTCACGCACCACGAACGGCAGCGTGACGAAGATGGTCGCGATCACCATGCCGGGCAGGCTGAAGATCACCTTGAAGCCGAGTGATTCCAGCCCACCGAACCAGCCGCCCGCGCCCCACAGCAGGATCAGCGACACACCGACGACCACCGGCGACACCGCGAACGGCAGGTCGACGATGCCCTGCATCAGACTGCGGCCCGGGAACTTGCTCCGGACCAGCGCCAGCGCCGTGACCACACCGAACACCACGTTCAGCGGCACCACGATGATCACGATGATCATCGACAGCTGGAACGCCGAGATGGCCGCGGGCGTGGTGATCGAGTCGATGAACGCGCCGATCCCCCGCTCGAACGTGCGCAGCAGGATGATCACCAGCGGCAGCACCAGCAAGATCAGCAGGTAGCCCAGCGCGATGGTGCGCAGCGAGATCCTGGTGAACGCGGACAGTTTCATCGGGCCGCCTCTTCTTTGCGCGAGGTGCGTTCGGCGAGAATCCGCAGCACGAGCAGGCTGACGAACGAGATCACCAGCAGCGCCACCGACACCGCGGCCGCGTTGACCGGCCGGTCGACCTCGATCTGCTGCTGGATGTACTGCGAGGTCATCTGCGTCTCGCGCGGGATATTGCCGCCGATCAGCACCACCGACCCGTACTCACCGATCGCCCTGGCGAAGGCGAGGCCGCCGCCGGAGATGATCGCCGGCGCCAGGGTGGGCAGCACGATGCGCCGGAAGGTGATCCAGTTGCTCGCGCCCAGCGACAGCGACGCCTGCTCCACTTCCTTGTCGACCTCGATCAGCACCGGCTGCACCGAGCGCACCACGAACGGCAGCGTGACGAAGGCCAGCGCCACCACCAGACCGGGCTGGGTGGCGTTGAGGTGGATGTCGACCGGGCTGTTCGGGCCGTAGAGCGAGAGCAACACGATCGAGGCGACGATCGTGGGCAGCGCGAACGGAAGGTCGATCAGCGCGTTGACGATGCCCTTGCCCGGGAACTCGTCACGAACCAGCACCCAGGCGATCAGCGTGCCCATCACGACATTGATCACGGCGACGATCACCGAGACGCCGATCGTCACCTTCAGCGAGTCGAGCGCCGAGGGCGCGGTGACCGCGTCCCAGAAGCCGGACCAGCCGTCTTCGAAGGAGCTGACGGTGAGCGCCGCCAGCGGCAGCAGCACGATGAGGCTGAGCCACAGCACGGCGACACCGATGCCGAACGGGCCCACCGACCCGGTGACGCGCAGCCAGGCCCAGCGAGGTCCGCGCGAGGTCGGCGGCTTCTTGTCCAGTTTCACGGCGCCGCCGGGATCGGAGGTATCCCCGGTCCCGGCGGGCCCACTGCTGTCAGTCACAGTTGTCCAGTATCGCGTGTGAGCCGGGTCACGGCCTACTTGGTGGCCTTGTCGTAGATGACGGCGACCTTGCCGGTGCCCTGCGCGAACAGATCCTTGTCGACAGCCTTCCAGCCACCGAGGTCGTCGATGGTCCACAGCTTGGCCGGG
Organism: Nocardia sp. NPDC057272; assembly: GCF_042668615.1. Taxonomy (NCBI): domain Bacteria; kingdom Bacillati; phylum Actinomycetota; class Actinomycetes; order Mycobacteriales; family Nocardiaceae; genus Nocardia; species Nocardia sp. NPDC057272. The sequence continues at coordinate 51,120 of NZ_JBHUYK010000010.1, read as the reverse complement.
GTCGGGAAGTCCTTGGCGAACTCGGCCGCGACCTTCGGGTCGACCGGGCGGAAGCCGGCCTGCGCCCAGGCCTTCTGGCCCTCGGCGGTGAACAGGAAGTCGCGGAACGCGGTGGCCTTGGCCAGGTTCTTCGAGTTCTTCAGCACCGCGACCGGGTTCTCGATCTTGAAGGTGGTGGGCGGGTTGATGTGCTCGATCGGGTCGCCGTTGCGCTCGGAGAAGATGGCCTCGTTCTCGTAGCTCAGCAGCACGTCGCCGGTGCCCTGCAGGAAGGTCTCGGTGGCTTCACGGCCCGACTTGGGCTGCACCTTCACGTGCTCGGGCGAGACCAGCTGCGACAGGTAGTCCAGACCGGCCTGCTGGTTCTTGCCGCCGTCGCTCTTGGCGGCGTAGGGCGCGAGCAGGTTCCACTTGGCCGAGCCCGAGCTGAACGGGTTCGGGGTGACGACCTCGACACCCGGCTTCAGCAGATCGTCCCAGTCCTTGATGCCCTTGGGGTTGCCCTTACGCACCACCAGGGTGACGACCGAACCGAAGGGGATGCCCTTGGTGGCGTCGGCGTTCCAGGTGGACTCGACCAGACCGGCGTCGACCAGGCGGGTGATGTCGGGTTCGACAGAGAAGTTCACGACGTCGGCCTCGGCGCCGTCCTTGACCTTGCGCGACTGATCGCCCGAGGCGCCGTAGGAGGCCTGGACCTGCACACCCTTGCCCGCGTCGGTCTTGTTGAACTCGGGCACGACCTTGTCGAATCCCGGCTTCGGGACCGCGTAGGCGTAGAGGTTGAGGGTGCCCCCGCTGCCGTCGGCCACGGTAGCGCCGCCGTCGGTCGAGTCGCTGGCGCCACCGCCGCAGGCGGTCAGGGCGACCGCGGCGACAGCAGTGAGAGCGATGGCGGCGGCGCGGCGGCGCGAGCCGATCCAGGTGTTGCGAGACATCGGGGTGTACCTTTCGGGAAAGGACCTGCGGCGCAACGATTTTCGTGGCGGCAGGGAAGATCGTGTCGATCGGTAGACCTGTCGTACGTGGATATACGGCAGTTGGCGCGACTCGGGCCCAACGGCCCCCGGAGTGACGGACTACGACTGCGAAAGGAAAGCGCGCGCCAGTCTACTGGGCAAGAACGCGCAGCCGAGTCCGGTGGCCGATCATCGACAGAGAATGTCTGCGACCGCGAGGTTGCCGACAGCGATCAACGCCAACTCATGGCGGATCTGCGGGGCGACACTCGACGACACAGGCAGACTGTAGCAGATTGCGCCATGATGATCGCAATCGACGAGAGTTCTCTAACCAGGGGGGATTTCATCCTATGACCATGGCTCCAGACCGGGTTCGCACGCGTTTTCCGGAGATCAGCACGCGCGCTTGGGAACACCCGGCCGACCGCACCGCGCTCGTGGCGCTGCGCTCGCTGAGCGGCTTCGACACGGTGCTGCGGGCGCTGTCGGGATTGTTGCGGGAGCGCCAGCACCGGTTGATGTACCTGGCGACCGCCGTGCGGGTCGACGATCGGCAGTTCCGCACCCTGCACCAGTTACGCGCGGACTGCGTCGGCGTGCTCGACGCGCAATCCACCCCGGAGATGTTCGTGCTCCAGGACCCTTCGGTGAACGCGTTCACCATCGGGATGGACAAGCCGTTCATCGTGCTCACCACCGGCCTGCTCGAACTGATGGACACCGAGGAACTGCGGTTCGTGGTCGGCCACGAACTCGGCCACGCGCTGTCCGGGCACGCGGTGTATCGCACGATGCTCATGCACCTGATGCGGCTGTCGGCCTCGGTCGGCTGGATGCCGGTGGGCGGCTGGGCGTTGCGCGCGATCGTGGCAGCGCTGATGGAATGGAGCCGCAAGTCGGAGCTGTCCGGCGACCGGGCGGGGCTGCTGTGCTGCCAGGACGTGGAGGCTTCGGTGCGCGTGCACATGAAGACCGCGGGCGGCGCGTGGCTGCACGAGATGAACCACGGCGCGTTCCTCGACCAGGCCGACGACTACATGCGCTCGGGCGACCTGCGCGACGGCGTGCTCAAGCTGCTCAACCTGGAGCTGCAGTCGCACCCGTTCTCGGTGCTGCGCGCGGCCGAGCTGCGCCGCTGGATCCAGTCCGGCGAGTACGAGCGGGTGCTCGGCGGCAGCTATCCGCGTCGCGAGCAGGACAAGAACGCGCGGATCAGCGACGAGGTCAAGGAGGCGACCCGGCACTACCGCGAGTCGTTCGACCAGTCCGAGGACCTGCTGGTCCGCACGGTGCGCGACCTGGGCCGCGACGTGGGCTCGGCGGTGAACACGGTGGGTCAGGAAGTCGGCCGCACGGTATCCGACCTGGGCAAACGTTTCGACGACTGGCGCAAGAACTAGCCGCCGGGTCGGCGCGGGCTGGTGCTCGCGCCGACTAGCGCGTGAAGAACCACGCGATGACGACCAGGACCAAGAGGGCGATGAGCGCGAGCTGGACGCGAGAACGTGGCATCAGCGGGCACCGCTGCCGACAGTCGGGCGTTCGGCGAGGGTGACCGGCATCGGCGGTTCGGTGCGATCGTCGCGGCGCAGCAGGCGGAAGGCCATGCGCAGGCTGCGGTCGAGCAGGAAGGCGATGGCGAAGCTGATCGGGACCATACCGACCAGCACCACGAGAAACTGCGGAATGAAGGGCAGCCCGGCTACCCAGAGTTCGAACCCGTCCCACCAACCTGCGATGCGTTGCACGCCGTCCAGCCTAGTCGGTCGGCGTGAACGCCCTCGCCGTCCGCACGGCTGCGGGCGAATTCCCGGCCGCGACCGGCCGATACGCCGAGATCGCCGCCCCCAGCGGTGGACGCGCGCCCACACCGCCGTGATGATGGGGTATGGAGTCTTCCAGCGCTGACAGCCTGCCGATTCTGAGTCCGGTGTCCTCCAGCGGCCGTCGCGGCGCGTTTCCCCCGATCGACGACTACGCCTTCCTGTCCGACTGTGAAACCAGCTGCCTGATCGCCAGCAGCGGTTCGGTGGAGTGGATGTGCGTGCCACGCCCGGACTCCCCCAGCATTTTCGGCGCGATCCTCGACCGCAGCGCCGGGCATTTCCGGATCGGCCCCTACGGAACGAACGTGCCCGCGGCGCGGCGCTACCTGCCGGGCGGGATGATCCTGGAAACCACCTGGCAGACCGAAACCGGCTGGCTGATCGTGCGCGACACACTGGTACTCGGCCCGTGGCACAACAACAACGCCCGGTCCAAGACCCACCGGCGCACCCCGATGGACTGGGACGCCGAACACATCCTGTTGCGCACGGTCAAGTGTGTGAGCGGCACCGTCGAGCTCGAAATGAGCTGCCAGCCCTCGTTCGACTATCACCAGAGCGGGGCCAAGTGGGAGTACACCGGCAAGGTCTACGAGCAGGCGACCGCGCGGGCGTCGAGCGATCCCGACAGTGGGCCGTCGCTGATTCTCACCACCGATCTGCGCCTCGGCCTGGAAGGTAGGGAGGCACGCGCCCGCACCAGGATGGCCGAGGGCGACCAGGTGTTCGTCGCGCTCACCTGGTCGGAGCTACCCGCGCCCGCCACCTACGACGAGGCCGCGCAGAAGATGTGGGCGACCACCGAGTGCTGGCGGCGCTGGATCACCCAGGGTGATTTCCCCGACCATCCGTGGCGCAGCTATCTGCAGCGCAGCGCACTCACGCTCAAGGGGCTCACCTACGCGCCGACGGGCGCGCTCCTCGCCGCGGCTACCACCTCACTTCCGGAAACCCCTGGCGGAGAACGTAACTGGGACTACCGCTACACCTGGGTGCGCGACGCGAGTTTCGCGCTGTGGGGCTTGTACACCCTCGGCCTCGACCGCGAGGCCAACGACTTCTTCGCCTTCCTCGACGACGTCACCACCGGCGAGAACGGGGACGCGGTCCCCCTGCAGGTGCTCTACGGAATCGGCGGCGAACGGCAGATCACCGAATACGAGCTGCCGAATCTGTCCGGCTACGACGGCGCGCGCCCGGTCCGCGTCGGCAACGCCGCCTTCGACCAGGACCAGCACGACATCTGGGGCACCATGCTCGACGCGGTGTACCTGCATGTGAAATCGCGCGGGCAGGTGCCGGAATCGCTGTGGCCGCTGCTCGAACGCACCGTGCACGCGGCGATCGCGAACTGGCGCAAACCCGATCGCGGGATCTGGGAGGTCCGCGGCGAACCGCAGGACTTCACCTCGTCGAAGGTGATGTGCTGGGTGGCACTGGATCGCGGTGCCCGGCTGGCGGAGGTGCACGGCCAGCACGAGCGCGCGGCCGAGTGGTTCGAGATCGCCGAGGAGATCCGCGACGACGTCCTCGAATTCGGTGTCAGCCCGGAGGGCATCTTCACCCAGACCTATGGTGGCAACACGCTCGACGCGTCGCTGCTGCTGGTGGTGCTGACCCGTTTCCTGCCGCCCGACGATCCGCGCATCCGCGCGACGGTGCTCGCCATCGCCGACCGCCTCACCGTCAACGGACTGGTGCTGCGCTACCGCACCGAGACCACCGACGACGGTCTGGAAGGTGAGGAGGGCACCTTCACGATCTGTTCGTTCTGGCTGGTCTCGGCGCTGGTGGAGATCGGCGAACTCGAACGGGCCACCAATCTGTGTGAGCGGCTGCTCGGACTGGCCAGCCCGCTGCGCCTCTACGCCGAGGAGATCGACTCACGCACCGGGCGTCACCTGGGCAACTTCCCGCAGGCCTTCACCCACTTGGCGCTGATCAACGCCGTGACCCACGTGATCCGGGCCGAGGACCAGCGCAACGCGGGTCAGTTCCAGCCCGCGCACTCGCCTTCGCACCGATCATGAGACCGGAGCCGCCGACGTCTTCGCCCGGTGCCGGACACAGTGTTTCGGCCCACCCGGCGCCCGCTCAGTAGGCGAGGCGTTCGGCGCGGGCGCGTATCCCCGCCACCGTGCGCAGGCCCGCGTCGATCTCGGTGATACGCAGTTCCCGATGGTCGCCGTAGCGCAGGCCCGTCTCCTCGGCGGCGCGCAGGGCCTCGTCGGCGGTGCGGCCCACCTCGGCGGCGATCTCGGTGTAGTGGTCGCGCAGCACACGTTGCAGGGAGCGAAGGCGGTTGCGCGATTCCTTGCCCACCTGGAAGATCACGTCGTCGGCCAGCCGGGCGACGGCCACCTTGGCCTCGGCCTGCCTGCGATGCTTGCGGTTCTTGCGGTCGTCCCACAGCGCGTTCACACCGAGCAGCACACCCGCGCCGGCGGAATACCAGTTCACCAGCGACATCCCGAGCAGGCTGGTGGCCAGACCGACCATCAGGATGCCGCCGTAGGAGCCACGCAGCGCGGTGAGCAGCTGCTGTCCCACACCGGCTTTGGCACTTTCGAGGGGTTCCAGCGGCTGCACCGGCTCGAGGACCTCGCCGGGGTTGGTCAGCCGCAGTTCGGGCAGCGGCGGGGTTCGGTTGTCGGGCGGGAACTTCGAGGCCACCTGCTCGGTGAGCTCGACGGCGCGGTAGTGCGCCATCACGAAGTTCTCCTCGACCGCCTCGCAGATCCGCGCGTCCAGTTCGGAGGCGAAATCGGACCACTTGCGGGCAGGGTCGGTGCGGGTGATCTCGGCCTCTGCCTCGCGGACCAAGGTGCGCAACCGGTGCCGCAGATCGTGTTCGATGTCGGCGCTGAGCTCGGAGCTGCCGTCGACGAGGGTGACCTGCCAGGTGGCGGTGCGCTGTCGCAGCTGATCGGCGGTCGTGCGCGCGGCGGCGAGGCGCTGGGTGATCTCGGCACGCCTGCGCGGGTCGCGCAGCGTGTCCGACTCGGCCTGCAGGGTGACGGTGAGCTGGTCGGTGATCAGCGCGATATCGCGCACCGCGGCCGCCACGGCCACCGAATCGGCCTGGGCGACAACATATTCCCGTAGGTGATCGATGAGCTGGGGCACGCCTGACTCGGCATCACGCTGCTGGTCGCCGCGCTCGGCGGCCTCTCGATGCAGCAGACCCGAGACGGGAGCCACCGCGAAGTTCAGCCCGGCACCGTCGAGGAGCGCGCGATTGCGTCGCTGGGTGAGCGACCAGTGCGGGTTGCGGTCGATCTTGGTGAGTACGCAGACCACCGACGGGCACACCTGCTCGACCCGGCGCAGGTAGTCCAGCTGCGCCTCGGTGAGCTCGGCGGCGGAGTCGGCGGCGTAGAGCACGACATCGGCGGCGGCGATCATCGACCAGGCGGCCGCCTCGTGCGCGGTCGAGCCGGGCGCGTCCATCACGACGAGACCGTCGGCCAGCAGCCCACTCGGCTCGGCGAACTCGGCGCGCAACACACCGAGTGCGGTCAGGGCGGGAAGCGGATTCAGTGGGTCGACCGGCACCCGTTCGACCCGGCCACCCGGCGCCGACTTCACCAGCGTCGCCTTCGGCGCCTGGCCGTATTCGACGATCACCGGAACACTCGGTTTGCCCTCGGTGGCACTGACCGGCGACCCGACCATGCTGTTGACCAGCGTGCTCATCCCCGCCTGCGGTTCGCCGACGACGACGATCCGGACCCGCGGATCGCTGAGCCTGGCCCGCACCATGCCGAGACGGGCATCGAGGTCGTTACGGCCGCCCGAGCGGACCAGTTCCCGCAGTTCGTCGACCAGCGCGACAACGGGAGCCATCACATCCGGATGCTTCACCGTCGCGGTCTGCAGTCCGGCTGCGGCAGACACCTGTTCCTCACTCTCGTCGCATCGACACGGCCGAAATCGTCGTGTCAGACCACGAAGTCATACCCGTGGTGCTCGATGGGAAACGCGGCTGCGTGCAAATCACCGCCACCCAAGCCCGTATCGAACAATCCGGCCGAAACGCCATGGTAGCCGCTGTCGTGCTGGTCGAACTCGGCGGCGATCGGCTTGGTCTCGATGACCGGGGGTTTTACCGGCGCGACGGTCGGCTGCACGGTGACCGGCGGCGGGGTGACCACCGTCGGCGGGTCGATGTCGACGGTCGGCTGCTTGGTCGGCGGATCGATGGTCGGCTGCTTCGTCGGCGCCGTCGGCTGCTGGGTGGGCACCGACGCACTCGTGTGCGGGGTGGTCTGGCTGGGCACATCGACGGTCGGCGTACTCCCCCCGGTCGAGGGGGTCGTCACGCCGCCGGTGCTGGTCCCCGGCTTGGTGGTGAGGTCGTCGTCGGGAGTGGTCGGCTTGGTCGGAGCGGTCGAGCCGGTGTGGCCGGTCGGCGGCACGGTGATCGGCACCGTGGTGACGTCGGGCGCGGTCGGCGCCGTGACCGTGGGCACCTTCACCGTCGTCGGGGTGTCGAGGTCGACCGTCGGGACCTTGGAGGGAACCGTCACCGGCACGCTCGTCGGGGTGTGGCCGCCACCGGAGACTTCGGGCAGCACAACGGGTTTCGTCGGAGTGGGTGGGGTGAACAGCGCGGGCACCGAGGCCGCGGGCGCGGTCAGCGGCGACACGGCTTGATGACCGAACACATTCGCGATCGGGGTGGAGGCCGCGTCGGGCTGAATGGTGGTCTGCAACGGCGTGCTGACCACGGGGTTGACCGCCACCGGCGCGGGCGCGGCGGGGGCGACAGGCGCGGGGGCGATCGGGGCAGGCGCGTGCGCGGGAGCCGCGGCGAACGGTGTCGCCGGGGCGGGTGCGGGAGCCGCGACGGCGGGTGCGGGAGTCGCGAGCGCCGGGGCGGGCGCCGTCGTGCCGGGCAGACCGACACCCGTCGAGGACGAGCCGGGCAGGCCGGGAGCGCCCGACGACGAGTTGCCCAGACCGGTTCCGCCGGACGAGGAAGTGCCCAGGCCGGACCCGCCGGGCGTGGTGCCTGCCGTGTCACCGGGGACCTTCAGCCCGTCACCGAGCCACTGGCCGTAGTCGTCGAGCTGATCGCCGACCTGGCCGACCTGCACGTCGACCTTCATCTGCGAGGTGGCCCACACGCCGTCGAGCCCGACGTGGACGTCGACCTGCCAGTCGGTGGTGACCATCGCGCCGACGCCGTCGAACATGCCACCGATACCGTCGAACGCCCCGCCGAGGTTGCCGATCCCGTCGAATATGCCGCCGGGCGCGCCGGCGCCGGCTGAATCGCCACTGGGCAACCCGACGCTGTCGTAGCCGGGGATGCCGAACCCGTTGCCGGGCAGACCGTCGTAGCCCGGAATGCCGATACCGCCGCCGGGCAGACCGTCGAAACCGGGCAGACCGTGGCCGGTGCCGGGTAGCTCGAAACCGGGCAGATTGCCGTGGCCCGGCAGACCTTCGAAACCGGGCAGATCGAAGCCGGGATCCGGGGTGGTGCCGGGCAGCGGGTTCGGGGTGTCGTGGTACCCCGGTCCGGCGGGCGTGTGCCCGTAGCCCGGTATGCCGATACCGCTGGACGGCTCGTCGCTGCCGGGGATCCGGAATTCACGATCACCGTCGGATCCGGGAATCTCTGGGCGCCGGGCGGATTCGTCCGTCGCCGCGACCATCGACACGTCGGGCTTGGGCGGCGCGGCGAATGCCGTGTGCGGCACCACGGGGGCAGGCGGGGGCTCGACGGCCAGGTCGGGAAAGGTCACGATCGGGCTCGGTGCGTCCGGGCTCGGATCGGTGGAGACGGTCTGCTGCGACCAGCCCGCGTACCTGCTGTCGGCATTGCTGGTGCCGGGCTCGCGTGTGGTCCCGTTGGCCGCGACCAACGCGCCACCGGTGACATAGGCGCCGGCCCTGGCCACCCGGGCTACGCCGTTGGCGATCCGGTAGGCCGTGTCCGACCCCTCCGACCCCTCTGCGCGCGCGGCACCGTCATCGAAAGGCAGATCACGCGTCATCAAAGCTCCAACACTCGCATCGCTGTGGTTCCCCACCACAAACAGCGGCGAAGTGAGGCCCATCCAACACTATTTCCCGGACATCGGCCTGTCATTTCGTGCAGGCCGGTTGGTACCCCGCTCACCTTATGGCGAGCAACATCTTTCGGCGAGCCCGGGGAATCAGGGGCGCGCACGATCCCAAGAGAACTCTAACGAATGCTCAACGGAGCGTGAAGATCGGAACCCTAGCGTCGGTGCGGTCGACCGAGAAGGTCGGTGAAACGCACAGTCAGGAGCCCGATCATGACCGAACTCTCCACCCGTTACCGCGTCAAGGCCGCCGCACTACTCGGCGGTGCCGCCGCGATCACCGCCACTGTGGCGGGCGTCGCGTCCGCCGATCCGGGCGAGCGCCCCGACGACGGCCGGGCAACCACGATCATCTGCACCGCGCCGGGCGGCGGAAACGTGCCCGGTCTACCCCCGCTGCCCGCCGAGCCCGGAATCCGTCTCGAACGCACCGTTCCCGGCGCGCCCGGCCAGGAAACGGGGCGGATCCACATCGAGCGCGCGGCCCCGGGCAGGCCCGCACCGCCGATGGACGGTCCCGTGGATTGTCAGAGGATCCACCCCGATGGTGAGCGCACCATCGTCCCCGCGCCCGGCGGCTTCGCCGACGTCGTCCCGGCCCCGGCGACCGGTTCTGCCGATACCCAGCCCGCGCAACCATTCTGACCAGCATAAACAACGGAAAACACTAGGGTGAGTGCATGACGGGACAGCAGATCTTGGTCGTCGACGACGAGGTCCGCGTGCTCGCGTCGCTGCGGCGCGGCCTCGAGCTCTCGGGCTTCGAGGTGATCACCGCGCCCGACGGCGCTCGCGCACTCTCCCTGGTGGGAACCGCTGCTCCCGACGCCATGGTGCTCGACGTGAACATGCCCGAACTCGACGGCGTCGGGGTGGTCACCGCCCTGCGCGCGATGGGCAACGACATCCCCATCTGCGTACTCAGCGCGCGCAGCGCGGTCACCGACCGGATCGCCGCGCTCGAGCGTGGTGCCGACGACTATCTGACCAAGCCGTTCGATCTGGGCGAGCTGGTCGCGCGGCTGCGCGCGCTGTTGCGGCGCAGACCGGTCACCGCCGCCTCGTCGGCCGACACGATCCAGGTCGGCGAGGTGATGATCGATCTGACCGGACATCGGGTGCACGCGGGTTCGGCACCGGTCGAGCTCACCAAACGCGAGTTCGAGCTGCTCGCGATGCTGGCGCGCAATGCCGGAATCGTGCTCGGGCGCGAGCAGATCCTGTCGACCGTCTGGGGTTACGACTTCAGCACCGACACCAATGTGGTCGATGTGTTCGTCTCGTATCTGCGCCGCAAGCTGGAGGCCGACGGTGTCGCGCGGGTGGTGCACACCGTGCGCGGGGTCGGGTTCGTGCTGCGGGATCAGCCGTGAAGGCCTCGTGGTCGTTGCGGGTCCGGGTCGCGTTGGTGTCGGCGGCGGTGGCCGCACTGGTCGCGGTCACCCTCGGACTGACCTACGCCGCGCTGCTGAAGGTGACGGGTACGAGCCAGCTCGATCAAACCGTGTCCAGCATGCGGGTACAGATCGCGCAGCGCTACGACGGCGCGCCCGCGGAGCCACCCGGACTTCAGGAACCCTGGACCCCGGTTCCGTTGCCCGCCACCGGGATACCACGTGAGCGCACCCTCGTGGTCCCCGGCGCCCCACCCGATGGCGCGCTCGCCCAGGTCCAGGGCGCCCCGGGAATGCTGGTCCGGCTCGATCCCGACCGCGACCTCGTCGACGCCGCCATCACCCGCAGCCAGCTGATCGGTCTCGGCATCGGGGTGGCCGGGGTGATCGTCGCCGCCGTATTGGGTTGGGTGCTGGCCGGATTCGCCGCCCGCCCGCTGCGCAGACTCGCCACCGCCACCCACGAGATCGACACACTCGACGAGTTGCCGCCGCTGTCGGGGCGCGGCGCCAAGGAGGCCGAGGAACTCTCCGACGCGATCAACCGGATGCTGGCACGCCTCAAGACCGCACACGGCGAGACCCGCCAGGCACTGGCCAGTGCCCGCGACTTCGCTGCCGTCTGCGCCCACGAGCTCCGCACTCCGCTCACCGCCATGCGCACCGACCTGCAGGTGCTGTCCGGCACCGAACTGCCCGCCGACCAGCGCGGCGCCGTCCTCGCCGATGTGCTGGCCGCCGAGGGCCAGATCGAGCGCACCCTCACCGATCTGGAACGCCTCGCCGTCGGCGATCTCACCGATCACGGCGCGTTCGAACCGTTCGAACTGTGCGAGACCCTCGACCGCGCGGTGCAGAACGCCCGCCGCGCGAATCCCGGCGTCGACGTCACCCTCACCGCCTGCGATCCGGTCCCGGTACACGGGCTGCCCGGCGGGATCATGCTGATCGTGACCAACGCGGTCGCCAACGCGGTGCTGCACGGCCAGGCCACCGAGGTCGCCGTCGCCGCACGGACTACCGGCAACGGCGCCGAGATCACCATCGACGACAACGGCACGGGCATACCGGCACACCTGTCCCCCACCGCTTTCGACCGCTTCGCCAAACGCCCCGGCTCTCCCGGCTCCGGTCTCGGCCTGGCACTGGTTCGCCAGCAGGCCGAGTTGCATTCCGGTACCGCCGAACTCGCCCACAGCCCGCTCGGCGGCGTCCGCCTGCGGGTGGAAATAGCTCAGGCGCCGGTGAGCACCGGCGCCTGAGCGGTCGTTCTGGGGCTTGCCTACTTCTTGGGCTTGTCCGAATCCGAGGACAGCGCCGCCACGAAGGCTTCCTGGGGGACCTCCACGCGACCGATGGTCTTCATGCGCTTCTTGCCCTCCTTCTGCTTCTCGAGGAGCTTGCGCTTGCGGCTGATGTCGCCGCCGTAGCACTTGGCGAGGACGTCCTTGCGGATCGCCCGAATGTTCTCGCGGGCAATGATCTTCGCGCCGATCGCGGCCTGGATCGGCACCTCGAACTGCTGACGCGGGATCAGTTCGCGCAGCTTGGTCGTCATCTTGTGCCCGTAGCCCTGCGCGGCGTCGCGGTGCACGATCGCGCTGAACGCGTCGACAGCCTCACCCTGGAGCAGGATGTCGACCTTCACCAGATCGGCTTCCTGCTCGCCCGCCTCTTCGTAGTCGAGGCTGGCGTAGCCGCGGGTGCGCGACTTCAGCAGGTCGAAGAAGTCGAAGATGATCTCGGCCATCGGCATGGTGTAGCGCAGCTCGACGCGGGTCTCGGACAGGTAGTCCATGCCGCCCAGCTCGCCGCGACGCTGCTGGCACAGCTCCATGATCGAGCCGATGAACTCGCTCGGCGAGATGACGGTGCACTTCACGATGGGTTCGTACACGTGCCGCGACTTGCCCTCCGGCCAGTACGACGGGTTGGTGACGACGTGTTCGGTGCCGTCCTCCATCTCCACCCGGTACACCACGTTGGGTGCGGTGGAGATGAGCTCGAGCCCGAACTCTCGCTGCAACCGCTCGCGCGTGATCTCCATGTGCAGCAGACCGAGGAAGCCACAGCGGAAGCCGAAGCCCAGCGCCACCGAGGTCTCCGGCTCGTAGGTGAGCGCGGCGTCGTTGAGCTGCAGCTTGTCCAGCGCGTCACGCAGATCCGGATAGTCGGAGCCGTCCACCGGGTACAGACCGGAGTAGACCATCGGTCGCGGCTCGCGGTAGCCGGTGAGGGCTTCGGTGGCGCCGTTGCGGGCGCTGGTGACGGTATCGCCGACCTTCGACTGGCGCACGTCCTTCACGCCGGTGATCAGATAGCCGACCTCGCCGACGCCCAGCCCCTGGGTGGGCTTGGGTTCGGGCGAGACGATGCCGACTTCCAGCAGCTCGTGGGTCGCGCCGGTCGACATCATCTTGATCTTCTCGCGCGGGGAGATCTTGCCGTCGACCACGCGGATGTAGGTGACCACGCCCCGGTAGGTGTCGTAGACCGAGTCGAAGATCATCGCGCGGGCCGGTGCGTCGGCGTCGCCCACGGGGGCGGGCACGGCTTCGATCACCTTGTCCAGCAGTTCGGTCACGCCGACGCCGGTCTTACCCGAGACCCGCAGCACGTCGCCCGGCTCGCAGCCGACGATGTGGGCCAGCTCGGCGGCGTAGCGATCGGGATCCGCGGCGGGCAGGTCGATCTTGTTGAGCACGGGAATGATCGTGAGATCCTTCTCCAGCGCCAGATACAGGTTCGCGAGAGTCTGCGCCTCGATGCCCTGGGCGGCGTCGACCAGCAGGATCGCGCCCTCACAGGCCTCGAGCGCGCGGGAGACCTCGTAGGTGAAGTCGACGTGGCCCGGGGTGTCGATCAGGTGCAGGACGTACTCGGTGCCGTCGACCTGCCACGGCAACCGCACGTTCTGCGCCTTGATCGTGATGCCGCGCTCACGCTCGATGTCCATCCTGTCCAGGTACTGGGCACGCATGGCCCGCTCCTCGACCACACCGGTCAGCTGCAACATCCGATCGGCCAGGGTCGACTTGCCATGGTCGATGTGGGCGATGATGCAGAAGTTCCGGATCCGGGACGGATCGGTGAACGTCGTATCGGCAAAACTGGAAGCCACTCCACTCCTCGCGGGGTATAGGCGAACTGCGCCCATCGTCCCATGCGCCCAGCTACACCACTCGCACCGGTGCACCCGACCGTGAGTAGACCTTGTCATTCCGCCGAACCCGGGCCCTGTCACCGGTGCACCGAAGTGCGAGTCGGCGTTATATTTCACAGATGGCCAGCAGTTGGAACAGTCTCGGCAAGCAGCTCGGCGTCATCGCCAAGGAGCAGGGGCCCAAAATCGTGCGCAAGCAGGGGCCACGACTGCTCGAGAAGCTGGTGGACGCACTGGCGACCAAGCCGGGACCCGCCGTCGCGGTACGCCCGACGGCCTCGACCCCCGTGCCGACGGCGCATCGCGCCCGCCAGATCGTCTACTGCCCGCAGCTCGACGGACGCGCCGACCCCGGGGAGATCGTGTGGACCTGGGTGCCGTTCGAGGAAGACCCGACCAATGGCAAGGACCGGCCGGTGCTGGTGGTCGGGCGCGACCGCAAGACTCTGCTCGGACTGATGCTGTCGTCGAAGGCCGACCGAGCCCACGACCGCAACTGGGTGGGCATCGGCACCGGGCCGTGGGATCACGACGGCAGGCCGAGCTGGGTACGGCTGGACCGGGTACTCGACGTGCCGGAGGACGGCATCCGGCGCGAGGGCGCGATCGTCGAGCGCAAGACCTTCGACCTGGTCGCGCACCGGTTGGTAGCCGAATACAGCTGGAGCTGAACACCATCGAACCCCGATCCGGTCATCCGGATCGGGGTTCGATGGTGTTCGTAGCTAGGAGTGCACGTTCTTGGACCGGCCGAAGATCAGGCCGTAGAGCAGTGCGCCCAGTGCCCCGCCGATCAGCGGGAAGACGATGAACGCCCATATCTGCCCCATCGCCCCGTCCTGATACGGCGCGACGCCCAGGCTGCGCGCCGGGTTCACCGAGGTGTTGTCGATCGGCAGCGAGACCAGGTAGATCACCGTGAGCGTCACGCCGATCGAGAGCCCGGCCAGCGGCACGTCGGAGATCTGATCGGTCGAGGCCAGCACCACGAACACCAGCAGCGCGGTGAGCATCACCTCGATGATGATGGTGGCCGCCAAGCCGTACCCGTTCTGCACCACCACCTCACCGAGCGGACCGGTCACCGCCGACGGACTGTGCGCACCCCAGCCGTTGGCGCCGAGACCGTCGACCGGGCGGTCGTAGGCGGGCAGGTTGTTCGCCAACGCGAACAACACGAGACCGGCGAGGAACGCGCCGACCAGCTGGGCGATCACATAGCCGACCGCACCGATCGCGCTGATCCGCCCGAGCAACATGTGCCCGAGCGTCACAGCCGGGTTGACGTGGCAGCCCGAGATCGGCCCGATCGCGTAGACCAGGAACATCAGCGACAGTCCGAAGGCGAAGGCGACCCCGAGCGGGCCCACCCGATCGCCCGTCAGCACCATCGTGCCGACGCCACAGATCACGAGGATGAAAGTGCCGAGCCCCTCGGCCGCCCACTTCTTCGGCTCCGGGACGACTTCGATTTCGACGAGTTCCTGTGCAGTGGGAGACATCGGCCGCCACCTCTCCGGGAGGAATCAACCCCGCGGCGAGCGGGGTCCGCACGAGCCTCTCGGACACTACGCGAGCCGGGTGACCTCCACAACGACCTCCAGGTCTGTCGAGCCGCCGCCGGAGAACACGCCTTTCAACGGCGGCACATCGGCGTAGTCACGACCCACGCCGACCGACACGTGCTGCTCGTTGACGGCGAGATTGTTGGTCGGGTCGTAGCCCCACCACTGCCCGGTCCACGCCTCGATCCACGCGTGCGACTGGCCCGCCACCGTTTCGCCGATCGCCGCACCCGGCTTCGGATGCAGGTAGCCGGACACGTAGCGACTGGGAATTCCCATGCTGCGCAACAACACCAGCGTCAGGTGGGCGTAGTCCTGGCACACGCCGCGACGTTCGGCGAAGGCCTGCAGCGCCGAGGTGTGCACCGAGGTCGTGCCCGCGATGTAGTCCATCTCCTTGTGCACCCACTCGGCCGCGCGCACCACCGCCTTGGCCGGCTCCTCACCGCGCGAGAGCTGACGCGCCACCGTCGACAGTTTGCGATCGCGCGGCACATAGGCGGTGGGACTGAGCATTTCGTCGAACCGGTCGACGACCCGCCCACCCTGCAGTTCGTCCCAGCTCAGTTCCTCGGTGGGCTCGGCGAACGGTTCGGTCTCGACCACCGAGGACCCGGTCACCTCGAGTTCGGTGTGCGGTGCGTGCAGGTCGAAGGCCGTGACCGCGGTGCCCCAGTAGTCGGTGTAGCGATAAGCCCTTGTGGCGGGCACGGTTTCGACGCGATTGAGGATCACGTTCTGCCTGCTGTCGGCGCGCGGGGTGAGCCTGGCCTCGTTGAACGAGCGCGTCACAGGCGCGTCGTAGACATAACCGGTGGTGTGCACCACCCTGATCCGCCAACTCATAGCTCTCCCTCTACCTGCACGCGGCTGTCCTGCTTGCTGCGCACGTCGGTCCACGCCACCCACGGGGCGGCATGGAAGTACTGGCGTGACACGGCTTCACTGAGCTCACGGCACGATTTCTGCAGGGCGAGCAGGCGGCTCTGCAGATCTTCCAACAACACTCCCGGCGGCAGGAACTCGAGTTCACTGCGCGCGCGTCCGAGCACTCGTTGCGCCTCGTGCCGCGCGCCGACGCGACTGCCCGGCCGCTGATCGAGCTCGGTCAGGCAGGCCTCGGCGACGCGCAGCGTGTGGAACACCGAACGCGGGAACAGGCGGTCTATCAGGATGAACTCGGCGACTCTGGCGGCGTCGAGGGCGCCGCGATGGGTGCGCAGGTAGGTGTCGTGCGCGCCCGCCGAGCGCAGCACTGTCACCCAGGCGGGCGAGGAGGTCTTGTCACCGGCGCGCGAGAGCAGCAGGCGCACCATCATGTCCACGCGTTCGATGGATCGCCCGAGCAGCAGGAAGCGGTAGCCGTCGTCACGACTCAGGGTCGAGTCGGTCAGTCCGGTGAACATCGCCGCCCTTCCCTTGATGTAGGAGAAGAACTCGTGTGGACCGAGGCCACGCGCCGCCCGCTCCGCCGCGGCCATGCCGTTGTAGGTGGCATTGAGGCACTCCCACATCTCACTCGAGGTGACTTCGCGTGCGCCGCGGGCGTTCTCGCGGGCTTTGGTGATGGAGTCACTGATCGAGACGCCGTGGTCGTGGCTGTAGGCGACGAGATCGGTGACCGACCACACGTCGAGGCGAAGGCCCTCGGGCGGTTCGATCCCGAGCACCTTCAGCAGCACGCGAGACGTGCGGTCCGCGTCGACGGTGGCGTCTTCGAGCAGTTGGTGCACCGCCACGTCCAGGATGCGCGCTGTGTCGTCGGCGCGCTCGACGTATCGGCCGATCCAGTAGAGGGATTCGGCGTTTCGAGCAAGCATGTCTCTATTCCCCGATCAACCGCTGTGTCTGCTGCTGTTGCTGCTGTTGCTGATTGGCCTGCGGCGTGCTGAGTTCGCGCCCGAGCTCGAACGAATCCGCTTGCGGCGGTTCACTGACCAGTTCGGGTCCGGCCAGTTCCCGGTCGACCGACCCCGCGCGCCCGGCCAGCACCCAGGTGTCCTTGCTGCCGCCGCCCTGACTCGAGTTCACCACCAGCGAGCCCTCCGGCAGCGCGACCCGGGTGAGACCGCCGGGCAGCACCCAGATGTCGTCTCCGTCGTTGACCGCGAACGGGCGCAGGTCCACGTGGCGGGGCGCGAGATCGTCACCGATCTTGGTCGGCACCGTCGAGAGCTGCACCACCGGCTGGGCGATCCAGCCGCGCGGGTCGGCCTTGATCTTGCGCTTGATCGCCTCCAGCTCGCGCGGCGAGGCGTCGGGCCCGATCACGATGCCGTAGCCACCGGAACCCTCGACCGGTTTGACCACCAGTTCACCCACCCGGTCGAGCACCTCCTCGCGTTCGTCGTCCAGCCAGCAGCGGAAGGTGTCGACATTGGGCAGGATCGGCTTCTCGCCGAGGTAGTACTCGATGATCTTGGGCACGTAGGTGTAGATGAGCTTGTCGTCGCCGACACCGTTGCCGACCGCGCTCGAGATCACCACATTGCCCGCGCGGGCGGCGTTGAGCACGCCGGCGACGCCGAGCACGGAATCGGGGCGGAAGTGCATCGGGTCGAGGAAGGTGTCGTCGATGCGCCGGTAGATCACGTCGACCTGACGCTCTCCCGCCGTCGTGCGCATATAGACGACGTTGTCGCGGCAGAACAGGTCGCGACCCTCCACCAGCTCGACACCCATCTGCCGGGCCAGCAGCGAATGCTCGAAGTAGGCGGAGTTGTGCACGCCCGGCGTGAGCACCACCACGGTCGGGTCGACCTCGTTGGGCGCCGCGGAGGCCCGCAGCGCGCGCAGCAGGTGGCCCGGATAGTCGCCCACCGCGCGCACCCGATGCGAGGAGAACAGATCGGGGAAGACCCGGGCCATCGTGCGCCGGTTCTCCATCACATAGGACACCCCCGACGGCGACCGCAGGTTGTCCTCCAGCACCCGGAAGTCGCCCTTCTCGTCGCGGACCAGGTCGATGCCCGAGACGTGGATGCGCACGCCGTTGGGCGGGACCAGCCCGGCGGCCTCGCGGTGGAAGTGCTCGCACGAGGTGACCAGACGCTTCGGGATCACCTGATCACGCAGGATGTTCTGCTCGCCGTAGACGTCGGCCAGGAACAGCTCCATCGCGGTGACCCGCTGTTTGATGCCGCGTTCGAGCTTGGCCCACTCCGCGGCGGCGATCACCCGCGGCACCAGATCCAGCGGGAACGGGCGCTCCTGGCCCGACAGGGAGAAGGTGATGCCCTGGTCGATGAACGCGCGGTCCAGCGCGTCCGATCGTTTGGCCAGGTCATCGACGTCATTGGCCGCCATCGCGGCGTGGATGCCCTTGTAGGGCGCCCGGACCTTTCCCGACGCGTCGAACATCTCGTCGAACGCGTCGGCGAAGCGGCCGGGGCCATATCCCTCGAACAATCCGGTGTGGGTGGCTGCCGGATGGCCGTTCGTTCTCACCATCGCCGGTGATGCAGATCGAGCCGTACTCGGCGCAGTGGTGGAGGTCATGACAAAAACTGTGCATCACCCGGCAGCAGGGTCGTGTGTGACACAGGTAAATTCTTTGCATCACCTGAAACGGGTGAAATCGGCGTCGTCTCCCCGGTCGACCGGATGAGGGCCGATTTCGCCGGGGGGTGGCGAGCTGGTAACCTCGATCTTCGGCGCGGTGTTACCCGTAGTTCAGCACCATCTGCTGCATCGTGGGCGCGCGCCCGACGAGCTTTCAAGGAATACCACCCAGCGACAGGAAACCAGAGGATACAGGCGTGGCCAACATCAAGTCCCAGATGAAGCGGATCCGTACCAACGAGGAAGCGCGCAAGCGCAACCAGTCGGTCAAGTCCGCGCTGCGCACCGCGATCCGCAACTTCCGTGAAGCTGCCTCCAGCGGCGACAAGGAAAAGGCTGCTGAGCAGCTGCAGTTCGCGAGCCGCAAGCTCGACAAGGCCGCGTCCAAGGGCGTCATCCACGCCAACCAGGCGGCCAACAAGAAGTCCGCGCTCGCGCTGGCTCTGAACAAGATCTGATCGACGGCGAGCCTGGCGCTCGCTGGCATACTTCGCAAGACGCAGCCGCCGTGGCCTCGATGACCACGGCGGCTTTTGTCGTTCCCTTCCACCGGCTACCATTCGCGCCATGTTGACGGTGTACGCGAATCAGACGGTGGTACGAGGCGATGACCTGGCCGAGGTGATCCGCGCGGCGGAGATCCTGGGTATCGGTCTCAAGGTCGAAAATGTGATGGTGCCCGACGAGGACGGTGGCTACGGCGCCGCGTGGATCGTCACCCGCGAGGACGAGGTTCCCCTCTACGACGAGTGGGAGGGACGCTACGACGACCTCGACGACGACGAGGATGTCGACGTCTCGCTGGTCGTCGCCGGCGAGTAGTCAGTTCACGCAGGGCACCTGACCCGAGGTGATGTCGCTGCGGACCGGCCTGCCCGCGTCGGGAGTCTGTGGCTCTGACGCGGTCGTGCTGGTCTGCCAAGCGCCCGCTGTCGACTCCGACGACCAGGCGGCAGGCGGTTCCGTGCGTTGTCCGGTGCGTCTGGCCGTAGTGGAGGCCGGGACCGGCATACCGAAGGCCGCGGCCATCTCGCGGCGGATCGCCGACCGGTCGACGATGTTCACGTCCTGGCCGTTGATCACGTCGTAGCGCAGCACCGGCAAGGTGCGGAACTCGACCTCGGGATCGTCGGCGGCGCCCAGGGTACGGACGAATTCGGTCATGTTCCAGCCGTCCGACAGCACGATATTGCGATGCGCCACATCCATCAGTGCCGAGAGCTTGCCCGGGTCGGTGAGGGTGCCCGCGCTGCGAAGCTGGCGGGCCACCGAGGTCAGGAACGCCTGCTGACGGTGGGTTCGATCCAGGTCGCCGTTCTCCAGCCCGTGGCGCTGCCGGACAAAGGCCAGCGCCTGCGCGGGATTCAGCTGCTGGCGCCCGGCGGGAAAATCGGCGCCGGAGAACTCGGAGTCCTGGACCGGCTTGTTCAGACACACTTCCACGCTGCCCAGCGCAGCGGCCAGATCGTAAAAGCCCGCCAGGGTCACCTCGGCGAACCTGTCGATCGGCACGCCTGTCAGATCCCGGACCGCGGCCACGGTAGAGGCCCGCCCCGCCTCCCTGCCCGCCTGTTCCAGTTTCCGCTGATCGGTGACGCCTCGCGCGATCAGCTGGTCCTGTACGGCCGCCTTCTTCAACCCGTACGCCTCCTTGATCTTGGCGTGGGTGTAGCCCGGGATCCCGGTGACCGGCACATAGTCGTCGCGCGGTATCGACACCGCGACGATCTTGTCCATCGAGGCCGGAATATGCACCAGGATCAGGGTATTGGCGTTGTATCCGCCTTCGTCACCGTCGCCGGCGTGCAGTTGCTCGAGGACCTCGGCCGGGAGCTCGTTGCCGTTCTGATCGCGCCGGGTATCCAACCCGATCAGCAGGATGTTGAGGTCGCCCCCGAGTGAGTGCGGGGCGTCGTCCCCGATCGCCCGCGACCGCAGGAACCCCGCATCGAAACTCCCCGCCGTCGACCACCCATATGCCGTGACCACCACCACCGCGGCCGACAACACCGCCGCGACCACCTGCACCACCCGCCGAGCTACCCGCCCCGCCGATCCCCGACCGCGTCGACCGCGCCCGCCTCGTCCATCCCGGCTACCACTCGGCTCAACCATCTCATGATCAACTGTGCCAGCCGTGAGAGCGACCGGACATCGCGATTGGATCCCGATTGGATGGCGGTGCGGCGCGCCTGCTCAGTGGGAGCGAGTACCGACGGCCGGCGAAAATGCGCACCGGGGAGCCGGTGGGTCAGCCGGTGGCGCGGAGGTCGAGGATGCGGGCGAGGGCGTGTTCTACGGCGTAGGTGGCGTCGGCGGCGCCGCCTTTGACGTCGGCGTTGAGGGTGGCTACCACCTGTAAGGCGGTGCCGATGGTGGCGGGGTTCCAGCCGCGGGCTTGGGCTTGGGCCTTCTTGATCTTCCAGGGGGGCATGCCGAGCTTCTGGGCGAGGGCGAACGGGTCGCCGCGGCCTGCCGAGCCGACTTTGGCGATGGTATGGACCGAGTCGGCGAGCGCGTCGGCGAGCAGGACGTGGGGAACGCCGCGGTCGGTGGCCCAGCGCAGGGCTTCCATCGCGCCGGAGCGGTCGCCGGCGACAGCGAGGTCGGCGACGTCGAAGCCGGTGACCTCGGCTCGGCCGGAGTAGTAGCGACGGACCGCGTTCGCGTCGACCTTGCCACCGGTGTCGGACACCAATTGTGAACAGGCGGCGGCCAATTCACGCAGCTCCGAGCCGACGGATTCGAGCAGGGCCTGCACGACCTCGGTCGACACCTTGACCCCGAGGGCCCGGAACTCGCCCCGCACGAACTCCACGCGCTCAGCGCCCTTGTTGAGTTTGGTGCACTCGTGGACAGTCGCGCCCTTCTTCTGCAGTGCGGGTGCCAGCGCCTTGGCCCGTCCGCCGCCCGAGTGCAGAACCATGAGCACCACACCGTCGGGCGGATCGGCCGCGGCCTCGGTGATCACCGCGACCGCGTCCTTGCCCGCTTCCGCGGCCGACTCGAGCACGATCACCCTGTCTTCGGCGAACAGTGAGGGGCTGAGCAACTCGGCCAGTTCAGCGGTGCTGGCGTCACCGGCGCGCAATCGGTCGACGGGTACCGAATCCGGATCGGGCGCACAGGCCCGCACCTGCGCGGTCACCATCGCAACCGCACGTTCGACCAGCAGTTCCTCGTCGCCGAGGACCAGATGCACCGAGGCAGGGCGTTCGCTCACCAGGCGATCCTACGTACGCCCACCGACACCCCGGGGCGCCGACCTCGTGCATGTCGCCGAGCACCGTCGCTCTGCTGCGCCTGGCCCCAGATCGAGTTCCTCGATGCCATCGAGGCGTGGGTCGGTGCCGCGCCTGCCATGCACGTCGTCGAGACGTGACGGTCCGCAGATCGGCGGCCGTTCCCACGACCACGACGTCGCCGTCGAGGTCGGACCGCGCGACGGTGGTGCCGAGCGCGGCCAGGGTCGTGGTCACCGTGGGGTGCGGATGACCGAAGGTGTTGTCCGACCCGGCACTGACCAACGCCAGGCGTGGGCCGACGGCACGCAGGAATTCCGGTGTGGTGGTGCGTGATCCGTGATGAGGCACCTTGAGAATGTCGGCCCGGACATCACCACCGCGCATGATCCGGGCCTGCGCCTCGGCCTCGATGTCACCGGTGAACAGGATCGTTCCGGCTGGAGTGCGTGCTCGCATCACCAGTGACCGATCGTTGGCCTCGTCGGCCGCCAGTGACGTCGGTATGTCCCGGCTCGGTGCCAGCACGCGTAATTCGACTGAGCCAAAGGTTATTTCGTGCCCCGCGTGCAGTTCCATCAACGGGATACCAGCCGCACCAGCCAGTTCCGTCACCCGCTCGACTCCCTCGGTGTCGTCACTGTGGCTATGCGATTCTCGTTGGAAAACAGTCTGTTCCGTGGACCGGCCATCACTTTTCGCCAGCCTCTCCTCCGGCGTCCCACGCGGGCACACGACATGATCATCTCCCGTCAGCCGCACCTCAGCGCGCACCGTCGACGATCGCTCCAGCGGATGTGAGGTTGCCGTCGGCTGCGGTCCCCCTGGCACTGTCGGTGTCGCCGAGCGAGACGGTGTTCCGCCCGAGTCGTCCGGATGCAACGGCGGGACAGCCGAATCCACAGAGGGCACCTGCACGGCGACTACACCCGGTGGTGACGATTCCACTGGTTGCGATGGGTATCCCGCGACTTCTGTCGGATGCGAAGGAATTCCGTTCGACGGGCTGAGGCTGGGCGGGGTCGGCACTGTGGGCGGCGTCGGTCCCGCGGTGCGGTCTGCGGCGGCACAGGTTTCGGCGATCGCTGAGCGGAGTTCACCCGGAGCGGTGGCTATGGCATCGACAGTGCGGTCTCGCAGAGCGCCGGCGAGTCCGTTGATGTGATCGGCATGGGGGTGAGTGAGGACCAGTAGCGGGATGTGGGTGATCTTCAGGCGGTCCAGGCAGGCCCGGATCGGGCGTGGGTCCGGGCCGACGTCTACGACGACCGCGGCACCGGGAGCAACAGACAGAGCCAGACCGTCGCCTTGCCCAACGTCACACATCGCGAGCACCCAGCCCGACGGTGGCCATCCTGGCTGCAAGAAGCGCACCGGGAGCAGCACGATCGACACCCCCAGCACCACCACCGCCAGGAGTCGGCGGGTGTGCGACCAGCGCAGTGCCGCCACGACCACGACGACGATCACTGCCGCGACCGATCCTGCGACCACGCCGCCAGGCACCGTGATCGTGGCGCCCGGCACCGCAGCCGCACGATCGGCGACGCCGAGCAACCACCACATCGGTGGCCGCGCGCACCACAGCACCCATACCGCGGCATCACCCCAGACGCAGGCCACGACCGCGCCCACCGCGCCGATCACCGTGATCAGCCCGACCACCGGTGCGACGAGCGCGTTCGCCACGATCGCCACCAGGCTCACCCGCCCCGACAGGGCAACCATCAGCGGCACGGTGACCACGAACGCGGCCGCCGACACCGCGACGATCTCCGCGGGTGCGCGCCACCAACCGTGCGCCCGCAACCAGTCCGCCCAGCTGGGCGCGAGCAAGATCAGCCCCGCGGTCGCGAGCACCGACAGTGCGAATCCCGCGCTCACCGCCAATTGCGGTGCCACGGCCAGCAATCCGATCACCGCCGCACACAGCGCCGGCAGCGCCTGCTTGCGTCTGCCGGTGAGCAGGGCGAGCACTGTCACCGAGCCCATCGCCGCCGCACGCAGCACGCTCGGGTCGGGGCGGGCGATCACGACGAACAGCGCGACAGCCCCCGCCGCCGCAGCAGCACTGGTTTGCGGGCCGGCCGTGAGCAGGCGGGTGAGCGCCAACAGGGCCGTCAACAGGATTGTGAAATTGGCTCCGCTGACCACACAGAGGTGCTGCAACCCGGCAATTTCGAATGCGTCACGCACTTGTTCCGGCAGCGCGACGGTGTCACCGACAACGAGCGCGGGCAGCAACCCGGCCGCAGCAGGTGGCAGTGCCCTGGCGGACGCGTCCACCAGATCCGTTCGCACGCTCGCCGCGACCCGCTGCCACCACGGCGGCTCACCGATCCGCTTCGGCGCGTCGGCGGCGTGCAGGGTGGCGACGGTCAGATCGGCCCGGTTCGGCTCGCTGACCTCGGCCCGGAATCGCACCCATTGCCCGGGCGACAGCTCGGCCCACTCACTACCCTGCGCGAGCACCACAATCGAACCGCCGGCCTGCGTCCATGCCGGGCCATGACCGAACTCCCGCAGACCCGCACGAACAATCCACCGCCGCTCACCGCCGAACCCACCGGCGCGCAGGGGTTTCGCGTCATCGGTGACCACCGCGAGCACGTTCACCGACCGACCGAACGACTCTCGCAGCGGATGTGCCTGAACATGGTGCTCCTGCCACGCTCCGGCCGCCGCGAACCCCGCACCGAGCAGCATCGTCGCCAACCCGGTCACCGCGACAACCCGCCACCGCTCCCGCCGATGCGCCATCGCCCACAGCAGCAAAACCCACAACCCGATCGCGACCACGACCGACGCAACAGCCAGCACCAACCCCGCGACCCACCCCGCGGTCACCGCGACAATCGTCGCCACCCAGCACCCGAACGCCGCAGGAACCAACCGCATATCGAGTACCTGCAGCTCTGGTTCCCCCTCGCCCGTCACTCCTTGTCGCCCCACGCCAACCCGGCGTCCCGGTCCCCGCACCACCCACTCCCAGAGCTCTGCTGCTCGCGTCCTCCGACGCCGACCCGACCGCTCCTGCGAAGCGCTGTCGCGTTCAGCCGTTCCCGGCCACCCACGTCGGTTCGAATCTCCCGGCATCTTCCCTACGTGCTGAACGGCTGTCGTTCGCCGACGCTGCTCCTCCCGAACCGCTCCCTCGCCCGGCGCGTGGCTCATCCGCCTGCCGTGTCGTCAGGTCGGGGCGTACCGCTGCCCAGGTCAACCACATCGTCCGCAGAACAAAGGTTTTCGCCCGATCCGAGTGGACATGTCAGACGACGGAGATCGCCTGATCCCGGCGCGCGGTCATTCACCGTTTCGGTGGGCTGATCTGTGGCGGGCCTGGTTCCGAGCCGTGCGCACGGCCACACCGGGCAGGTCATGCGATCACCGCCACGCAGGGCGTCTTCGCGTGGGTCATGCCGTCACCAGGTCGCGGAGTCGAGCCAGCCGGGCGGGGCCGATGCCGTCTACCTCGCCGAGTTGAGCGACATCGGTGAAGCGTCCGTTGGTGGTGCGCCACGCGAGAATTGCCTTGGCGGTGACCGGTCCTACGCCGGGCAGTGCGTCCAGCTCGGCTTCGGTTGCGGTGTTCAGATCGATGCGCGAATTGCCGGACGAGACAGCGCCACTGAGGCCGGCGGTGCTCGAGCCTCCTTGCTTCGAGCTCGCGGTGTTCGAGCCGCCGAGGCCGGGCGGGGTCACAGGCGCGCGACCAGCGCCGATCATGATGCTGCCGAGGCGTGGTTGACCGGATTGAGGATCCGTGGCTCCGACTATGACCTGGTCCCCGTCCGCCAGCCGTTGTGCCAGGTTCAGACCTGCCAGGTCGGCACCGTCACGAATTCCTCCTGCCTTCTCCAAGGCGTCGGCGATCCGAGAACCGTCCGGCAATCGGTGCAGCCCGGCTCGTTCGACCAAACCGACCACGCTGACGACGACATCGGCACCCGAGGCCGGGGCCGAACCGGACACGGCAGCGACGGCGGTGGTCGGGCCGGGCTGTACGGCAACGCTTTCCGCCCGCAGGACAGGCACCGGCGGAACCGCCCGCGCCACCGGCTGATCTCGCAGCACCATCACACCGGTGAGCACCACAGCGATGACCCCGACCAGCCCGAGTACCAGCGCGCCGCGACGACCCGGATCCAGCCGTGCGTCCCGGAAGCGCGCTGGCACCAGGCGGTTTCGCCGACCCGATCCACCATCGTCGAGCCACCCGGGTGGCCCCACTGGACCTGCCGGTCCGGCCTGCGGCGCGAGTTCGTCATCGTCCCACTGTCCTTCGCCGTCGTCAGAGAGCGCAGCACTGTCCCCTGCCTCCATCCCGGACGCGCGCAGCGGCTGACTACTCGGTCGTGCTCGCTCGTGGACCGCGAGCCCGCCCAGCCGCTGCCGTACTCGCTCGTGCTCTTCGTGTCGTGACATGGCAGCGACGCTAGGCCGACACCGACCTGGCAAACCCCCGCCGACCTGGGCTTCGAAGAACCCTGTGGATAACTCCGAACCTGTGGACAACTCACCGGTCATCGAGGCTTCGCACCCGGAATCTCGTCTGCCCGAATGGATACCGTGCGCTCATGGCCGATTCGAAGTACTCAGGAACCCATGGAACTCGCACAACGATTCCGCGACTTCGCGCTCCTCGAAGCGCGCGGAAACTCCCCGCTCTATCACCGACGAGCGCTGGATATCAGCGTGGACGCGGAGGTGCTGGCGCTGATCGCTCAATTGCCCACGGACAAACAGCAACCCAACCTGATCCTGGCCGCCGCGCGAGTGCACGGCGCGACCGCGGATCCCTATCACGAGTTCCGCGACCAGCTGCGCGAGAACTGGCCGGCGATCTCCGCGACCGCACTGCGCAGACGTACACAGACGAACGAGGCGGGCCGGGCGGCAACCCTGCTGCCGGTGCTGGCCCGCCTGCCCGGCCCCCTGTCGCTCATCGAGGTCGGAGCATCGGCCGGACTGTGCCTGTACCCGGACCGTTTCAGTTATCGCTACAACACCGCCGCGCTGGATCCGGCCGACGGTCCGTCATCGGTTGTTTTGACCTGCAAGACAACCGGAGCGGTACCGATCCCGGACCGGCTCCCCCGGGTCGTCCACCGCGCAGGAGTAGATCTGAACCCGCTCGACGCCGGCAACAGCGACGACCGGCGGTGGCTGTCCGCGCTGGTCTGGCCGGGTCAGGACGAGCGGCTGTCGCGCTTGCGTTCGGCCTGCGCGATCGCGGCAGCGGAACCACCGACGATCGTCACCGGCGACCTGAACGAGCAGGTCACCGAGCTCGTGCTCGCGGCACCACGCGCCAGCACCGTGGTGGTTTTCCACAGTGCTGTGCTGAACTACCTCTCGCCTCAGGCGCGGACGGACTTCCGGGCGACGGTGCGGGACCTGCCCTGCCACTGGGTTTCGCAAGAGGGCACCGGGGTTCTCAGCACGCTGGCCGACCGGTTGCCCCCACGCGAGAGCACGGCGGCCCGGTTGGTGCTCGCCCTCGACGACGAGCCATTGGCTTTCGCCGGGCCGCACGGCCAGTCACTGGACTGGTTCGGCCCGGCGTAGCGACCTCACAGTCGGCGCATCACCGACACGACGCGGCCCAGGATGACGGCTTCGTCACCGTCGATCACGGAGTAGGCGGGGTTGCGCGGTTCGAGCTGGACGTGCCCGTTGCGGTGGCGGTACACCTTGACCGTGGCTTCCTCCCCGATCATCGCCGCGACGATATCGCCGGAGTTGGCCTCGCGCTGACTGCGGACCACCACGAGGTCGCCGTCGCAGATCGCGGCATCGATCATGGAGTCGCCACGCACCCGCAAGCCGAAAACCTCACCACGGCCGACCAGTTCACGCGGGAGGGTCATGACGTCGTCGGGGTTGTGCTCGGCCAGGATCGGAGTGCCGGCCGCGATGTCGCCGACGACGGGCACCGACACCGAGGCGTCGGAGTCGGCGGCGGACGCGCCACGCAGGAACAGGCGCACGTCGATGGGGCGGCTCATGGTGGCGGCACGGCGCAGGAACCCGTCCTCCTCCAACGCCTTCAGGTGTTGGGAGACCGTGGATGTGGAGCGCAGGCCCACCGCGTCGGCGATCTCCCGCGTGCTCGGCGCGTAGCCGTGGGCGAGCACCGAATCCCTGATCACGGCCAGGATGTGTTGTCTGCGGGGAGGCAGGCTCGCGGCGTCGAGGTGGTCGAAGTCGTCGTATCCGGTCATCGGGGAATCGTAGATCCCCCCGCGATCACCACTTCAGTCCAGGTTCCTCGCGAAACAGTTCGACTGCGGCAGGACGTGATATGGCGCGAACAGCGGAATCCGGTAATAGCCATTGCGCTCGTAGAAGCGCACCGCTTCCGGCTGCAGGTGCCCGGTCTGCAGGATCATCCGCGGCCGGCCGGCCGCGCGCACGGATGCTTCGGCGGCGTGCAACAGCGCGGTCGCGGTTCCGGTGCCACGGTAGGCGGGACGCACGAACATCCGCTTGAGTTCGAGGTCACCGGCGTTCCAGCGCACCGCGGCGTGCCCGACAGGCTCCGCGCCCACGTACGCGACGAACGTCTGGTGCACGGTCGCGTGGTCGACCGCGATCGGCGAAGGACCGCGCAGGGCGAGCTCGAGGTGAGCGTAGCGGGGACGGATCTCGGCCGACATCTCCGCACGCAGCGACTCGGCATCCGGGTCGTCCCACTCGACCACGAGCACTCGTGGCGAAACGTCGGTCTGTGGGGAAGTGTTGCCAACCATGACAACCACGGTAGGCACCGGATCATCGTCACCGGACTGTTTGCCCTCAGCGAGATTCTGAACCGGCAGCGATCAGACGCATCCGCCGGGCAACACCGCGACGCCGAGTGCGCCGACACCGAGGTGCACGCCGAGTGCGGGGCCGAACTCGGCGACGTAGAGCTCTTGCACCTCCGGCAGCTGCTCACGCAGTTGCGCCGCGATATTTTCGGCGGCATCGGGGGCACCGAGATGCTGGATGCCGAGGGCCGCACCATCGGACGCGGCCGCCTCCACCGCGGCAGCCACCAGCTTGGCGTAGGCGCGCGATCTGGTTCGCACCTTCTCGCGCATTTCGAGCTTGCCCTCTACCAGTTGCAGCAGTGGTTTCGTCACCAGTTCACTGCCGAAGAACGCCGCGGCGCTGCTCAGCCTGCCACCCTTGCGGAGTTGCTCGGTGCGGTTGACCAGAATGAACGTACGCGAACGGGTCGCGGCCGACACCGCGCGCTCGTAGACATCGTTCAATGCCTCGCCTGCCCTCGCCTTACGCGCGGCGGCCAGCACGGGCAGACCGGTCGCCAGGCCGGCCCCGAGCGAATCGACAACGCGCACACGATCTTCGGCGCCCATGTCACGCACCGCCTGGCGGCCCGACTCCCACGTCGCCGACAATCGGCGCGACAGATGGACGGCCACGACACCGTCTCCGTCGCTCTGGCTCAGCGCTCGTTCGTAGGCTTCGCGCAGTTCTCCGGGCGAGGCGGCCGACGTGGTGACCGAGTCGGCGGTGTAGTCGATCTCGATCGGGTCGACGCCTTCCCGGATCTCGTGCTCACCGACGAGCACGTGCAACGGCACCACTTCGATACCGAGCTCGGCGACGAGATCGGCGGACAACCCCGCCGCCGAATCGGTGACCACCACAACGGCCACGGCCTACCGGACCTCCTGCAGCGCCTTCGTCATCGCCGTCGCCACCGCCGCGTGCCCCGCCCAGCCCCAGTGGATGCCATCCGGGTTCGCCGATCCCGACTCGATGTCGTCGCGCACGGCCTCGCCGAGGTCGACGAGCGGCACCGACGTGCGACCCGACCATGCCTGCAATGCCTTGACCGCCCGCGCCCGGCCCCGGTGGACCCGCCCGTAGGCGTCGCACTTGTGGACCGACGGCAGCACCGCCACGACAGGCAGCTCCGGACGCAGATGGTTCAGCGCGGTCCGCGACTGCTCCAGGTAGTCCACACTCACCCTCGGCGGAAGGGCAACCGGGCGACCGAGTTTCGACAGCTTCGGCTGCAACCAGTTGTAGGACGCCCGCACGCCACGACGCAGACGCGGCGGACGGATGTAGCGAATCATCTCCCGCAGCGCGGTGGGCAGCGGGGACGGCAGCGTGTCCATGCCGCCGACGGCGAACACGACCGCCCCGGCGCGCGGCACCGCGGCCCACACGCGAGGGTCTCCGATCAGCGCCCAGTAGGCATCGCGACAGGTCCAGCCGATCCGGGCGATCAGCTCGACATCCCAATCCAGTTCCGCGGCAACCATATTCGGCCAGATCCGTGGGTCATCGGCGGGCAGCCCGCCCTTCGGCCCGTAGTAGGCGAGCGAGTCCGCGATCACGAGCAGCACTGGACGCGGTGCGGCCGACTCGACCGGTCTGGGCGACACGGCTTCCTCGACGAGCAGCGAACCGACCGTCTCCGCAACGACCGATCCACCGTGCGAGACAGCAGGATTCGCGGACGCCTCGACTGCGGGATCCGCGACAGGGGTTGCCGAAGATGTCAGCAGGCTGTCCGAGGTATCGAGGTCCACGTCCGGAAGTGCGGCGGGAGGATCGACCTGCGCGTCAGCAGAACCGGTTTCGACGGCGGCCGTCACCTCAGCCGAAGAAACTTCGGGCGAGGTAGTGGCGTCGACCTGAACCGGATCAGTCGCCTCCGGTCGGAGTGGTTGCGGCGCAGCCGTATCCGTAGATCCGGCGGCATCCACGATCGACTCGGCGACTGCCGGGTCATCGACGGACCGCTCCGTGGACTTCTCGCTGCCTGCATCCGAGACCGCATCCGCAGCAGCCGTGGCGATATCCGCAGTGGACTCGGCGATATCGGTCTGTGCAGCACCGGAATCCGCATCGCCGAGTTCGTCTGTCGAACCGTCATCTGCGACAACGTCCACCGATGCCGTAGCACCGGTAGTCTCACTGTCTGCTTCCTGCACAGCGGAACTGGATGCGACGTCGACAGCGCCGCCGGCGACCTCGGCATCGTCACCGATCGAGGTCACCGCACTAACACTGCCGTCTGGGGAAACATCGGCGGCCGGGGACCCGGAATCCGCTGTCCCCGAGCCGGACTCGACGGCGTCCGCCGCCGAGTCGTCCGGCTCGGGTTCTGCGACGACCGGCGGGGGCACCGGGCCGAACAGGGCATCGGGCAGCGATCGTGCGCTGCGCGCGGTGACCTGCTTGAAGAGCTCGTCCGGTACCGAACGGATCGGCTCCTCGCGCTCTGCGCGCGCGGGCCGAGCGGGTGGCGGACCGAATAGCGCGTCCGGCAATTGCCGTCCGGCTTTGGCCGTCACCTGCTGGAACATCTCATCAGGTACTGATCGGTCGGGCTCTTCATTGGACATCGGGAGCTACCTTCGCCGCTGCGTTCCACACATCGAGGCGCCAGCCGGGTCGATCGATGTCCGGGCCGTGGCTGGAAAGCTGCACCCAGCTGGTATTGGCCAGCCCACCCAGGGCAGGCCAGTTCTCCGGTGGCAGCTCCAGCAACGCGGCCGTCAGAGCAGCGATCAGCCCGCCGTGCGCAACCAGGATGATAGTCCGACCGGGCCAATCCTGCCGCTCGTTGTACAGTTCGCGCACCACAGGCAGGGACCGGGCACCCACCTCGAGCTTGCTCTCGCCGCCGGGCGGTGTGTAGGTGGCATCGAGACGCCACTGCACACGCGCGCCGGGGTAATCGGCGTCGACTTCGAGGTGGGTCAGGCCTTCCCAGTCGCCCAGGTTGGTTTCGCGCAGCCGCGGATCGGTGATGACAGGCAGATCGCTGATGTCACCGAGTGCCTGCGCGGTTTCCTTGGCGCGACGCAGATCGGAGGCGTGGATCGCGATGGCGTTGCGTGAACCCAGTTCGCGCGCGGCCTCTTTGGCCTGCTGGCGACCGAGTTCGGTGAGATCGGTATCGATCTGACCCTGCATCCGGTCGGCCGCGTTCCATTCGGTCTGCCCGTGCCGCAACAGGATCAGGTTGCGCACATGGGCGTACTTGCTCACTCGTTGATTCCCTCTACCTGCGCGTCGTCGTCCGCGGCCGGAGTCGGGAGTGCGGCGATGCCTTCGACGGGAACCGCCGGGCAGTCACGCCACAGGCGCTCGAGTGCGTAGAAGTTGCGCTCGTCGTTGTGCTGGACGTGCACGACGATATCGACGTAGTCGAGCAGCGCCCAGCGACCCTCACGGGTGCCTTCGCGACGGACCGGCTTGTGGCCGGCTTCGCGCAGCTTGTCCTCGATATTGTCGACGATCGCGTTGACCTGGCGCTCGTTGGGCGCCGACGCGATGACGAAGCAGTCGGTGATCACCAGCTGCTCGGAGACGTCGAGGACGACGACATCGGTGGCCAGCTTGTCGTCGGCGGCGAGTGCGGCGACCGTGGCCATCTCGATCGCTTCGGTAGAGGCACTCATACGGTCTCCTCCTGCGGGGTCAGACCCTCGCTCATGTGGCTCAACGTCAGCTACCTTCCGTTCCTGCGGGCACGTAGAGGTGCCGCTTCGATATGTACTGCACCACGCCGTCGGGGACGAGGTACCAGACCGGCCGACCCTCCGCGGCGCGGCGGCGGCATTCGCTCGACGAGATGGCCAGCGCGGGAATCTCGACCATCGTCACGGCGTCGGCGGGAAGGTCCCGCAAATGCTCCTCGAGATGATCGGTGTTCAGTTCGTAACCCGGTCGGCTCACCCCGACGAACTTCGCCAGTTCGAACAGTTCGGTCCAATCCTGCCATGTCAGGATGTTGGCCAGCGCGTCCGCACCGGTGATGAAGTACAGCTCCGCGTCGGGATGCGCGTTTTGCATCTCGCGCAGGGTGTCCACCGTGTAGGTGACCTTGTTGCGTTCGATGTCGGCCCGGCTGACGGAAAACCTCGGGTTGGACGCGGTGGCGATGACGGTCATCAGATAGCGATCCTCGGCGGGGCTGACCTGCTTGTTGACCTTCTGCCACGGCTGGCCGGTCGGCACGAAGATCACTTCGTCGAGCTCGAACCGGTTCGCGACCTCGCTCGCAGCGACCAGGTGGCCGTGGTGGATCGGGTCGAAGGTGCCGCCCATGACGCCGAGCTTGCGGCGCGGCCGAGCTGTTTCGTGCATGAGGTCTGAGCTTAATCCGGCCCGTGGGATCGGGGCGGACCGGACTACTCCGCGCCATCGCGGCGCTCGCGAGGTCCCGACGCCTGCGCGCACATCTGCGCGAACTGGGCACGGGTGCGTTTCAGCTCTTCGACGAGGTGCGCCGCGGGCTCGGCGGCTACCCGGCGGTCCAGCTCGGTCAACAACACATCGATCGTTACCCACCAAGGCCCACGCACACGCCCCTGCGGTCCGCGCAGTTGCAACCAGGCGGCGGCACGCAGGCAGCGGGCCCGCGGCACGATCTTGTCCTGTTCGCCCCACAGCCCCGCGGCGCGCAGGTAGCCGCCGAGCGCCTCGGTCTCCTGCCCACAGCACTCCCGGGCGACCGCGGCCGACCAGACCAGATCGGCATGGCGGCGGCGCAACGAGGGCGTACCGGCGATCAGCCGTGCCGCCTCGGTGAACTGCCAGGCGGCCTGGCGGTAGCGACCGACGTGGTTCAGCGATTCGGCGAACTGGGCGCGTACCAGCGCGAGCTCGGCAGGTGGGTAGCCGACGGGGCCGGTGAGCAGTGGTCGGTCGAAGGCGACCACCGCTTCGCCGTGCCGCCCCGCACGATGCCAGGCTCGGCCCGCGACCAGCCACAGGTGGACCCAGTCCGCACACGAGATCGGCTGCCAGCAGGCAGCGGCCGAGGCGGCGGCGCGGGCCACGTCGCGGTCACGGCCCGGCTGGGCGGCGACCGCGGTCACCAGCTGCGTGCGCATCGCGGCGAGTTCGCGCCCGGCCAGCTCACCCGCGCCGACAACCAGGGCCCGGCGCAGTTGCTCCTCCGCTGCCGCGGGAGCGTCCGTCAGCCGAGCGGCGGCGATGCCGGCCAGCCGCCGCGCCGCCCGCGCCCCTGAACCCGGCGCGAGAGGACGGGCATCCGCACCGAACGAACCTGCCGCGAGCGCCGTGGCCTGTCCTGCTCTGGCCGAACCCACCTCGAGGCCACCGGCAGGCGGAAGGTGAGGTTCTTCTTCTCCGAGCGCATCGTTCTCGTTCGCGAACGCATCGTTCACCGGACGGAGCTCGCCGACCGCGCGAGCGCACAGCCCGGCAGAACCATCACTGCATCCGATATCCGTCGATCGGATCGCTCGTCGTCGCGCGACGCCCCTGCCAGCATGGGCGTGATCTTGGTAGCCGTGCCATGTGAGCCGCTTAACGTCGGCTGAAGTACTCAGGCAGTGGGGCGCTTCGACTTCGGGAGCTTGGCGACGACCGCGTCGTAGGAGGCGTCGATCAATTCGCATAGTTCGTCGTCCGGCACCGCGCCGCCGACGCGGATGCTGTTCCAGCCGTAGCGGCCGATGTAGGCCGACACGGTGACGTCGTCGGGGTAGATGTCGACCAGCTCGTCGGCTTCGGTGCGGTCCCGCCCGCACTTGAGCCCGATCGACGTGCCCGCGCCGAGGAACGCGAAGACTTTGTCACCGACCTTGGCGACAGTGTCGCCCTCCCACGGCTCGTCTTCCCAGGCGCCCGGTTTGGCCAGGCAGTAAGCCAAGACGTCGACACTCATCGTCAGCTCCTTCAGACGGGCAACAATCGGGAGACCACCTCGGTGAGCTGCCGAGCTGATCGGCATTCGTGCATCTCGATCACCGAACCGTAGTCGCGCGCCGCTGAATCGCCTGTCCCCCACAGGTTCTTCGGTTCCGGATTCAGCCAGTGCGCGTGCCGGGCGGTGCCCACCAGTTCGCGCAGGGTGTCCAGCTGCGGGTTGCGGTAGTTGGTGCGGCCGTCGCCGAGAACCAGCAGTGAGCTGCGGCTGGTGACGGCCTCACCGAAGTTCTCGGCGAAGCTGGTCAGCGCGTAGCCGTAGTCGGAGTGCCCGTCGGCGTCGATGATGCGCGACTCGGTGAAGATCCGGGTCATCACATCGTCGAGACCCGCGTACGGCTCGAAAAAGCTCGTCACCTCGTCGGTGCGGTCGACGAACGCGAAGATCCGCACCCGGGAGAACTGCTCCCGCAGTGCGCTCACCAGCAACAGTGTGAAGTTGCTGAACCCGGCCACCGAGCCCGAGATATCGCACAGCAGCACCAGTTCCGGTCGACCGGGGCGCGGCTTGCGGTTCACCAGGTCGATCGGCACCCCACCGGTGGACATCGAGGCACGCAGAGTTTTGCGCAGATCGATTTCGCCGCGCCGCGCTCGTTTGCGCCGCACCGCCAGCCGGGAGGCCAGGATCCGGGCCAGCCGCTGGGTGCCGCGCCGCAGTTCGGTGAGCTCGCGTTCGGAAGCGCGCAGGAAGTCGGCGTCCTCGGCTTGGCGCGCGACACCGTAGGTCGCGACGCGTTCGCGGCCGATCTGCTCTGCCACGCGCCGATTGGTCTCGGCTTCCACGCTGGCCCGGAACCCCGCGATGCGTTCCCGCGCAACGCGGCGGGCAACCTCGGTGTCACGGTCGCTCGCGTCCGGTGGGAGGGACAGACCCGCGAGCACCTTGGCCAGCAAGGACTGGGGCGCCAGATCTTTGAGAGCCTGGTACGCGGAGAACGATGGTCCGCGCGCGGACTGGTACTGCCCGAGCTGCTCGACCACCTGTCCGGCCAGCATTTGTAACCGCTCGCCACCGTCCTCGGCGGCGAGCATTTCGGCGAGCTGCTCACGGAGGGCGGCCAGGTCGATCTGGCCGTCGGGGGTGCGTGGCAGGTCCGGGGTCTCGGCGGTGCGATCACCCACGGCAACGGGGAACCACAGATCGAACAAGCCGTCGAAGGTGGCGCGATGGGTGGGCCTGCGCAACAGCGCACAGGCCAGCCCCTCACGCACCGCTTCGCGATCGAGCAGATCCAGCACGGTGAGTACCCGGCCCGCGTCGACGGTTTCCGAGGGTCCCACCGGCACGCCACGGGCGCGGAGCGCACCGACGAAACCGGCGACGTGGCCGCCGATTCCGTGGGGTGCTGGCGCGGTCACGATCAGGCCAGTTTCAGCTCGGCCAGCGCGCGCTGGTGATCGCTGCGGTGCTTGAGCACCACGCCGAGCGTGGCGCGCACGGTCGCGTCGTCGAGGTCGGCGGCGCCCAGCGCGAGCAAGGTGTTGCCCCAGTCGATCGTTTCGGCGACCGAGGGCAGCTTCTTGAGTTGCATGCCGCGCAATACGTGCACGACCCGCACCAGTTGCTCGGCCACGGTGCTCGGAAGTTCCGGCACGCGGCTGGCCAGGATGCGGCGCTCGAGATCTTCGTCGGGGAAGTCCAAGTGCAGGTACAGGCAGCGGCGTTTGAGCGCCTCCGACAGTTCCCTGGTGGCGTTCGAGGTGAGCACCACGAACGGCTTGCGGGTGGCGGTGATGGTGCCCAGTTCGGGGACGGTCACCGCGAAATCGCTGAGCACTTCGAGCAGCAGACCCTCGATCTCGACGTCGGCCTTGTCGGTCTCGTCGATCAGCAGCACCGTCGGCTCGGTGCGGCGGATGGCAGTGAGCAACGGGCGCGAGAGCAGGAACTCCTCGGTGAAGACGTCGGCTTTGGTTTCGGCCCAATCGTTTTCACTCGACGCCTGGATCCGCAGGATCTGCTTGGCGTGATTCCACTCGTAGAGCGCGCGAGCCTCGTCGACGCCTTCGTAGCACTGCAGGCGGACCAGTTCGGCATCGGCGACCTGGGCTACCGCCCGCGAGAGTTCGGTCTTGCCGACACCGGCCGGGCCCTCGATGAGCAGCGGTTTGCCCAGCCGATCGGCAAGGAAGACCGAGGTGGCCGTTGCCTTGTCGGCCAGGTATCCGGTGGTGGCGAGCCGGGAGATGACATCGTCTACCGACGTGAAGATCGGTTCCTGTACGAGAGTCACGATCACACCGGCCGAGTCTGGCCGTCGCCCCACACGATCCACTTCGTGGAGGTGAGTTCGGGCAGTGCCATCGGGCCGCGGGCGTGCAGTTTCTGGGTGGAGATGCCGATCTCGGCGCCGAAACCGAACTGCTCACCATCGGTGAACGCGGTGGACGCGTTCACCATCACCGCTGCGGCGTCCACGCGGGCCGTGAACTCGCGAGCGGCGGCCAGATCGGCGGTGACGATGGCCTCGGTGTGGCCGGTCCCCCAGGTGTTGATGTGGTCGACGGCGGCATCGAGGTCGCCGACCACCTTCAGCGCGATATCGAGGGTGAGGTACTCCTCACCCCAGTCGGCATCGGTGGCCGGGACCTGACCGGGCAGGTCGCCGTGGATGGTGACGCCCGCGTCCTCGAGCGCCTTGCTGAGCCGCGGCAGCGCGGTCTCGGCGACGGCGGCGTCGATGAGTACGGTCTCGGCGGCGTTGCAGACGCTGGGTCGGCGGGTCTTGGCATTGAGCACGATGGCCTCGGCCATGTCCAGATCGGCGGCCGAGTGCACGTAGACGTGGCAGTTGCCGGTGCCGGTCTCGATCGTGGGCACCTGTGCGTCGCGGACCACGGCGTTGATCAGGCCCGCACCGCCGCGCGGGATCACCACGTCGACGAGACCGCGCGCCTGGATCAGGTGGGTGACGCTGGAGCGGTCGTTGCTGGGCAGCAGTTGCACGGCGTCGGCCGGAACGTCCTGGGCGACAAGGGCTTCGCGCAAGACCTCGACCAGTGCGGCGTTGGAGTTCGCCGCCGAGGACGACCCGCGCAGCAGCGCCGCGTTGCCCGATTTGAGAGCGAGACCGAACGCGTCGACGGTGACATTGGGCCGCGCCTCGTAGACCATGCCGACCACACCGAGCGGGACCCGGGTCTGGCGGATCTCGAGGCCGTTGGGCAGCGTGGAACCGCGCACGATGACACCCACCGGGTCGGGCAGGGTGGCGACCTGCCGCAGACCCGAGGCGATGCCGTCGATGCGGGCCTTGGTGAGCCGCAGCCGGTCGAGCAGATTCTCCTCGGTACCGGCGGCCTGCGCGGTCGCGATGTCCTCGGCGTTGGCCGCGAGTACGCGATCGGCGGCGGCGAGCAGGGCGTCGGCCGCCGCGTGCAGGGCGTCGTTCTTCTGCGCCGTGGTCAGCTGAGCCAGCACACGGGACGCGACGCGAGCCCTGCGGGCGGCGTCGTGCACCGCTGCGCGGATGTCCAGCTCGGGGGTCACTTCTACCGTCATGGATATCAGCCTACGCAGGCCGCCTCGCGCGCTCGACGCCACCCGGGACCCGGAATAGCCCTCCGACCGGCACCGGGACCGAGTTGTGCACAGGTTCGGCGACGCCGTCGACAAAGTTGTCCACAGCAACCCCGTCGCCGCTAGATTCGGCGTCATGGATCGCACCGGTTCGCCGACCGTCGTCGTGCTCGGCAGCGTCAACATGGACCTGGTCACGACGGTCCCGCGCAGGCCCGCGCCGGGTGAGACGGTGCTCGGGAGCGACTTCGCGACCGTGCCCGGCGGTAAGGGGGCGAACCAGGCGATCGCGGCCGCACGATCCGGGGCGCAGGTGCGATTTCTCGGGGCGATCGGCGACGACGCGTTCGGGACGGACCTGGCTGCCACACTGTCGGAGGCAGGCGTCGACATCACTTTGCTACGCAGGGTCGATGGCGCCAGCGGGATCGCCTCGATCGTTGTCGACGAGGCAGGCGAGAACAGCATCATCGTGGTGGCGGGGGCCAACGGGCGGGTGACCGATCTGACGGCAGCCGAACTCGCCGCGATCGCGCAAGCCGACATCCTGTTGTGCCAGTTGGAGATTCCGATCCACACGGTGCTCGCCGCAGCACAGCACGCCCGCGCGTCGGGCACCGTCGTCGCGCTCAACCCGTCCCCGTTTCAGCCCCTACCCGAGGAACTATGGGCGGCCGTCGACGTCGCGATCGTGAATTCCCTGGAGTCCGAGCAGTATTCGGACAAGCTGACGCACGTCGCGCATCTCGTGCGCACGCTCGGTGGGGACGGCGCGGTTTATCGCGACACCGACGGAAACGGGCGATCCGTAGGCGGTCGCACCGTCGAGGTCATCGACACGACGGGCGCGGGCGACGCGTTCACCGGCGCGCTGGTCGCAACCTGGGATCGGGGCGTGCCTACCGCGCTGAGCTGGGCCAATACCGCCGGAGCTCTGGCGACCACCCGATTCGGAGCGAGCTCGGCGATCCCCAATCGCGAAGAGATCGCGGCAGCGCTGCACGCCCAGTGACCGAACAAGCCCACCGCGATCAAGCTGCACCATTCCGCAATCGCCAGCGCCGCGCCGAAACACTGGAAACCGTGCGGCCCAGCAGTTCGGCCGCTTCCGCCGACCCATACTCCAATACGACGCTGTCGTCAGCTGCTGTCCACCGTTTCCGCAGGGCGCCGTAACGCCCAGCTCTCTCCGGCGGCGGGGACCAACAAGCAAC
The DNA here is from genome assembly GCF_042668615.1 of Nocardia sp. NPDC057272. Taxonomy (NCBI): domain Bacteria; kingdom Bacillati; phylum Actinomycetota; class Actinomycetes; order Mycobacteriales; family Nocardiaceae; genus Nocardia; species Nocardia sp. NPDC057272. The sequence goes on along the minus strand of NZ_JBHUYK010000010.1, from coordinate 11,882 downwards.
GCGAGCTGCGGCGATGCGCTTACGCTCGACTCCTATGACATCAGGCGAGTACCACGTCCATGCCGCGAGCCGCGCGGCAGCGTGATTGAGGACCATCACGTTGGCAACGCCATCCCGCCGATTCGGACGACAGCTCCGCTCCACCCCGCAGACTTTTCGCACGGCGCGGCAGAAGAATTCCGCAGCTGAAGGGCTGGCGGTTACAAAGCTTACGAATGGCTCGCCCTTCCGGGTGAATCCGATGGAACCGTCACCATCCAAGAGTCCACGCAGGTAGTCGGCCTCCGAATATGGCGTCAGCGGCGGGCGAATCTCCGTAGCCTTGCGACCGACTGCAACCCCGAGCTCCGCGAACGCTCGCCTTGTGGCACGGTCATAAAACCGCAGCGTGGCGGTTTCCGAGTGAGCCGCGAAATTCGTCGCCCTGGTTCGATGACCAATCGATGAATAGCACGGAAGCGCTGCCGCTAGATGCGTCAGAACGCTCTCATCTCGGACAGCAAGCTCGAGCGAGATGCGCCCCTTCCCATTCAGATCTCCCTCGTGCGATCCATCGGTTTGGAGCAGGCCTATCGCATACGCGACTGCGGGTATTTCCGGGTTGAGTACTACTTCAACGACACCGGTACGGCTTGCCATACAAAATCCCCCGTTCGTTCCCCAACGCCCCTCGGATCAGATGCGGCAATGCTGCCATGCCAACGATGTTCCTTGGCGTGGAATGAAACTCGCGTTGATTCCGGGTCGATCGGGACACGGTCGTGTGTTGATTCATCGTCGGCAGAGGGTGCCCGCCACATCCGCGCCGACTAGCAGCAGCCCGACGACGAAGGCGTAGCCATGCGTTGATGCGAACCCGGCCGGCGCGCTGACCAGTAGGAGCGATAGCGCGACACGACCCTGCCGCGCCCCATCGTCTGTGTTGCCCATCGAACCTGTCGGAGGTGTACGGCACGATAGGCGCATGACCTCACCCGCAGGCAACGATGTGCTCGACCTGACGGCTCCTGACCTGCGCGAACGAGCCGAACAGCTGCTTCGCGAGCTCGCCGGACCCGACGCGCGGTTGCGGGAGGATCAGTGGATCGCGATCGAAGCGCTGGTGGTGCAGCGCAGGCGGGCGCTGGTCGTGCAGCGGACCGGGTGGGGTAAGTCGGCGGTGTACTTCATCGCGGCCAAGTTGCTGCGCGGGGCGGGGCGTGGGCCCACGGTGATCGTGTCGCCGTTGCTGGCGTTGATGCGCAACCAGGTGGCGGCCGCCGAGCGGGCCGGGGTGGTGGCGGCCACGATCAACTCGGGCAACGTCACCGAGTGGGACGAGATCCATCAGCAGGTGGCCGATGGTGCGGTCGACGTGCTGCTGGTGAGCCCGGAACGGTTGAACAACCCCGACTTTCGCGATCAGGTGCTGCCGCGCCTTGCTGCCGACGCCGGGCTCGTTGTCATCGATGAAGCGCACTGCGTGTCGGACTGGGGCCACGATTTCCGGCCCGACTACCGCCGCATCCGCACGCTGATCGCCGACCTCGGGTCGGAGGTGCCGGTCCTGGCGACCACCGCGACCGCCAACGACCGGGTGGTCACCGACGTGGCCGGACAGATCGGCACCGATACGTTGGTGCTGCGCGGCACGTTGGATCGTGAATCACTGCACCTGTCGGTGGTGCGGTTCGACGACGCGGTGCAGCGCACAGCGTGGCTGGGCGAACAGCTGCATCGGATGCCGGGCTCGGGCATCATCTACTGCCTCACGGTCGCGGCGGCCAACGATCTGGCCGACCTGCTGAATTCACACGGCCACACCGTCGCCGCCTATACCGGCCAGACCGACCCGGCCGAACGCGAGGTGCTCGAGGCCGCGCTGCTGAACAACGAGGTGAAGGCGTTGATCGCGACGTCGGCGCTGGGCATGGGTTTCGACAAACCGGATCTCGGATTCGTCGTGCACGTCGGTGCGCCGTCCTCGCCGATCGCCTACTACCAGCAGGTCGGTCGTGCGGGGCGCGGTACCGAACGAGCCGAGGTCGTTCTGCTGCCCGGCCCCGAGGACGCGCGGATCTGGAGCTACTTCGCCTCCGTCGCCTTCCCGCGTGAACACATCGTGCGCTCGGTGCTCGCCGCGCTGGACACCGACCGGGCGATGTCGACGGTGGCGCTCGAACCGCTCGTCGAGCTGAACCGATCGCGTCTCGAGATGGTGCTGAAGGTGCTCGACGTCGACGGCGCCGTGCGCCGGGTGCGCGGCGGCTGGCTCTCGACCGGCCAGGACTGGACCTACGACACCGAGCGCTACGAGGGCCTGGCCGCGGCACGCGACGCCGAACAACAGGCGATGATCGATTATCAGTCGACGGCGTCGTGCCGGATGACCTTCCTGCGCCGCCAGCTCGACGACCCCGGCCTGGACGGGCTCGCGACCGCGGATCTCGATTGCGGACGCTGCGACAACTGCACCGGCACCCGTGCCGACACCACCGTCGACGACGCCGCGATCGCCGCCACCCGAGCCCGTCTCGACCGTCCGGGCCTCGACCTGGCCCCCCGCAAACAGTGGCCGAGCGGCATGGCGAAATTGGGAATCCCGTTGTCGGGCAAGATCTCCGGCGGTGCCGAGACCGGCCGCGTGCTCGGCCGACTCACCGACCTGGGCTGGGGCATGCGGCTGCGCGCCCTGCTCGACGCCCCCGACGCACCGGTCCCCGACGCGGTCTTCGACGCCTGCGTCGCGGTACTGCGCGACTGGACCTGGACCACCCGTCCCACCTCGGTGCTGGCTCTCGAATCCCCCCGATACCCCCAGCTCACCACCAGTCTCGCCGAACGCCTGGCCCAGATCGGCCGACTCGACAACCTCGGCACCCTCCGCACCAGACCCGACCGTCCCCCGGTCTCGGCGGCGAACTCCGCCCATCGGGTCGCCGGGCTGTTCGACTCCTGGGAGATCCCCGACCTCTCCGGGGTCGACGGACCGATCCTGCTCGTCGACACCCTCACCGACACCGGCTGGACCATGACCGTCGCCGCCCACGCCCTGCGCACCAGCGGCGCCGACGCGGTCCTCCCCTTCGCCCTGGCCACCCCGACCTGACCCGGCCCGAGCGACCCGACGCCGAGGATGGGCGGCCGGGTCGCCGCTCGGGGCCGCGAACACGCGCGCCCGGCGCGCCGAAAACACCGCCCAACACGCCGCCCAGATTGTGGGCACCCATCACCACCAGTGCTTGAATGCGCCTATGACCAGGACCACATTTGCTCGAACCCTGATGGCCGTTGCCGCGGGCTGTGCGGCCGGATTCACCCTCTTGACCGTTCCCGCCCAGGCGTCGAACGAGAACCCGCTCGACTGCGCCGGCGTCCCCGGCGCCCAGGCCGCCGCCGACCGCGAGAGCGCGATCCGCGGCATCGCCATCACTCCGCTGTGCTTCAGCGGCGGCCTCTACAGCGGCGTCCACGCCGGCATCCCCCTGGCGGTGCTCAATCCGTTGACGATGCCGGGCACCGCGAGCGTGTGCGTCGCCGAACGCGAAACCGTCGAGGCGGCAGCGAGATTCGAATGGACCGACCGGGTTCACGTGATGCCGATGTGCATCCAGAATCGGGCGTTCGGCGTCTACGAGCTGTAGTTCCGCCCCGCACGCAGCGGTCCGCACGGAGTCGATCCGTGCGGACTTTTTTTGCCTCTTGCTCTATACGTATACATCTACTTATAGTGAGTCGGACGGAACGAGTACTGCTACCGCACAACTGAACACAGACCCACAACGACGGCCCGGAACACAGGGCACGCCGCTCGTATACCCATGCCCACATGCGCACTGCCTTATCGAATCGGAGCAATCGATGACCATCGAACCCGCGTACGACACCGCCGTAGACACCACCGAGCCGAACACCGACAGCGACGGCTTCGCCCCGGTCCTCGTCAAGGTCGGTCCAGGAGGCGGCCGCACCCAGCGCTTCACCGGCCGACAGGTCGGCCAGTCACGCCGGGTAACCCGCAAGGCCATCGAAACGGTCCGCGTCTACCTGACCCGCAAGGGCAACTTCCTGGTGCACAAGCAGACCTCCGCATGGTCGGACTACAACGAGCTCGGCGACTGGACCGTGGACTGGAAGAACTGGCGCTCGATCCTCGGCAAGGGCGAGCAGAGCTGGGGCGACTACACCACCGAGGTGGTCGATTCGGTCGACGCGCTGCGCCCACTGGTCTCCCCGAAGGTGCACCTGATGATCGTCGACCGCGTCCAGCACCCGCGCAACCACGACCTCGACATCTGACCGGCCGGGCCGGGAAAGGACCTACCAACATGTTCGCCAGACTGGGACGCGTCGTCGTCCACCATCCCTGGAAAGTGATCGGGCTGTGGGTGCTCGCGATCGTCGCCGTGTTGTCGACGGCGCCGACGCTCACCGCGACGACCGACCAATCCGAGTTCCTGCCTTCGCATTACGAGTCGATCCAGGCGATGAAGTTGCAGGAGCAAGCATTTCCGCAGTATTCCGCCCCCGCCGCGCTCATCGTGATGGTCCGCGCGGACGGCGCGGCACTCACCGATGACGACTCGACTACGGTCAACGCGGCAGCGGCAGCGCTCACCGCACGCAATATCAAGGGGGTCACCGGCATTCAGGTGACACCACCGTCGGAGAATCGCCTGGTTCAGGTCGTCGCGGTGCAGATGACCAAGCTCACCGACGCCGCCGACAAGACGCAGGGCGAGGCGGTGAAGAGCCTGCGCGAACAGCTGAAGGAACAGGTGCGTGACACCGGGTTGAAGGCAGGCATCACCGGCACGGCGGCACAGACTCTCGATCAGACCGAGGAGGGCGAAAAGGGCATGGCGATCATCGGCATCGCCACGATCGTGCTGATCCTGGTGCTGCTGCTGATCATCTTCCGCAGCCCGGTCATCGCCCTGCTGCCGGTGCTCACCATCGGCGCGATCTCGAGCACCGTCAGCGGCCTGATCGCCATGGCGGCCAAGGCATTCGACCTCGACATCGACACCTCGATCAGCGCCATCCTGCTGGTCGTACTGTTCGGCGTCGGCACCGACTACATCCTGTTCCTGATGTTCCGCTACCGGGAACGGCTGCGAGCGGGCGACGATCCCAAGACCGCGATGATCAACGCTGTGGCCCGCGTCGGTGAGGCCATCACCTCGGCGGCAGCCGCCGTGATCATCGCGTTCATGGCGCTGACCCTGTCGAGCCTCGGCATGTTCCGGGCGATGGGCCCCGCGCTGGCGATCGCCGTCGCGGTGGCGCTGCTGGCCGGTCTCACGCTGGTACCCGCGATCGTCTCCCTGCTGGGCACCAAGGTGTTCTGGCCGTCGAAGGCGTGGCAGGTCGAGCCGAGAGGCGCACGGTTCGGCGCGATCGGCGCGGCGATGGGCAGGCGGCCCGGCGTGTTCGCCGTCGCCTCCGGCGCAGTGCTGGTGGCGCTCGGGGTGTTCGCGGTCGGCTTCAACCCGACCTTCGATCTGAGCTCGGGTTCCACCTCCGACGCCTCCGAGTCGGTGGTCTTCACCACCGAGCTGCTCAAGGGGATGCCCGCGGGCGCCACGCAGCCCTCCGACGTGCTGCTGCACTCGCCCGGCGGACCGCTGGGCGAGGACCAGCTCACGGCCTACCGAACGGCGTTGACCCAGGTCGAGGGCGTCGGGCAGGTCGGGCAGGCGCAATTGTCACCGGACCGCACGATCGCGAACTTCCAGGTGACGCTGGCCAACGCACCGGAATCCGATGCCGCGCTCGACACGGTGGCCGGTCCGCTGCGTACGGTCGCCCACCAAGCGGCGCCCGCGGGGGCCACGGCGGCGGTCGGCGGCATGACCGCGGTGTTCGTGGACTTCAAGGACGCGATGAACCACGACTACGCGATCGTTTTCCCGGTGGCCGCGATCCTGATCATGCTCGTGCTGGCGCTGCTGCTGCGCAGTCTCGTCGCACCGTGGTACCTGATGGCCTCGGTGTTCCTCGGCTTCGCCGCGACCTTGGGCGCGACGGTGCTGGTGTTCCAGCAGATCCAGGGCGAGAACGGCCTGATCTTCACGCTGCCGGTGATCATGTACCTGTTCGTCGTCGCGCTGGGCACCGACTACAACATCCTGATGGTCGCCCGGTTGCGAGAGGAAGCCCGCGAGGGGCACACGCCACGCGAAGCGGCGGCGCTGGCCGTGCGGCACACCGGGCCGACCGTCGCGGCGGCCGGACTGATCCTGGCGGGCACCTTCGCCTCGATGATGCTGGCGGGCAACAGCACTCTGTCGCAGATGGGCTTCGCCATCTCGGTGGGCATCGCGATCGCCGCGTTCGTGATGGCGCTGTTCTTCACTCCCGCGGTGACCGCGCTGCTCGGGCGGCGCGCGTGGTGGCCCGGCCACGGTGGTGACAGCGACGCGGACGCGAAGTCCCGCTGGGCAGAGCACTCCTACGCCGAGAGCTACTACACCCCACCGACGGAGCACAGCCGCTGGTAACGGCCACACCGACGCAGGCTCGCTCCCCAGTGGGGGCGGGCCTGCTCGTCTATCGTTGGGCGGGTGGCCAAGTCTGCGGCGCCTGCGGTCGAACTACCGGTGGGTGAGCACACGGTGCGGGTCAGCAATCCCGACCGGGTGTATTTCCCCGAGCTCGGCGTGACCAAGCTCGACCTCGCGCAGTACTACCTGAGCGTCGGGGACGGGATCGTCAACGCCCTGCGGGATCGGCCCTGCATGCTGCACCGATTCCCCAAGGGACTGCCGGGCGGAAAGGTGCACCAGAAGCGGGTGCCCGCGGGCGCGCCGGACTGGCTCCCGACCGTGCGCGTGTATTTTCCGCGCTACGGCAGGCATGCCGACGAGCTCTGCGTGCACGAGCTCGCCGATGTGATCTGGGCTGTGCAGATGTCCACCGTGGAGTTCCATCCCTGGAATTCGCGGGCCTCCGATACCGAGTCGCCCGACGAATGGCGCATCGACCTCGATCCGATGCCCGACTGCCCGTGGTCGCGGGTGCAGCGGGTGGCCGGGGTGGTGCACGAGGTGCTCGACGAGCTCGGCGCGGTCGGCTGGCCGAAGACCTCCGGTGGGTCCGGACTGCACGTGTACGTGCGGATCGCGCCGGAGTACGGGTTTCAGGAGGTTCGCCGGGCCGCGCTCGCGTTCGCGCAGGAGATCGAACGGCGTGCGCCCGAGGATGTCACCACGGCCTGGTGGCGCAAGGACCGCGATCCCGCGCAGCTGTTCGTCGACTACAACCAGAACGCACGCGACCACACCATCGCCGCCGCCTACTCCGTGCGCGGCGTGCCGGAGGCCACCGTGTCGACCCCGGTTCGCTGGACCGAGATCGACGACATCGTGCCCCGCGACTTCACCATCCAGACCGTGCCTGCCCGCTATGCCGAACTCGGCGACCTACAGGCCGACATGGACAACGCCGTCTTCGATATCGCGCCCCTGCTGGAACTGGCCGACCGGCACGGCGTCGAGGAACTCGTCGACCTCGACGAATAGTGAGCAGTCCCGGACCACTTCGCGAGACCGGGAGGGTGCGGGGGCGCCGTCGACAGCGACGAGGAAGAATCAGAGTCCGGTACCGCGTGCGGTGCCCAGGACAGCGCTCGAGCCGCAGTGCGGCACCGGCAGCCGATCGACCCAGGAGGTCTCTGTGCAGGAATCCGCGACCACGATCGCGATCGCCCCGGATCAGCCGGCGCCGCGCTTGCTCGAGAAAGCGGTCGTCGGAGCGGGCGCTCGGGTCGGTGAGCTGGCGGAGGCCGACGCACTGATCTGGACCGGCAAACCCAGCGATTTTCCGGCGACCCTGCCGTCGTCGGTGCGCTGGGCGCAGTTGCCCGCCGCGGGGATCGAGGACTTCTTCGACGCGGGCGTGTTCACCGCGCATCCGGAGGTGGTGTTCACCTCCGCGGCAGGGGCGTTCTCGCACAGTGTCGCCGAACACGCGCTGATGCTGTTGCTGGCCGGTGTGCGGTACCTGCCCGAACAGTTGCGGGCGACGTCGTGGCAGCAGCGGGAGTTCTTCCCGCACGTCGGATCGTTGCGAGGCAAGACCGTGACGATCGTCGGCGCCGGCGGGATCGGTCGCGCGCTGATCCCGATGCTGGCGCCGCTGGGCGCCCATGTGATCGCGGTGAACCGGTCGGGACGTCCGGTGACCGGGCCCGGCATTCCCGCCGATGTCGAGACGGTGCCGACCGATCAGCTCGCACGGGTGTGGTCGCACACCGATCATGTGGTGGTCGCGGCACCGGCGACGGCACAGACCCGCCACCTCATCGGCGCCGACGAACTGTCCAGGCTCAAGCCGTCGTCGTGGGTGATCAATGTGGCCCGTGGCAGCCTGATCGACACCGATGCGCTGGTGGACGCGCTGACCGGTGGGGTGATCGGAGGCGCCGGACTCGACGTCACCGACCCGGAACCGCTGCCCGACGGGCACCCGCTGTGGACACTGCCGAACGCGATCATCACCCCGCACGATTCGAACCCACCGCAGTTGCGGTTGGCGGCGTTCGCCGATCATGTCGGCGCGAATGTGGCGCGGTTCGTCGCGGGCGAGCCGCTGGACGCGATCATCGACACCGCGCGCGGTTACTGAGAGGTCCGACCGCCCATGCCGCGATCGTAGAAGGGTTCTGCCGACCTCGACGTCCACCGAAATATTCATCCGTGGTACGCGGAGCGGGAAAAGATTCCGTTCGGAGGTATGAGGCTCGATCGGCACGCCGGAATCGGACAGCGCGGGTTAGGCTGTCCTCGTCCTGGTTCGGTAAGGATGGGATCGGCAATGGGATGGACCTTCACCGCTGACGAATTCGCGCACGTCTGGCGGGAATCGGGTCAGGATCGCATGCCGTTTCCGCTGCGCGTGCTCGAGTCGCCGCGCACCGAGAACGACGCGGCCCGATTGCGCGCGGGACTCGACGATCGACTACGCGGGGGCGACCCCGACCTCGCCGCCTGTCTGCGGATCATCGCCGAACCGCACGCCAGGATCGTGCTGGTCGGCGGCGCCCATACTCCCGGCAGCGAAATCCGGCTACTGGCCTGCGCGGTCTACGACCACGCGGTCCTGGTAGTGCAGGAACCCAGTACCCGGCCCGATTACGGTGGCAGCGTACGTGTTTCGATCGGGCACACCGCGGGAATCGGCGCACGCGTCACCGCCTGCCTGCCCGATACCCCACCCGGACGCGAACCCGCGCGCGAGGCCGCGACCGACGCGGTGCGCGACGAGGAAACCGTGCTCGCGACCCATCCCGCCGTGCCGCGCATCCAGCGATTATTGCGCAGACCGCACACCGCCGAGGGCCACATCCGCATCGAAACCGGGCTCGACCGTCCGGTGCCGAACCCGCCGGTGCACTACAGCTGGATCGACGTGGCCAACGACGGCCGCTACCTGCTGCGAGCGGGCGAAACCGTGCACGTCGTGCCCGCATCCACTGGGCAACTGGCCGCGCAATTGCAGCGCAGATTGGTGCCGGCGCACAGTTCGCACAGCAGAAGGTCCGGCTAACCTGGACTCCACCGCATCATCTGGAGGGGAGACGCGATGACGATCGAGAGCAGCAGAGCCGAGATCTCCCGGTTCCGCAGCGCCGCCGTGGCGGGGACACTGACATTCGACCCCGATGCCGCGCGCCGGTGCGCCGACCTCTACGAACAGCAGGCCGAGCATCTCGCCCAGCTGCGACAGGGGCTCGAGAACGCTGCCGAGGCAGAGGGATTCGGCGGCTTCGTCTCCGCCCAGCAGTTGCAGGCGGGCTTCGCGCACAAGGCACGCGACGCCGCCGAACTGCTCGATCGCTACATCGAGGCGGCCTACCGGATGAAAGAGGCGTTCCTGCTCAGCGCGGGCCTCTACGAGGAAGCCGATGCCGCCGCGGCCGCCGCCCTGCGCGCCGTCGATACGAGGGTGCGCGGATGAGCACCGACCCCACCTACATCAGTGCGATGGAACATTTCGAATCCATGCCGCACGAACAGATCTACACGCGCGCCCAGCAGATCGACGCCGGTGCCATCCTCGGCGCATCGATGACCTGGCTGGAGACCGCCACCACCCTCACCACCTCGATGCCGCTGACCAAATCCGGCGCCGACCGGGTGATCAACGACACCGGCTGGTCCGGCGCCGCCGCCGATGCCGCCGCCGCGAGCACCCGCAGCTTCGCCGCCTCCATCGACGAACTGGCCGCGGTGATGGCCGAGGTCGGCGCCCGCCTCGGCGGTGTAGCCGCGGCCGCCGAAGCCGTGAAGCTGGCCGTCGTGGCGCCGGGCGGTTCAGGCCCGATCGGGGCGATCGCCCGCCTGCTGGAGAGCGCGCAGGTGATCGACGCGCAGATGGCGGCCGAGGCGCTACGCCAAGAAGCTGTCCTGGCGATGAACATGATCTACAAGCCGGCGTATTCGCTTGCCGGAACGGGTGTCCCAGCACTGCCCCTCGCACCAGGGGAGACCGAATCGCCTTCGGGCCGAGGCGGTTCACCCTCGCCGGGCAACGGGTCGACCCCCAGCCCCGGTACGAGCCCCTCCGCGCCACAAGGCAATTCGCCGGAATCGCCCCAGGAATCGGAATCTGGCGCGGAGCCCGGTGATGCACCGGCACCCGGCGCCACCGTGACACCAGGCGAAGACCCCGCACCATCGGAAAGCCCTGCGCCCCAAGGCCAGAGCCCCACTCCACAGCCTCCGTCGCCTGAAACCCCCGCCCCCAGTTCCGAAGCGCCGGCGCCTTCGACCGAGGCGCCCGCACCCACCACCGAGCCGCCAGCGCCGTCTACCGAAGCACCCGCGCCGCCCACCGCCGAAGCGCCCGCTCCCACGACCGAGCCCCCAGCGCTGCCTGCCGAAACACCTACGCCCACTTCCGAAGCGCCCGCACCGCCAACCGAGGCACCAGCGCCGTCTACCGAAGCCGCACCCACTTCAGAAGCGCCGGCGCCGCCAACCGAACAGCCGGCTCCGCAAACTCAGGGCCCGACAATTCCGCCGACGAGTTCCCCCAACGAGGCACCCGCACCGTCTACCGGAGCGCCCGCTCCCACGACCGAGCCGCCTGCACCCACCACCGAAGCGCCAGCGCCATCGACCGAACAACCCGCTCCACAGAGCCAAGGCCCGACCGTTCCGCCGACGAGTGCGCCCAGCGAGGCACCCGCTCCCCTGCCCACTCAGCCGAATCAGCTACCGACACAGCAGGATTCGAATCCACCGGCGCCGAAGCCCCCCACCGTGGAAACCCCGCGGCCGACCGAAGCCCCCGCACCGACCTCGGAACAACCAGCCTCACCGGCACCACCCGGTCGCCAAGCGCCACAACCACTTCCGCTGCCAGGTATGCCCGACATGTCCGACCCAGGCGGTCAGCCCGGCGTCACCGGCCCGGTTCCCGGATCCGACGTGTCACCGTCACAGCCCGCCACACCCAAGTCGCCGCCCCCCGAAACCGATCAGCCAGGAGTAGTCCCGCCGCGGTAGATCACCGTCACCGGTACGTCAGCGAGCCCCCTCCCCGGAGTACCCAGGACCTCCCAGCCACCCACAAACCCCAGGCCAGCCATCCCCGCTGACCACCGACGCCCAGGGCCGGCCACCCGCATCACCAGCCATCCCCACATATTTTGACCGACCACCGCGCTACCAGCCACACCCGCCACCATGCGCCGACCACCAGCCACACCCTCACACCTCGGGACGACCACCCGCCCCACCAGCCACACCGTGGTCAAACTCCGAATCCGCCATGACCGCACTCCCACCCCCGCACCCGCGACCCTTAGGGAGCGGCGGCCACGAAGTGGCCGGTCCGCGGCCGGGCCGCCGGTCAGGCGCCGGTGCGTAGGCGACGAAGGAGCAAGCACCGGTGCC
>NZ_JBHUYK010000009.1:0-230791 GCF_042668615.1 Nocardia sp. NPDC057272 | reverse complement strand
ACCAAAGACAACTAAACAACAAACAACGTAGCCTGACCGGCGGGCCAATCAGGGCCGCGGACACGCGCGCGCCAGCGCGCCGAAAATACAGCCAGTGCCTCCAGGACTACCGATCACCGAGTCCCGAGCCCCACCAACCTCAGCGCAGTGCTTTACGCACCCCGCCGATCAGCTGATTGGTCAGCTGACGCAACCCGAACTCCAGCGCCGGCGCAGGCACCGGCAGCGACGGCTCCGACTCCATCGTGTAGACCACCCGAGTACCGCCCTCGCTCGTATCGGCGAAGGTGATGGTGCCGACGTGGCGCTTGACCGGGGCGCCCTTGATGATCTTGTATTCCATCAGCTCACCGGGGGTCAGCGCGGTGATCTCCTCGGTGACGCCCACCTTGCCGAAACCCAGCAGGTGCTGAGCGCCGACGCCGGTGGCCGGATCGCCTGCTTTGACGAGCTTGACCTGGATCGGCAGGTACGGGCTGACGGCCTCACGCTCGGTGAAGAGGCGGTAGACGATGTCGCGAGGTGCGTCGAAGACCGTTTCGACGGTGCTACGTGGCATGGATGTGTCTCCTGTCCGAAATGTCTGTGACCCGGAGCATACGGGTAGTCGTCACCCATGCTCCGACCGGCGCGCCTCCACCAAAGGTTGAGGGTTTGGCTTCATCATCGGCCTCATGAAGATGCCGGCGCTGTTGTCACGGAACACGGAAACGCTGCCCGGTGTCGCCGGGATCGCCCGGGTGGATCGCGATACCGGACGACTGCTGCGGCGGGTGGGTCCCGGGGACGTCGTCGTCCTCGACGAGACCGACCTGGACCGCCACACCGCCGATCGGCTGGTCGAGGCGGGGGTGCTCGCGGTGATCAACACCTCGCCATCGATTTCCGGGCGCTATCCCAATCTGGGCCCAGAGGTGTTGGTGGCCAACGGGATCGTGCTGATGGACACGGTGTCCTCCGACGCGTTCGGCAGGATCAAGGACGGGTCGAAGGTCCGCATCGACGGCGGCATCGTCTACGCCGACAGGCTCACCAAGAAGGAACCCGAGGTCCTGGTCGAGGGCATCGAGTTCGACGAGTCGGCCATCGCGGACCGGATGATCGAGGCGCGCAACGGCCTCGCCGATCACCTCGACGCGTTCGCGGGGAACACCACCGAATTCGTGCGTACCGAGAGCGCGCTGCTGATCGATGGTGTCGGCGTGCCCGATATCGAGCTGGACATGCGTAACCGGCACGTGGTCGTCATCGCCGACGGTTCGGGCCATCTCGCGGAATTACAGCGGCTCAAGCCGTTCATCAAGGAGTACGCGCCGATTCTGATCGGTGTGGGCAGTGGCGCCGATACCTTGCGCAAGCTCAAGTACACGCCCGACCTGATCGTCGGTGATCCCGACGAGATCAGCACGGAGACGTTGAAATCCGGCGCCGAGATGATCCTGCCCGCCGATACCGACGGCCATGCCAAGGGCCTCGAGCGCATCCAGGACCTGGGTATCGGCGCCACGACGTTCCCGTCGTCGGGTTCGCCGACCGATCTCGCGTTGATGCTGGCCGACCATCACGGCGCGTCGCTGATCGTGCTGGCGGGGGCGCCCGCTTCGCTCGAGGACTTCTTCGACCGTGGCCGGCGTGACAGCAATCCGGCCACCTTCCTGACCCGATTGAAGGTCGGCGCGAAGCTGGTCGACGCGAACGCGGTGTCGACCCTGTACCGGCATCGTTCCGCGGGCGCCGCGGTGGCGCTGGTGGTGCTGGCCGCCCTGGTGGCGATCGTGGTGGTGATCTTGGCCTCGCACAACGGTTCCGAGGTGCTGGACTGGGCGATCGAGTACTGGAACAGCTTCGTCCTGTGGGTGCGTGGTCTGCTGTGATCTCGCTGCGTCAACACGCCATCTCGATCGCGGCGATCTTCCTCGCGCTCGCGGTCGGCGTGGTGCTCGGGTCACACACCCTCGCGGGCAACATGATCTCGGGCCTCCGGTCGGACAAAACGGACCTGAACACCCAGGTAGACGAACTGACCGCGCAGAACGCGCAGCTCACCGCCCGCCTCGAGTCCGCCGACCGGTTCATCGCGGGCTCGGCGGCCCGCATCCTGAACGGCACCCTGGCCGATCGCACCGTCGTCGTCCTCACGACCCCCGACGCCGACCCCGCCGACATCGACGGCGTGAGCGACTCCCTGCGCACCGCGGGCGCCACCGTGACCGGCCGCGTCGCCTTGACGGAGTCCTTCGTCGACGCGGGGGAGGGTGACCGCATGCGCTCCGCCCTGACCAATATCGTCCCCGCGGGCGCCCAGCTGAACACCGGCGCCGTAGACCAGGGCAGCCTCGCGGGTGACCTCCTCGGCCTGGCCCTGCTCCAAGACCCGGTGACCAACCATCCCCGCAGCACCCCCGAGGAACTGTCCCTGATCCTCGAAACCCTCCGGGGCGGCGACTTCCTCACCTACACCGACCCGCCGACGAGACCCGCGCAACTTGCCGTGGTCATCACCGGCAACGGTGTCGAACCCGACACCGGCGAGGGCGCGACTATCGCCCGCTTCACCGCCGCCCTGCGAGCCCGAGCCGCGGGCACTGTCCTCGCGGGCCGCCAAGGTGCCGCCGAGGGCAACGCCGCGATAGCCACCGTCCGAGCCCAGGCCCCCCTCGCGACAACAGTCACCACCGTCGACAACATCGACCGAGAAACAGGCCGAGTGACAACGACACTCGCCCTGACCGAACAGCTGACCGGCGGCGCGGGCCGCTACGGAACAGGCCCGACAGCGACGTCGCTGACTCTGGTAGCCATGCCCCGCTGAGTGAGAACCTCACCACCTCGCCGAGGCACGATCTCGCGACCCGCGTACCGGCGTAACAACTGATCACGCAAGAACATGGGTAACCCACCGGGTACGCCCAGGCGTCGATCAGCGCCTCCCCGCAGGCCCGCGAACCCAACACGCCGCCCGCAAACGACCGGCAAAATACGCGGAGAGACGGACTAGCGGTACAGTGGTGGTCCGTGGGTCATCAACGGAATCAGGCTAAAAGTGCCACCAAGCACATCTTCGTGAGCGGTGGCGTCGCCTCCTCATTGGGTAAGGGTCTCACCGCCTCCAGCCTCGGTCAGCTCCTGACCGCGCGCGGTATGCGGGTGACGATGCAGAAGCTCGACCCGTATCTCAATGTCGATCCGGGCACCATGAACCCGTTCCAGCACGGCGAGGTGTTCGTCACCGAAGACGGTGCCGAGACCGACCTGGACGTGGGTCATTACGAGCGTTTCCTCGATCGCGATCTGACGATGGACGCGAACGTGACCACCGGCCAGATCTATTCGACGGTGATCGCCAAGGAACGCCGCGGTGAGTATCTGGGCGATACGGTGCAGGTCATTCCGCATATCACCGACGAGATCAAGAGCCGCATCCTGGCGATGCAGGGCCCCGATCTCGAGGGGCACGTGCCGGATGTGGTGATCACCGAGATCGGTGGCACCGTCGGTGACATCGAGTCGCAGCCGTTCCTCGAGGCGGCCCGCCAGATCCGTCACGATGTGGGTCGCGACAACGTGTTCTTCCTGCATGTGTCGCTCGTGCCGTATCTGGCGCCCTCGGGTGAGCTCAAGACCAAGCCGACGCAGCACTCGGTGGCCGCGCTGCGCAATATCGGTATCCAGCCCGACGCGCTGATCCTGCGGTGCGACCGCGAGGTCCCGCAGGGTCTCAAGAACAAGATCGCGCTGATGTGCGACGTCGATGTGGAGGCGTGCATCTCCACGCCGGACGCGCCGTCGATCTACGACATCCCCAAGGTGCTGCACAGCGAGGGCCTCGATGCCTATGTGGTGCGCAAGCTGGGGCTGCCGTTCCGTGATGTGGACTGGGCGGTGTGGGGCGATCTGCTCGATCGCGTGCACTCTCCGCGTGAGACCGTCGAGGTGGCGCTGGTCGGCAAGTACGTCGATCTGCCCGATGCCTACCTGTCGGTGACCGAGGCGCTGCGCGCGGGTGGTTTCGCCCATCGCGCCAAGGTGAACATCCGCTGGGTGCCGTCGGACGAGTGCGAGACCGAGGTCGGCGCGCAGGCGGCGCTGCGTGATGTCGACGCGGTGCTGATCCCCGGTGGGTTCGGCATCCGCGGTATCGAGGGCAAACTCGGCGCGATCGGCTACGCCCGCCGTCGCGGTATCCCGCTGCTCGGCCTGTGCCTCGGTTTGCAGTGCGTGGTCATCGAGGCGGCGCGTTCGGTCGGTATCGCCGACGCGAACTCGGCCGAATTCGAGCCCGACACCAAGAATCCGGTCATCTCGACCATGGCCGATCAGGAAGACGTTGTCGCCGGTGAAGCCGATCTGGGCGGCACCATGCGACTGGGCGCCTACCCCGCCACGTTGAAGAAGGGCTCGGTCGTCGCGCAGGCGTACGGCACCGAGAACGTGTCCGAGCGGCACCGGCACCGGTTCGAGGTGAACAACTCCTACCGCGACGCCATCGCCAAGAGCGGGCTCGTCTTCTCCGGCACCTCGCCCGACGGGCACCTGGTGGAGTTCGTCGAGTACCCGGCTTCGGTGCATCCGTTCTTCGTCGCCACCCAGGCGCATCCTGAGCTCAAGAGCCGTCCCACCCGGCCGCATCCGCTGTTCGCGGCGCTGATCAACGCCGCGTTGAAATACAAACTGGCCGAACGCCTTCCCGTAGACTTCCCGGAGGAAGAGCTCGCGGAGCAGGCCACCGCGGAAGCCTAGGAAGATCGGCGATAGGAACGCATGAGCGAGCCCGGTAGTCACGACTTCGAGACGGTGTCGAGCCGGGTGCTCTACAGCGGCGCGATCCTGGCCCTGCGCCAGGATCAGGTCAGGATGCCGGACGGGCGGGTCGCCGAGCGTGAGGTGATCGAGCATCACGGTGCTGTCGCGGTGCTCGCGCTCGACGACGACGGCAACGTGGTGCTGATCCGCCAGTACCGGCATCCGATCGGCACCAGGCTGCTGGAGCTGCCCGCCGGGCTGCTCGACATCGACGGTGAGGACCCGCTCACCGCGGCCAAGCGTGAGCTGGCCGAGGAGACGGGCCTCGCCGCCGCGCAGTGGTCGGTGCTGGTGGATGTGGCGTTGTCGCCGGGCTTCACCGACGAGGCGCTGCGCGTGTTCTTCGCGACCGGTCTCAGTGCCACCGACCGGCCCGATCCCGAGCACGAGGAAGCCGACCTCGAGCTGGTGCGGATGCCCCTCGCCGAGGCGGTGCGAGCCGCGCTGGCGGGGGAGATCGTGAACGCGACCGCGGTCGCCGGGGTGCTCGCCTATGCCGCGGCCGAGGCGAGCGGGGTGCCGTTGCGCGCACCCGACGCACCGTGGCCCGGTCAGCCGACCACGTTCCTGCGGCGTAAAGCCGCTGAGGCGCAGTCGACGCACGGCAACCACGCGTGAGTACCGCAGCGGTCGGCGGGGACTAGACAGGCGAGGGCGTGCTCGAGCGGGAGATAGCCGCCTACCTCGACCATCTCGCGGTCGAGCGCGGAGCCGCGCGCAACACCCTCGGCGCCTACCGCCGCGACCTCGCCCGGTACCGGAGTTTCTTGACCGGGCGCGGTGTCGAATCGCTGGGTGCGGTGGCCCAGGGCGATGTCGCCGAATTCACCATGGCGTTGCGCGCCGGCGGCGCCGATCATCCCGCGCTGGCCGCGGGTTCGGTGGCGCGGGCGTTGATCGCGGTCCGTGGACTGCACCGGTTCGCCGCCGCCGAGGGCCTCACCGACACCGATGTGGCGCACGCGGTGAAACCACCCGCGCCGGGTCGCCGGCTTCCCAAAGCACTGCCCTACGACCAGGTTCTGCGACTTCTCGAATCGACGGGTGGCGAACCGGACGGTGCCGACGGCGGCCCGCGCGGACTGCGTGACCGGGCACTGCTGGAGCTGCTCTACTCCACGGGCGCGCGTATTTCGGAGATGGTGGGACTCGACGTCGACGACATCGACGCCGAGCAACGCTGCGTGGTGCTGCACGGCAAGGGCGGAAAGCAGCGCCTCGTCCCGATCGGCCGTCCGGCACTCGCGGCCGTCGACGCGTACCTGGTGCGCGGCCGACCCGCTCTCGCCGCGAGCGGAAAGGGTTCCGGCGGAGCTCTTTTCCTCAACGCCCGCGGCGGCAGACTGTCGCGGCAGAGCGCGTGGCAGGTCTTACAGACCGCCGCCGAACGCGCCGGAATCGGGGCGACGGTCTCGCCGCACACCCTGCGTCACTCCTTCGCGACCCATCTGCTCGACGGCGGCGCCGATGTGCGGGTGGTGCAGGAACTGCTCGGCCACGCCTCGGTGACCACGACCCAGATCTACACGCTCGTGACGGTGAGCACCCTGCGTGAAGTGTGGGCCACGGCCCATCCCCGTGCGACGTGAACCGGCACCTCCGATACCCGCTGAGCAGGTATCGTGCGAACACGCCCGGCGTTGCCATGCCGCACCTCACCGGTCCGAGCGGTAGCGTCTACCCAGAGTTGGACCGTACGAAAGCGAGCCGGTCCCGGATCGGCCTCGCTACCCTCGACAGGGGTTACCGGCAAGGAAAACGTATAAGGAGCAGCGGATCGTGACGACAGCGGAAACACCGTGGGACGGTGGACCGGAACAGGTCGCCGAGGCCGTCGAGATGGGCCCGACAGGGCGCCCGCTGCGACTGGTACCCGATCCACCCCAGGTCCAGCGACACGGCGACGCACTCGTCGTCGCCATGTGCAACCAGAAGGGCGGGGTCGGAAAGACCACCTCGACCATCAATCTCGGTGCGGCACTGGCCGAGTACGGTCGCCGGGTGCTGCTCGTCGATCTCGACCCCCAGGGTGCGCTCTCGGCCGGGCTCGGGGTGGCACACCACGATCTCGAACTCACCGTGCACGACCTGCTGATCGGCGGCAAGGCCAAGGTCGACGACGTGCTGCAGACCACCAAGGTCGACGGCATGGACCTGTTACCCAGCAACATCGACCTCTCCGCCGCCGAGATCCAGCTGGTGAACGAGGTCGGCCGCGAACAGTCGCTCGGCCGCGCCCTGCACAGCGTGCGCGATCGCTACGACTACATCCTCATCGACTGCCAGCCCTCGCTCGGCCTGCTCACGGTCAACGCGCTGGCCTGCTCCGACGGTGTGATCATTCCGATGGAATGCGAATACTTCTCGCTGCGCGGGCTCGCGTTGCTCAACGACACCGTCGAGAAGGTGCGCGACCGTCTCAACCCGCGACTGAGCCTCTACGGCATCGTGGTCACCATGTTCGATGCGCGCCTGCTGCATTCGCGTCAGGTGATGTCGCGGGTGGTCGAGGTGTTCGGTGACCTGGTCTACGACACCGCCATCTCACGCACCGTGCGCTTCCCCGACGCCAGCGTTGCCGGGGAGCCGATCACCACCTGGTCGCCGAAATCGGGCGGCGCCGAGTCGTATCGAGCGATGGCCCGTGAAGTCATCCACCGGTCTGGCCGGTGATCGGAGCTACACCTGCGGTGCAAGCAGTACCCGAAGACGCGGTGCCGGCCGCGGACAAATCCGGATTCCATCTGCGGCTCACCAATTTCGAGGGGCCGTTCGATCTGCTGCTGACGTTGATCAGCTCGCGCAAACTCGATGTCACCGAAGTCGCGCTGCACCAGGTCACCGACGAATTCATCGCCTACACCAAGGCCCTGACCGCCGAGCTGGCCGAGAACACCAAGCTGCGCGCGGACAAGATTCTCGATCAGACCACCGAATTCCTCGTCGTCGCCGCCACTTTGCTCGACCTCAAGGCTGCCCGGCTGCTGCCTTCGGGTGAGATGACCGACGCCGACGATCTCGAACTCCTCGACGCGCGCGATCTGCTGTTCGCCCGATTGCTGCAGTATCGCGCGTTCAAGCAGGTGGCCGAACTGCTCGCCGAGCTGGAAGCCGCGGCCCTGCGCCGGTATCCGCGGTCGGTGGCGCTCGAGGAACAGTTCGAAGGACTGCTGCCCGAGGTCACTCTCGGGGTGGACATCGCCGCGTTCGCCGAGATCGCGGCGGCGGCCTTCCGGCCACGTCCGGTCGCCGAGGTCGGGCTCGGGCATCTGCACATGCACACCATCTCGGTCGCCGAGCAGGCCGAGATGGTGCTGGCCATGTTGAAGGAACGCGGGCCGGGCGGCTGGACGACCTTCGCCGAATTGGTGGTCGACTGCACAGTCCCGGTGGAAATCGTGGCGCGGTTCCTGGCGTTGCTGGAGCTGTACCGCGGTAAGACCATCGCCTTCGACCAACCCGATCCGCTCGGGCCGCTGGCTGTCAGCTGGCTCGGCGAGCTCGACCCTGACGCGGAAGCAGCGGCATTGACCTTCGAGGAGGATTACGGATGAGCGCGTCAGGCCCGGAGGCGGCAGCGCAGTGTAACCACGCAGGGCCCGCGATCATCCGAGGAGGCAGAGCATGACGGAAGCAGTGGCGGAATTCACCTCCGAGCCACTCGACGACCTCGAACTGCGGTCCGCGCTGGAGGCGATGCTGCTCGTCGTCGACGCCCCGGCACCGACAGAACAGCTGGCAGCGGCCTTGGACGACACCAGCGAGCGCGTCGAAACCGTGCTGCGCGCGATGTCGGCGGAACTGAGCGCGCGGGGCAGCGGCATCGACCTGCGTTTCGTCGGTGACGGATGGCGCTTCTATACTCGACAGGAGTACGCGCCCTATGTCGAGCGGGTACTGCTCGACGGGGCCCGGACGAAGCTGACCCGGGCCGCCTTGGAAACCTTGGCGGTAGTGGCCTATCGCCAGCCGGTGACCCGCATGCGGGTCAGCGCGGTCCGAGGGGTGAACGTCGACGGAGTGATGCGCACACTGCTGGCCAGAGGCTTGATCGCGGAAGCGGGTCAGGACCCCGAAACCAACGGCACGCTGTACCGCACCACCGAGTTGTTCCTCGAACGGATCGGGCTCGCCTCTCTCGGCGACCTGCCACTGCTGGCGCCGCTGCTTCCCGGCGTCGATCTGATCGACGAGATCAGCGAGAGCCTGGAAACCGATCCCCGGTTCACCAGGCTGAAAAAACCCGCCGAGTCCGACATGGATCTCGGCACCGACGATTGACAGGACAGATGAATAATTCCGCTCGCCGAGATGGCACACCGGATCGAAGAAGTCGCAGCGACCAGCCCCGAAGTGGCGCGAACCGAACTGCGGGCAACCGTGGCGAGGGTGCGCGCACCGGGCAGGGTGGCTCCCGCGCAGCGGCTCCGGGCCGACGCGGCACCGGCGCGGGTGGCTTCCAGCGCGGCAATCAGACAGCAGCCCGGTCCGCGGGCAGTTTCCAGCGTGACGCCGAGTCCGGCGGTCGCCGTGGATCCACCGGTGGTGGGTACCAGCGCGATGACCGTCGTGGCGCGTCCACCGGTGGGGACCGTCGCGGCGGTTCGCCCGGTGGCTTCCAGCGTGACGATCGACGCGGCGCCCCGACCGGTCGCGGCGCGTCCGCCGGTGGTTACCAGCGTGACGACCGTCGAGGTGGCCCCGCAGGCGCAGGTCAGCGCGATGACCGTCGCAGCACCGGTGCCTCCAGCGGTGGCGGCTACCCGCGTGGTGACGCCGACCGCGGACAGCGTGGAGGCACCGCCGGTCAGCGCAGCGGCGCTTCGGCAGGCACACAAGCCTTCGCGGCTCGCAAGAAGACCACGAAGCCGCAGAAGAAGGTCGTCGCTCCGACGATCCTGAACAACGCCAAGCCCGCGCGGCACCAGCACGCCGACGTCACCGAGGGCCCCAAGAAGCTTCCCTGGGGCGAAGGCGAACGTCTGCAGAAGGTTCTCGCCAAGGCGGGTGTGGCCTCGCGTCGCGCCGCCGAGGAGATGATCGCGGCCGGTCGCGTCGAGGTCGACGGCAAGATCGTGCGTGAGCAGGGTCTGCGCATCGACGCCGAGAACGCGGTCGTGCGCGTCGACGGTACCCGTGTCGTGGTCCGCGACGAACTGGTGCACCTGGTGCTGAACAAGCCGAGGGGCTGGCAGTCCACCATGTCCGACGACCTGGGGCGCCCCTGCGTCGGCGATATCATCGCCGAACGGATCGCCGCTGGTCAGCGCCTTTTCCACGTCGGCCGTCTCGATGCCGACACCGAGGGCTTGCTGCTGGTCACCAATGACGGCGAGATGGCGCATCGACTGATGCACCCCTCGTTCGAAGTTCCCAAGACCTACTTGGCCACCGTCGACGGCGAGGTGAACTACCGCCTGGTCGGCAAGCGCTTGCGCGAAGGCGTCGAGCTCGAGGACGGGCCCGCCAAGGTCGACAAGTTCATGGTGCTCGAGGCCTACCAGGGCCGGTCGCTGGTGAAGCTCGTGTTGCACGAGGGCCGCAAACACATCGTGCGTAGGCTGCTCGACGAGGTCGGCCACCCGGTGATCCGGCTGGTGCGCACCCACCTCGGCCCGGTGGCGCTGGGCGACCAGCGTCCCGGCACGCTGCGGGTGCTCGGCCGCGACGAGATCGGCAAACTCTACGAGGCGGTGCAGCTGTGAACGGTGTGGACTTTCCCCTGGAATTCACCGGCGACCGGATGACCGGCGACGCGACGCTCGTCGTCGCGATGGACGGTCCTTCCGGCACCGGTAAGTCCAGCGTGTCGCGTCGGCTCGCGGCGCGTCTCGGCGCCCGCTACCTCGACACCGGTGCCATGTACCGAGTCGCGACCCTGCGCGTGCTGCGTGCGGGTGTCGAGCTGAACGATTCGGCTGCGATCGCGGAAACCGTTGCGGCACTGCCGCTTTCGATCGGTACCGACCCCAGTCACGAGGTGATCGAACTCGACGGGGAGGACGTCTCGGCGGAGATCCGCGGCGACGCCGTCACCAAGGCCGTCTCCGCTGTTTCCGCGGTGGCGCAGGTGCGCGAGCAGCTCGTCGCCCTGCAACGCGAGATCACGGCGATGGCCGGACGCATCGTGGTCGAAGGCCGCGATATCGGCACCGTCGTACTCACCGGCGCCGACGCCAAGATCTATCTCACCGCCTCCGCGGAGGCACGCGCCGAACGGCGCAACGCACAGAACATCCGCGAGGGCCGCGGCGACGATTACGCGGCCGTGCTGGCCGACGTGCAGCGCCGCGACACCCTCGACTCCACCCGCACAGTGTCGCCGTTGCGCCCCGCCGCCGACGCGGTGCTCGTCGACACCAGCGACCTGACGATGGCACAGACCATCGAGGAGCTGTACCGCGTGGTGGCTCAGCAGCTTTCGGCCACGACAGGAGGTCCGCGATGATCGAAGAGATTCTCGTAGGCGACGGAACCTGGACCGACGAGTCCGAATGGGAAGTCCTCGACATCGACGGGGACGGCGAAGGCGAACAGCACGTCGCCATGCCCACGCTGGCCGTGGTCGGACGCCCGAACGTGGGGAAGTCGACCCTGGTCAACCGCATTCTCGGCCGCCGCGAAGCGGTGGTCGAAGACGTTCCCGGTGTCACCCGTGACCGCATTTCGTACGAGGCCAACTGGGCCGGGCGCCGCTTCATGGTGCAGGACACCGGCGGTTGGGAACCCGACGCCAAGGGTCTGCAGCAGCACGTCGCGCGCCAGGCCGAGGTGGCGATGGAAACCGCCGACGCCATCCTGCTCGTCGTCGACGCCACTGTCGGAGCTACCACGACCGACGAGGCCGCGGTGCGCAAGCTGCGCCGCTCCAAGATCCCGGTGATCCTGGTGGCCAACAAGGTCGACGATCAGAAGGTCGAAATCGAGGCGGCCTCGCTGTGGTCGCTGGGTCTGGGCGAACCGCGTATGGTCTCGGCCGCACACGGCCGTGGCACCGGTGATCTTCTCGACGACGTGCTCAGCGCGCTGCCCGAGACCCCGCGCGAAGGCACCGCCGTCGCGGGACCGCGTCGCGTGGCACTGGTCGGCAAGCCGAACGTCGGCAAGTCCAGCCTGCTGAACAAGCTGGCCGGCGACGAGCGTTCGGTGGTCCACGATGTCGCGGGCACCACCGTCGACCCGGTCGACTCGCTGGTCGAACTCGGTGGCAAGACGTGGAAGTTCGTCGACACCGCTGGTCTGCGCCGCAAGGTCTCCAATGCCACCGGCACCGAGTTCTACGCCTCGCTGCGGACGAAGTCGGCGCTGGAAGCCTCCGAGGTCGCGATCATGCTGATCGACGCCTCGGTGCCGATCACCGAACAGGACCTGCGTGTGATCAGCCTGGTCGCCGACTCCGGTCGCGCGCTGGTGCTGGCGTTCAACAAGTGGGACCTGGTCGACGAGGACCGCCGCTACATGCTCGAGCGCGAGATCGATCGCGATCTGGTGCGGGTGCCGTGGGCCCAGCGGGTCAACATCTCGGCCCACACCGGCCGCGCCGTGGCGAAGCTGGTGCCGCAGATGGAAACCGCGCTCGAGTCCTGGGACAAGCGCATCTCCACCGGCCGCCTCAACACCTGGCTCAAGGAAGTCATCGCGGCCACCCCGCCGCCGATGCGTGGCGGCCGTCAGCCCCGCGTCATGTTCGCCACCCAGGCGAGCACCCGCCCGCCGACGTTCGTGCTGTTCACCACCGGGTTCCTCGAGGCAGGCTACCGCCGCTTCCTGGAGCGCCGCCTGCGTGAGGAGTTCGGTTTCGACGGTTCGCCGGTGCGCATTTCGGTGCGTGTGCGCGAGAAGAAGGAACGCAAGAAGTAGTTCGAGTGTCAGACGAGTGAGCCCCGGCGAATATCGCCGGGGCTCTTCGTTTTTCAGGCGTCGAGCACGCGGTCGAGCAGATGGTCGACCAATTGTGTTGCGCGCGCGAGCGGCTGGTCACGATCACCATGCCGACGCTGGTACTGCTCGGGTCGGAATCGTCGGTGGTTACCGCTCGGACGCCACCACGCCGCCCGCGATCACCACGAAGAACGTGGCCGCGGGCCTGATAATCGACTGAGAAAAACCGGGTGGTGGACACCTTGGCAATGTCGGGCACGTTGAGAGCGGTAAGAGGTCCTCTGTGGCCTCCGCGAGGGAGTGCGTCATGAGTCTTATCGGAACCCTGGTCGGCTACGCGCTGACAGTCTTTCTGGTGCTGCTGATCGCCCGGATGGTGGTGGACTGGATCGATGCGCTCGGCAACGGACCCCAGTGGGCCCGCAAAGCCAGGGAGGTGACCCACGCCGCCACCGAACCGGTGATCGCCCCGGTACGCAAGGTACTCAAGCCGATCCGGATCGGCGACTTCTCCCTGGACCTGGCCTTCACCGCCGTGTTCGTCGCCGTCCTGATCCTGCGAGCGATCGCCTTCAGCCTGTAGTCGAGGTGGCGCTGCCGAGGGGTCAGCGCGCCGGCGAGCTCACGGACGCGTCTTCGACGGGTAGGCCCGCGAGCAGGGCCAGTGACTGTGCGGAATCAGAACCCGGCTCGGCGTGGTAGACGACAAGTGTCTGGCCCGGCGCGCCGTTGACGGTGAAGGTCTCGTAGGACAAGCCGAGCTCACCGACCAGGGGATGGACGAAACGTTTCTCCCCGGCGGTTTTCGCGCGGACGTCGTGCTTGGCCCAGAGGCGGCGGAAATCCTCGCTCTTCAACGACAGTTCGCCCACCAGCTCGGTCAGACGTGGGTCGTCGAGATCGGTGCCCGTGCCGGCCCGCAGACCGGCCACGGTCTCCGCGGCGATTCTCGGCCAATCCGGAAAAACGTTGCGGGCCTCGGGGTCGAGGAACACCATCCTGACCTGATTGACTCCCGGCGCCGAACACGAATTCAGCGCGATGGCCGACGGCGTCGCGGCCAGAACATCCATATACCGGCCGAGTACCAGCGCCGGGGTGTCCGACCAGGTGCGCATCAGGCGCAGCAGGCTCGGCGTGACCCGTTCCGGTCGTCGCGGCGCACGACTGCGTCGCGGTGCCGGGCGCGCCAATTCCCGCAGGTGCGCGATGCCGTCGTCGTCGAGCGAGAACACCCGGGCCAGCGCCGCCACGATCTGATCGGACGGGTGCTTGTCCCGGCCCTGTTCGAGCCGGATGTAGTAATCGGCGCTCATCCCGGCCAACATGGCCACTTCCTCGCGCCGGAGTCCGGCCACGCGGCGCTGACCGCCACCGGCCATCCCGAACTCTTCGGGGCCCACCTGCTGGCGCCGGGCCCGCAGGAACGCACCGAGACGGTTGTCGGTATCCATGCTTTCGAGGGTATGCCGACCTCGCGGCGGCTGGGTGGCCCTCGCACTACCAGGAAGTTTCCGACCTGGCACGCGTCGAGGACCGAGACGAACGTTGTGGTCATGACACACAACATCGAAGGCCGAGTCGCCGTCGTCACCGGAGCATCCAGCGGTATCGGTGCCGCCACCGCGCGACGGCTGGCGGCCGACGGCATGAAGGTCGCGCTGCTCGGGCGGCGTAAGGATCGGCTGGAAGAACTCGCGCGCACTCTCGGCGCGAACACCCTCGCGGTGACTGTCGACGTGAGCGTGCGGCAGTCGGTCCTGGACGCCGCGGCGCAAGTGCGCGCCGCGTTCGGCTCTGTCGATCTGGTCGTCGCGAACGCGGGCGTCATGCTCGGCGCGCCGTTCGAGCAGGCCGAGATCGACGAATGGGATCAGATGGTGGGGACGAATATCAACGGATTGCTCTACACCGGACGAGCTTTCATCGATGACCTACTCGCCGCGGCAGGCGCGGGTCGCCGCGCTGACCTGGTGTTCGTCGGTTCCATCGGCGGCCACGCCGCGTTTGCGAACTACGGCGTCTACTGCGCCACCAAAGCCGCGGTAGCGCACCTGACCCGCACTCTGCGCACCGAACTCGGTCCACGCGGTGTTCGGGTCAAGAACATCGAACCCGGATTCACCGGCACCGAACTCGGTGCCGGAATGCGCGACGACACCCGTCGCGCCGAGCTCGCCGGATGGCGGGAGGGACTGGAAATCCTGCTCCCCGAGGACATCGCCGACGCGATCGCCTTCGCCGTCTCGGCACCACGCCGAGTAAACGTCGCCGAACTCATCGTCGTACCCACCGAACAGGGATGATCGAGTGCTGCCGCCGAAACCATTCGGCGGCAGCTATTTTCGCTACAGTTGACGCCCTGCTCGGGTGCGCGGTCCAGCTGAACGGGGGCGATAGCGGCTAGCTCACCACCTCGAACTCGCCTGCCCGCCAGGTCTTGTCGAAGAAGGGTTGGAGCGGGCTGTAGCAGCGAAGAATGGCGAACCAGCCCTTGTCGGGGTCGGTCTGGATCCAGTTGCTCGCGGCCACGCCGTTGGGCTGGGCGGGCGAGCAGTACACGACGGTGGAGCCGTCCGCCTCGGCCTCCGCGGCGGGTGAGGGGAACGCCTGGCTGCCGGCCCGGGGATAGCGCTGCTCGGTCTGCAGCAGGGAGCGGGTCTGGTTGTCGTAGAGGTTCAGCGACCAGAAGCGAGCAGCCGGGATGTCCTTGGGGAGCCTCACCCGGTAGGTCTTCGCACCGTCGAAGGGTTGACCGTCGGCGTCGAGGTTGGCGACCAGGTACTGCGACCCGACGCCGGTCAGCCGCATACACATGGCCGGGGTGATAACGGTGGCGGTGTAGAACATCGAGGTGCGCGAGTGCAGCCGACGGGCGTTCTTGTCCGGGTAGGGCTCCACGCCCTCGGCAGTGATCTCGGGCGGCGGGTTGGTGAACTCGAACCCGCCGACGAACAGCATGTTCCACCACGCGGAGTCACCGTCGTAGTAGCGGAATCCCTCGGTCGGAGACGCACCCATCCCCAATGTCCGGGACGCGGCATTGCCCACGGCCGCCGCTTCGTCGAGGATCTTCCGCAGTCGGCTGTCGGGCGCGAACTTCTCGTCCTTGACGATCCCGATGGCGGCGAACTGTCCGGCCAATTCGGTGTCGAGCACCTCGGCCGACTCCAGCTGCACCAGGGCGTCGAGCATCTCGTAGTGGCCGAAGTCGTTGGGCGAGATGGTGTTCATCGCCAGGCCGGTCCCCTCCACGAACCGCGGGCTCTGCGGAGTGGTCGGCTTACCGAGCGGGCCCTTGCCCGTCAGGTAGGCGCCGACGCTGCTGCCGTAGCCGCCGGGGGCGTAGGGGTAGATCTTCAGCTCTTCCTTGATCCGGGCGACCGTCGGGGCCGGATCGTCGCCGGGGTTCTCGTTGATGAACGCCCGGCCGACCAGGGTGATGTGGTTGGTGCGCGAGTGGCGGATGTAGCAGCCGCCCTCGGGCAGCGGCCCGTCGTAGTCGGGGCCGACCAGGACATAGGTGCCGCCCAGGCCCCGGTCTGCGCCGGGCAGGCCGAAGTCGCTGATCCAGCGGAACCAGATGTCGTCGAAGACGCCCAGAACACCGGATGGTGTCTCGAACACCAGCGGTCCTTGCGAGAGGTCGTGGAAGGACCAGAAGTAGACGGTGTCGGCGTTCCCGGTCAGGAACAGCGACCGAGAATCCATCAGCTCGGAGAAGATCACCACGTCACCATCCGCGATCCCGGCGTCTTGGAATCCCTTCCGGATGGCGAAGGCCGACACCCCCTGAATGGTGTTCATGAATGTCTCGACGCCGTGCAGGTAGTCCAGGTGGTCGCGCAGCGTCGCCGCAGTCTCGCCCTTCGGGTAGCCGTCGGCGAATTCGAGGGTGCCGATCCCGGTCTGCACGCTCGACGCTGTCGTGATCGCGTCGGGCACGGGCGTCTTGGAAGCATCAGATGACATTGCGGTTCCTTCCACAGGTTCCTGGGGGTGAGATCGGCTCGGACGGGCTGGATGTCGTTCGGACCGGCGCGGTTGATCAGACCTTGTTCTCGTAGCGCTCGGCTGCGGTGTCGATGGTGAGTCCGGAACCGAAGTGTGGTCCGCCGCCGACGTTGTAGATTCCGGCGACCCGGGTGGGGTAGGAGTGTCCGGCGATGATGGCTTCGGACCACGGGTCGAGGTAGGAGAGCAGTTCGTCGAGGTCGGCGCCGAGCGCGTCGAGGAGCGGGCGTTCGAGCTCGTCGGTGCGGACCTCGATTTCTTCACGGAATGCCCGGCCCGCGTCGGTGAGTTTCTCGTCGCTGGTCATGAGCCCGCGTTGGGCAAGTCGTTGGAACCCGGCGTCCATGTCGATGGTGGTCCAGCCGCGTGAGGGTGTGTACGAGCGAGCGGGCAGACCCCACCACTGCTCGGTCAGCAGCAGTATCTCGACCGCGTCAGCGCCGCCGACTGCCCAGGCGATGACGTGGCTGTCGCCGCGATGTTCTCGGACGAGATCGGCGGCGCGCCAGAGCGCGCCCATGGGGTGATCGGGAAAGCCGAGTGAGCGTAGTCCGCTATAGATGGGGCGGCCGGGCCAGGTTGCGGCTGCGGCGGCGCGGCGCAGGAGGTCAGTCGCTCGGGCGAGGCCCTCGGGTCGTTCGCCGAGGATGCGAGTGAGCATCGCGGTCGCGGACCGTTCACGGGCAGCGAGAATGGTTTCTCGGTCGGTGATCTGCCAGCCTGCGGTCAGGCCGGGAACGACGACGCCAGGGTTGAAGCAACCGAACGCGGCGGCCGCGACTTCGCCGGGAATGTGGCCCATGCACGCGCCGCGGCTGGTGAAGTATGCCGTCATTTCTGGGCGGGCCACGCCGTCCTGAGCGACAGGGCTGGGGTCGAAACCCAGGGCCGCGTATGCCTGGTGTGCTTCGGGGGCGAAGTAGACGCCGGCTGCCAACGGCTCGACCGCGTTGCGGAGTCGGCGGGCATTCTTCTGAAGATCTGTGGTCATCGGATCTTCCCCTTGTGCTCGTGTCCGACTGCTGTCGGAGAGGACACGGTGAATCGTCCTTGATCAAGGCTGGCCTCCACTCGTGTTGTGGGCTTCACCCGATTCGGGTGAAGCGGGAGTCGCCGGGCTCGGAGGACGCTGTTTCTGAAGCGGCGGCGTGTGACGCCAGCCCGATACTTCGTGGCCGCGCAGTCGGCCGATCGCACCCACGCCAGATTCTGTCGACTTCCGACATCGCCTAGCCGGATTGAAGGGAATGCCGAGAGATGAGCATCGATCGCGACACCGTTCCGGAACAGCTCGCCGTCCCAGACCGCCTACAAACCCCACTGGGCGCATTGGATTTCACCGATGGCGCACCGAGTCCCGACACCGTGGCGAAGGTCTACGACAACCTCGCCTTGATACGAGGGACCGAGGTATTCCTCAATGCTTTCCAAGGTGCGTCCACCTGGGCGTTACGTGAGGGGTTCCGGAGTATCGGTGCCAAGGACAACACGGTCGTGATGTTCTCGGAGCTGATGGATTCTCAGTCGCTGTTCCTGACTGCCAACGCCGACACGGTCTACTATGTCGCCATCATCGATCTCGCCGACGGGCCGATGGTCGTCGAGACTCCGCCGATGGCGCTCGGCATCTTCGACGACATGTGGTTCCACTGGATCATCGATTTCGGGCTTCCCGGCCCCGACCGGGGTGAAGGCGGCAAATTCCTGCTCGTTCCCCCGGGATACGACGGGCCGCTGCCCGACAGCGGCTTCCACGTCGGGCATTCCGGTACCAACCAGGCACTCATGCTGGGTAGGTCGTTTCTGCAGGACAACGACCCGAAGCCGACGGTCGAGGTGATCAAGCGCACCCTGAAGCTCTACCCGTACACACCGGGCGGTTACGGCACCAGCGTCGCGACCCTATTGGAAGGCGAGGTGCCCGCGGGCACCGCAACCGAGCCACCCGAGACGCAATTCCTCGAGGCGAGCGGCAAAGCGTTCAATACGATCCCCCCGTCGGATTTCGGCTTCTACGAGCTGCTCAACGCGATGATTCAGGAGCAGCCCGCGACTGCTACCGACGCCGAGACCACGGGAGCGCTGGCCGCGATCGGTATCGTGAAAGGCGAGCCGTTCGCCCCTGACCAGCGGATGCGCAAGATCCTGGACGAGGCTGCCGCCATCGGCCAGGCGACTGCCCGGTCGTTGTTGTTCGATGCACCCGAATCCGACGGTGTGCGGTTCTACCCGGACTCGGCGTGGACCAACATGCTCTTCCCCGGTGGATACACCTTCGAGACCCCGCCGCCGCTGGTCACCGCGGACGGGATCAAACCGTTCCCGGTCGGCGGCGCGAAGATGCTGAACGTGCGCACCTTGTTCTTCTACGGCTATACCGGTATCTCCCCGGCGATGTGTATGCGCCTGACCGGTATCGGGTCGCAGTACCTGGTCGCGTTCAAAGATTCCGACAACAACTACTACGACGGTGCCGAGCATTACACCGTGACATTGCCGCCCGATATCCCCGCAGCCCGGTTCTGGTCGATCACCTTGTACGACAACCAGACTCGGTCGATGTTGCAGACGCCGCAGCGCTTCCCTCGCTCCGGCAGCCAGAGCTACCCGACCCCGGCCGCCGACGCCGATGCCGACGGGACGACCACGATCCATTTCGCTCCCGAGAAGCCCGACGGTGTCGGTGGGGGCAACTGGATCCAAAGTGTGCCGGGCAAGGGGTATTTCGTGATCCTGCGCCTCTACAGCCCGCTCGCCCCTTACTTCGACAAGACCTGGCGACCCGGCGAAATCGACCGGGTGCGTTAAGGGCAGCGCGCGTGACGTGGGCACTACCGGCGATCGCCGCGGTGTTGTTGATCTTCGCGTCGATTTCGGGACGGATCTCGGGTACACCGATCACCGCACCGATGATCTTCACCGCCGCCGGCCTGCTACTCGGGGCCGTGTCGCTGGAGCTGATCGATATCGAAGCCACCGCCGAGGTCATCAAACTCCTCGCCGAGGTGACATTGGCGATGGTGCTGTTCTCCGATGCCTCGCGGGTGGATCTGGTCAAGTTGCGCGCCGAGATCTCCCTTCCCGCAAGGCTTCTCGGTGTCGGCCTACCGTTGACGATCGCGGCGGGTTTCGCTACCGCGGTCGTCGTGCTCGGTGACCTCGCTTGGCCCGAGGCGCTGTTGCTCGCGGTGATCCTGGCGCCTACCGACGCCGCGTTGGGACAGGCGGTGGTCACGCTTCCGGTGCTACCGGCGAGGGTGCGGCAGGGCTTAAATGTCGAAAGTGGGCTCAACGACGGAATCTGTGTGCCCTTGTTCTTGATCGTGCTGGCGATCGCGCACGCCGAGTCCGGTGCGATCGGCGGCGGCGCCGCTGCCCGGCTGGTCGCCGAACAGATCGGATACGGCATCTTGGCGGGGCTTGTCGCCGGGGCGATCGCCACCGCGATCCTGGTCACCGCGCAGCGGCGCCACACCATCGACCCGCTATGGGCGCAGATCGTTCCCGTCGCGGCCGCCCTACTCGGCTACACCGCCGCCGTGCCACTGGGCGGGTCGGGATTCATCGCGGCATTCGTCGGTGGACTGACGTTCGGCACGATCCGCCGCCGCGCCGCGAGCGGCGAAGACGACGCCGGCCTGCTCGACGAATCCGGCGACTTGTTCAATGCCGTCACCTTCATCGTCTTCGGCGCCGTTCTGCTCGGCCCTGCCCTCGGCCACCTGTCCTGGGCCGTCCTGGGCTACGCGGTGCTGAGCCTGACCGTTGTCCGGATGATCCCGGTCGCGCTGTCGATGATCGGCACCCACACCCGGGCACCGACCATCGCCTTTGTCGGCTGGTTCGGTCCCCGTGGGCTCGCCACCATCGTCTTCGCCATCCTCATCCTCGAAGAAGACCGAGCACTGCCCCACGAAGATCTTCTCTTGACCACCGCGGTCGTGACGATCGGGCTCTCGGTACTGGCCCATGGCCTCAGCGCCGCACCCCTGGCTCAGCGCTATGCCGCCTGGGCCCGGCGCTATCCTCGCGCTGAGCAACAAACGGTCCCGTGACATGGCCGAATGCCCGGGTTCTCGATCCGGGCATTCGGCCACGGTGCGCTACAGCCCCTTCAAGGCCTCCTGCAACACCCGGTCGATGTCCTCGGGCGCGACACCGAGCTCTTCGGCGGTTTCCTTCTCTGCCCTGGTCACAGCTTTCTCGATAGCTTCTTTGACCTTGAGCTCCCCGATGACGACGAGTCCTGCCTGGCCCGGATCGATGAAGTCGCCGAGCTCTTTGACCTTCGACCGCGACATGCCTTTGGCGAGGTGTCCGCCGACGCTGCCGATGACGCCGCCGACAGCTGCCGATGCGAGGACCGCGGGCGGGAAGATCACCCCGAGCACCGCGCCTGCCGCGATACCTCCCCATGCACCGTGGCGGGTGGCTGTCTCGTCCTTGTTCTCGTGGACCTTGCCGTTGGCGTCTTTGGTGACTACGGCCGCGTCATAGGAGCCGACCAAGCCTTCGCCGTGCAGATCTTTGACGACCTGGTAGTCGTCGCGAGCGGCGGCCTCGTTCGCATAGGTCGCGAGGTAGATGAATGTTTCCTCGTCTGTCTTCGCCATAGGGTCCTCCGTTTCCGGTGTACGCGGTCGGTCGACCACAATTCAAGGCTTCCTCGCCGATTTCGTTCGGTCGTCACCCGCATGGGATGAGATCGCGAAACCGGTCGTCGGATTCGGCTTCGTCGCAGGTTGTCGTCGCGTCAGGTCGTGATCGAGCTGCTGTCTCGCCCGCTGTGGGTGGGATAGCATCTAGGAAGAATTCCGAAATCGAAGTGTCGAGAGCCCCGTCGCGGCTCGAATATCGAACGTCTGTCGTTTACTCGACCACCTGCCGAGCGGTCGCTGATGTCGTGTCATCTACGCATCGATGAGAGTGGGTAGCGATGACTCCGAAATCTGTGTCACCGGAGAGTGTTCCGAAATGGCCGATGCCACGCGCTGTCATCGTGCTGGTGGGTGGAGTGAGCCTGGCCGTCGGCCTCATCATGATCAGACTGTTCGCCGACATCATCGGCCCGGTGTTCCTCGCGCTGATATTGACGGTCGCGGTGCAGCCATTGCCGAATCGGCTGCGACGCAAGGGCTGGCCAGGGTGGCTCGTCATGATCATCGCGATCGCCGCGGTATGGGGAATCCTGCTGGTTCTCGTCTTCGCGCTGGTGTTCTCGATCGCACAATTGTCGACCCTGCTTCCTGAGTACGCCGACAAGTTCGACGAACTCGTGGGCAACGTACGGTCGCAATTGGAATCACATGGCATCGGCTCGGAGCAGGTGCAACAGATGCTCGCCGGTATCGACATGTCCAAGGTGACCGACTTGGTCGGGTCGATTCTGCAGAGCACCGTCGCGGTGTTCTCGAACCTGTTCTTCGTGTTCGCCCTGCTGTTGTTCATGTCCGCCGATGCGGCCACTTACACGTGGCGGCTGAACACGCTGCATCGGATCCGTCCAGAAATCGCGTCGGCTTTCACGACCTTCGCCCACGGCACGCGCAGCTATTTGATGGTCTCGACCGTCTTCGGTCTGATCGTCGCAGTCCTCGACGCCGGTGCGCTGTGGCTGATGGGCATTCCGCTGCCGATCCTGTGGGGTCTGCTGTCGTTCATCACCAACTACATCCCCAACATCGGCTTCATCATCGGCCTCGTCCCACCTGCGTTGCTGGCACTGCTCGATGGCGGCCCGGTACTGATGCTGTGGGTGATCATCGTCTACAGCACGCTCAACGTGATCATCCAGTCGGTCATCCAACCCAAATTCGTCGGCGACGCGGTCGGTCTCACCGTGACGATCACGTTCCTGTCGCTGGTGCTGTGGGCATGGGTTCTCGGACCACTAGGGGCGATCTTGGCCGTGCCGTTGACACTGTTCGCCAAGGCGCTACTGGTCGATGTCGACCCATCGACGAGATGGCTGGACATCCTGCTCACGAGCAAGGTGAACCCAGATGAAGGCGAACCGACAGAAATGAGCTCGACCCCTGCCGAGGCACAGCAGCGAACCATCACCTCGAAAGCAGTCGAAGAACACGGGTGACCAGCCGCGCGTCGCGTGTGGCGAGCCGATTCATCCGTTTCGGGTGAGGCCCTCGCGGCTCCCATCGGGAAACGTTGGACGCCGGTCTTCTACGGAAGGATTAATGATGGCTCACTTATCGGAAACCGGGCATCCGGTCCGGCAGGGTTTCGCCGCGGGCACGTCCATCGGCGCCGCGATCCTGCTCTTGGTCGTCGCCGTGTTGTCCGTTCTGCAGGGCATCGCCGCGGTGGCCAAGGACGACCTGTTCGTCGCCGGCATCGACTACGTCTATGAATTCGACACCACGACATGGGGCTGGATCCACATCATCGGCGGGATCGTACTCGGGCTGAGTGCGGTGGGGCTGATGAGCGGCGCGACCTGGGCGCGGATCGTCGCGGTCGTCATCGCGTCACTGTCGATCATCGCGAATTTCCTGTGGCTGCCCTACTACCCGGCGTGGTCGATCCTGATCATCGTGCTCGATGTGGTGGTCATCTGGGCCGTCACGACATGGGATCCGCGCTCGGTCTGATCCGCCGAAAATGCCCGGCGGCAGCGGTCCGCCGCCGCTGCCCGTGCGGCGGACCAGTCGGGCACCGAACAGCGGTGCGGCTTACACCACGTACGTGATCGTCGCCGCCACCGCCAGGGCCAGCATGCCGAGGCAGTTGATCCAGAACTCGTATCCGAGGAACCGGGCCCGGTAGTGGGCGTACGCGGCGCATCCGAAATAGGCGATCACGCCGACCGCGGTGGCGAATCCGACGCCGGGATACTTCAATCCGACAAGGAGACCGGCTGTGGCCGCCAGCTTGATGGCGATCAGTGTCCACCACCAGTCGCGGGGAAACCGGACGCCGTCGAGGCATCGCTGAATGAACATCGGCGGGCGCACGGACATGAGCGCGTCGGCGAACAGCGAGACCGCGAGTAGTGCTGGTAGCCACCATGGTTGGGAAGCGTGGATCATTGGTTTCCTTTCGGGGGCGTGATGACGAATTCGATGATCTGTCGTAGTTGTTCGGCCGCGGCGGGCATCTCGATGGCACCGCTGGACGCGGTCATCAGCAAGCCGAGATAGGCGAGATAGATGGTCCGAGCGCCGTGACCGACCTGGCTGCGGGGCAGCGCTGAGCGGGCGAGGACGGTTTCGATTTCGCCCAGCAGAGCCAGCGCGAGGTCTCGAAAGATCACCGACTCATGGTTTCCGCGGACAAGGATCGCCAAATACTCGCGTGAGAGCTCGGAGTCGAGCGCGAAATGTCCGACGAAGGGCGCGAAGAGCTCGAGCACGTCCTCGGTGGTCGCGGTCTTCGTCGAGGGTGCGAGTTCGGTTTGCCTGCTGTTGTGTACCGCGGTGATCCAGTTGTCGTAGAGCGAGACGAGCAGCGCGTCCTTTTCGCCGGCAGCCATGACGGTCCCGGTGCTCACGTTCGCTTCGGCGGCGATCTGCCGAATCGTGGTCGCCTTGAACCCCTGGGCGCGGAAGAGCCGTTCGGCTGCTGCCAAGACCTTCTGTCGCGTCGCCGCCTGTTGCTCCGACCGCGACTGAACATGTTCATTGAACATGTTCAGAACGCTATACCAATGATGATCTCGGACGCAAACGCGGTGTCGTCGGTCGGTCGATGGGCCGGCCCGCCCTCTGCGCACCGAACCCGGTTTCGTCGGCACGTCGTACCCACCGAACAGGGGCGATCGAAGGCTGCCGCCGAAACCATTCGGCGGCAGTCGTTTTCGTTGCCGAATTGGTACGGCCGTGCCCGGATTGCCTGGATACTCGAAGGGGTCACCCGCGGATCGCGTGCGGGGGAGCAGGGGAGAGGACTCGGGATGGCCCTGGTTGTGCAGAAATTCGGCGGTTCGTCGGTAGCCACCGCGGAGCGGATCCGGCGGGTCGCCGAGCGGATCGTGGAGACCAAGAAGCAGGGGCACGATGTGGTGGTGGTGTGCTCGGCCATGGGCGATACCACCGATGAGCTCCTCGAATTGGCGGGCCGGATCGCCTCCGCGCCGGAACCGCGCGAGTTGGACATGTTGCTCACCGCCGGTGAGAGGATCTCGAACGCCTTGGTGGCCATGGCGATTCACGCACTCGGTGCCGAAGCCCGATCGTTGACGGGCTCGCAGGCCGGCGTGATCACCACCGGCACCCACGGCCGGGCCAAGATCATCGAAGTCGACCCGGGCCGGGTGCGCCGCGCACTCGACGACGGCGAGGTGGTGCTCGTGGCCGGCTTCCAAGGCGTGAGCCAGGACAGCGACGATGTCACCACTCTCGGTCGTGGCGGCTCCGACACCACCGCCGTCGCGCTGGCCGCGGCCTTGAAGGCCGATGTGTGCGAGATCTACACCGACGTCGACGGAGTCTTCACCGCCGACCCGCGCATCGTGGCCGACGCTCAGAAACTCGACCAGATCTCCTACGAGGAGATGCTGGAAATGGCCGCCTGCGGTTCGAAGGTCCTCATGCTGCGCTGCGTCGAATACGCGCGCCGCTACCAGGTACCGGTGCATGTGCGCTCGTCCTACACCGACGCGATCGGCACTACCGTCTTCGGCTCGATGGCCGACATCCCCGCCGACCAGGCCGTGCTCACCGGCGTCGCGCACGACCGCAACGAGGCCAAGGTGACCGTCGTCGGCCTGCCCGACGAGCCCGGCTACGCGGCCGAGGTGTTCCGCGCGGTCGCCGACGCCGAGATCGGCATCGACATGGTCGTGCAGAACACCGGTACCGGACGCACCGACATCACCTTCACCCTGCCCGCCGCCGACGGCGCGCGGGCGGTCGCCTTGCTGCGCGACCGCCGTGCCGAGATCGGCTTCGCCGATGTTCGCTACGACGACCGCGTCGGCAAGGTCTCGTTGATCGGCGCGGGCATGCGCAACAATCCGGGCGTCACCGCGAGCTTCTGTGAGGCGCTGGCCGCGGCGAATATCAACCTCGACCTGATCGCCACCTCGGAGATCCGCATCTCCGTGCTGGTCCGCGACACCGACCTCGACGAAGCCGTGCGCATCCTGCACCGGGCCTTCGATCTCGGTGGTGCGGAAGTCGCCGTCGTGCACGGGGGAACAGGACGGTGAGCGCTGTTGACGCCAGGCACGGGCCCCGAGTAATTTACCGATAAGTAAGTTGCTGGATCGGAGGGTTCGTTGAGCACCCAGTTGACCACTTTCACCAGGGCTGGACTCGAGTTCGACGTCGTCGACTCCGGACCGCCCGACGGCCCCGTCGTCGTTGCGCTGCACGGCTTCCCGCAGACCGCGACCTCGTTGCAGCCACTCACCGCGTTGCTCAACGCGCGCGGTTACCGCACCATCGCCCCGAATCAGCGCGGCTACTCACCCGGCGCTCGGCCGTCCGGCCGCCTCGCCTACCGCGTGCCCGAACTCGTCGACGATGTGGTCGCGTTGATCGAGGACATCGACCGCGGTCCGGTGCATCTGGTCGGGCACGACTGGGGCGCGATGGTCGCCTGGTCGGTGGCCGCGGCCCGCCCCGAACTCGTCCGCACGCTGGTTACCGTGTCGGTGCCGCATCCCGGCGCCTTCGCCCGCTCGATGATCAGCAGCGATCAGCTCCTTCGCTCGTCCTACATGGCGCTGTTCCAGCTGCCGGTGCTCCCCGAGCGCCTGATTCGCGCGCGGCCCGGCGTCTTCGACCAGATCCTGGCCACATCGGGCATGTCCGCCGACGCGATCGACCGCGTGCACACCGAGATCATCGACACCGGCGCGCTCACCACCGCGTTGAACTGGTATCGCGCCTTGGCACTGATCACACCGCGCGCGGTGACGGCACGCGTCACCGTGCCGGTGACACACGTGTGGAGCACCGGCGACGCGGCGCTGACCCGCCGCGGTGCCGAGCTGACCCGCGGATTCGTCACCGGTGACTATCGTTTCGCCGTGCTCGACGGCTCGCATTGGCTGCCCGAGGAATGCCCGGACGAACTCGCCGACCTGATCGCCGACCGTATCGAGTCGTCGCGGGGCTGAGACCTCAACCGATCGGCGAAGAAGCCAACGGCCGCAACGCCGCCGCGGTCGCCGGGATCAACGGCGCGCCCCGCAGCGCGGCCCGGGCGGCCAGTTGTTCGATGATCCGCCCGCGCACCCCCGGCCATTCGTCGTGCAGGATCGAATAGAACGCGGTGTCACGCACCGCCCCGTCGAGCCCACGCGAATGTGCCCGGCGCACACCGTCACTCACCGCGCCGAGCCGTTCGATCGCCGCCCGGGAGCGCAGGTTGCGCGCGTCGGCGCGCAGGGTCACCCGCCGCACGCCCCAGCTGTCGAAGGCGTGGGTGAGCAGCAGCAGCTTGGAGTCGAGATTCACCTGACCGCCCCGCACCGCGGGGGTGAGCCAGGTATTGCCGATCTCGACGGCGTCGGGGATCGCCCCGCCGGGCAACGAGGTGACCGGTTCGGCGGACAACGGCCAGGTCAGTGGTCCCTGCCAGTAGTCGAGCCGGGTGAATCGGGTCGCCCCGACCACACACTCGTCGGCGACGGTGACGATCGCGAAAGCCAGCGCTGTGCCTGCCAGCTGCGCCGCTTCGGCCTGGAAGACATAGGTGCGCGCCTCCTGGTCACCGTGCGGGACGACGGTGAACCCGGCCGGTCCGTCGAGCGCTGCGGCCGCGGCGATCAGTCCGGGAACGTGGTGAGGTGCGAGAGGTTCCAGCCGTGCGATGCGGCCGTGGAGGATAACGGGTGCGGGCATGGTGACCGGCGTCCCTTCGTCTGAGAGGGTCGCCGACAGCGCGAGGCGTGGATCTCACGCGGCACGCGATTTCGGCGAAGCGACACGAACGATCCAGCAGCATCGAAAAACTAGATCAAGATAGCCGACGTGACGCGTTCCCTCGTTCGAACCCACGCAGAAGTCGCGGTCGGAAAGTTTCGCGCCTCGACGATCGGTTCCTCCCGGACCGGCCGGTCCCGATCGGGCGGTTTCCGTCACGGTGCCGTGTCGGTGGCTCATGGCGGTACCAACTGGATCGCGGTGGGCGGAAGTGTGTTTTCCCACGTCAGGGCCGTAACGGTTCGATAAATGACATCAATGTCGGCCTGTTGAACAAATGCCCAGTTGTGTCGGGTTTTCGCCAGTTCCAGCCCGTGTTCCGGCGAAATGTAACGCACGTTATCGGATCGTGTCGCACAGGAGTTCGATGTGATGCAGATCACATCACCTATTCTCTAGTCGGCCTGGCTGGCAAGCTCGTAATTGCTGAACGTTAACCGTTCGTGATCATCGACCGGATCGACACGGATCCGGGGTCGCGAACGACCCGCACTTCCGCTGCGGCGTGGCGGTCATCAAAGGATCCGGTACGGATCACTTATCGGCCGTGTCGGGGCGGCTGTCCGGAAGGGACTTGTTGTCATGAGCAGCATCTACTTCGAATCGAACAGCAATCTGCCAGTTACCGAGCGCGGCCGCCGCGTCTCGGCGACCTCCGCCATCGAATCGCCCATCGCGCCGCTGGCGATGCCGGGGCTGATTCTCGGGCTGATCTTGCTCGGCCTCGGTGTGGCCGGCCTGCTGCGACTGGGTGACTGGGTGGGCAATTACGGATCCGTCCTGGTTGTGCTGGCCTACTTCCTCTATATGGCCGCGGCCGCGAGCCTGATGCTCTGGGGCGCGGTCACCGTCCGGTCGCTGCATCGTCGATAACCGAGCGTCGACGAGATTCGTGGGAACCCGGCAAAAGCGGCATTCGGTGGTTACGGTTTGACGGATGGATGGTGTCGGATGGCTACGCGACGCTTTTCTCCGATCCGGGCAAACGGCGAGCATTTCGGTTGGCGGCGATTCCGATAAGAGCGTGTTGATCGGGGAATGTATCCCACGCAGGGGGTGGGATACATATCCCGATCGCTCCTTACTGCTGATCTGCGGACGAAAATATCCATGGATTTCGAGCTATCGCGAATCTTCCGCGCTCGATTAAGGTGCAGGAATCGACCTACTCCATCCGGCGGAGGTGTGGACATGCCCGATTCCCCTCGTGGATCCACCGATAAGGAGCCGGAGCGGCGCGGCGCCGTCTCGAGTCCCACCGTGCCTGTGGCGCAGGTTTCCGGCGGCCGCCTCATCGGGCCGGATACCGATACCTCGATCCGGGTACCGCACACCGTCCAGGACGGACCGGAGCCGGTGTCCCCGGTCACCGAACCACCGGTCGAGACGCCACCCGATTCGCCGGAGCGGGAAGCGATGCGGGCCAGGATCAAGAAGTTCGTGCTCACTGTCGTCGTCATCGCCGCGCTCGGCGGCGCGCTGTTCGGCTACGACACCGGCGTCATCTCCGGCGTGCTGGTCTACCTCACGCCTGATTTCGCGCTGAGCCAGACCCAAGTCGGCGTCATCACGAGTTCGCTGCTCATCGGCGCCGCGATCGGCTCGATCACCGGCGGCTGGATGGCCGACCGGTGGGGCAGGCGGACGACGCTGCTGTTCGCGGGCGCCCTGTTCTTCATCGGCGCGCTCGCCCAGGCGCTGGCGCCCGATGCCACGGTCATGATCATCACCCGCCTGTTCCTCGGCGTCGCGGTCGGTACCGCCTCACTGGTGGTCCCCATGTACGTCTCCGAGATCTCCCCGCCGACCTATCGCGGGCGCCTCGTGTCGATGAACTCGCTGATGATCGCCAGCGGGCAGTTGCTCGCCTACATCGTCAACGCGCTGCTCGCCCCGACCGGGAACTGGCGGCTCATGCTGGCGATGGCGGCCGTTCCGGCGGCGGCGCTCGTGATCGGTATGTATTTCATGCCGGATTCACCGCGGTGGTATCTGAAACAGGGCCGCACCGCTGATGCGAAGAAAGTGCTCGAACAGTCTTATTACCCGGAGAATGTCGAGCCGACGATCGCCGAGATCGAACAGTCCGAGGCCGCCGATGCGGCGGTCAAGGACAGTTTGAGCGACCAATTGCGGAAACCGAAGGTGCGCGCGCTGTTCTACACCGGAATCGGATTGGCATTGATTCAGCAATTCGTCGGCGTCAATACCGTCATCTACTACGCACCGTCCACTCTCGCCCAGGCGGGGATGGGTGACAATGCGGCGATCACCTCGTCGATCGGCATCGGTGTCGGCGCGGTGCTCGGCGTGATGCTCGGCATGAGCCTGGTCGACAAGATCGGCAGGCGCCCACCGATGTTCCTCGGCCTGGCGATCATGGTCGTCGCGTTGGTCGGTATGGGTCTGATGGAACGTCTCACGCAGAGCACTGCCACCGGGTATGTGTTGGTGACATTGATGATCGTGTACGTCTGTGCCTTCCAGCTCGGCGTCGGGGTGCCCACCTGGTTGCTGATCTCGGAGATCTTCCCCGCCCCGATCCGCGCCACCGCGATGAGTATCTGCACCTTCCTCATCTGGATGGGCAATTTCACCGTCTCCCTGGTGTTCCCGCCGCTGGGCGAACTCTGGGGCGCGTCGACGATGTTCTTCCTCTTCGCGGTCGTTTCCGCGCTGTCGCTGGTGTTCTGCTATCGCCGGGTGCCCGAGACCATGGGCGAGTCCCTCGACGACATCACCAGCAAGGCGGAGAGCTGAGGGCCTACGGGTAGGCTGACCAGGTGAAGCAACTGTGAAACACCTGACGGTCGGCGTCGTCGCGACCTCTCGCAAGGAAAACGAACACCGGCTGGCAATCCACCCGGCCCACCTCGACCGCATCGATCCCGAGCTGCGCGGTCAGATCTACCTCGAACACGGTTACGGTAAGCGATTCGGTTACCCCGACGAGGCCCTCGCCCCACTCGTAGCGGGTCATCGCACTCGCGACGAGCTTTTCGCCGAGTGCGATGTGCTGCTGCTGGCCAAACCGCTGGCCGAAGACCTCGCGCAGATGCGCCCCGGCACAACCGTGTGGGGCTGGCCGCACTGTGTGCAGGACGCGAGCATGACCCAGCTGGCCGTGGACCGCGACCTGACGCTGATCGCCTGGGAGGCGATGAACCACTGGACGAAGTCGGGTGCTTTCAGCGTCCACGTGTTCCACAAGAACAACGAACTGGCCGGTTACTGCTCGGTCATGCATGCCCTCCAATTGCGCGGCGTGAGTGGAGATTACGGTCGCCGGATGCGTGCGGCGGTCATCAGCTTCGGCGCCACCGCGCGTGGTGCGGTGCGGGCGCTGTCGGCACTGGGGATCAGTGATGTGACGGTGCTGACCCAGCGCAGTGTGTCGGCGGTGGCCTCGCCGTTCGCCTCGGTGCGGATGCAGCATTTCAAGCGTGACCCGAAACTGCCCGGCCGCACACTCGCGCTGAAGGCGCCCGAGCCGGGGCCGCTGGCGGAGATGCTGGCCAACTACGACGTGGTGGTGAACTGCATGTTCCAGGACACCGAGGACCCGTTGACATTCATCATGAACGATGACCTCGAACTCTTCTCGCGCGGAACGCTTTTCGTCGACGTCTCGTGCGACGAGGGGATGGGCTTCGAGTTCTCGCGCCCGACCTCGTTCGCCGATCCGATGTTCACCGTCGGTGACGATCTGCACTACTACGGCGTCGACCACAGCCCCTCGTTTCTCTGGGACTCGGCGACGTGGGAGAACTCCGAAGCTCTGCTCGAGTACCTGCCCGTCGTGCTCGGCGGCCCCCCAGCGTGGGATGGCAGCGAAACGATTCGCCGGGCGATCGAGATTCGCGACGGTCGGGTACAGAACCCGCGGATCCTGTCGTTCCAGGGTCGCTCCGACGTATATCCGTATGCGGTGAACTGATTTCCGGCCCGGTCCTGCCGTTCCGCTATCGGTGCGGGCCGTCCACGCCGAGCAGGCCGAGGGCGAAGTCCGCGTAGGCGGCGGCGATCTGTTCGGGAGAGGACGGGCCGTCGAGCCGGAACCACTGGGGCAGTGCGGTGCACATCGTCGCGATGGCACGGCCCGCGTCGCGGGCCCGGGCGGTCGATCGGTTCGCCTCGGTCAGCGCGGCGTCGATATCGGCATCGAGAAGGTATTGGATCTCGTTGCGGGAGGCTGTGATCCGATCACGATCGGCCGGGTTCAGGCTGCGCATCTCGCTGGCGCCGATGAAGGCGAGTTCGCGGTGGTGCGTGTGGAACAGGGCGAGCGCTTCGACGACACGGCAGACTCGTTCGCGGCCGTTCGTGCCGTCGAGGCGTGCCGCGCGCACCCGCCGGTGCAATTCGTCCATGGTCAGGTCGAGTGCGCGGACCAGCAGGTCTTGTTTGTCGCGATAGTGGTGGTAGACACCGGGCACGCTCATGCCCGCCCGCGCGGCGATCGAGCGC
This sequence comes from Nocardia sp. NPDC057272, assembly GCF_042668615.1. Classification (NCBI taxonomy): domain Bacteria; kingdom Bacillati; phylum Actinomycetota; class Actinomycetes; order Mycobacteriales; family Nocardiaceae; genus Nocardia; species Nocardia sp. NPDC057272. Next base: position 198,737 of record NZ_JBHUYK010000009.1, on the reverse strand, counting down.
ATCGTGGCGCCGTGATACCCGGTCTCGACGAAAGAATCGATGGCGGCGGCGAGCACCGGGTCGAGAACCAGGGGCGGGAACTCACGCCAGGAATCCGGTGCGCCGGAGTCGGGCGATCCGGTTTCACCGTGCGCGGGGCTCCCGGCGGGGCGGGAATCAGTCGCACGCGGTCCAGGGGGAGGAGCACCGGTGGTGCGCTGGTCGCCGATCAGCCTGGCCACCGTCGTGCCCAGCTCGGCGGCGAGGGATCGCAGGCGCGGAACCGAGGCGCCGGTCTTGCCCGTCTCGATGGCGCTCAGCGTGGCCGCGCTGACCCCGATTCGCTGTGCGGTCGCCCGCAGTGACAACCCCGCCGCGGTCCTCGCCTGGCGCACCCGCGCCCCCAGTGCCTGCTGTTCGGCTGCCGTCGAATCCATGATGTTCAGAATAGCTGAACAAACATTTGAGTCCTACCAGCCTTGTTGACAGCATGAATACGCGCGTGCGACTGTCGTAACAGTCAATGTGCCGAGCGATCGTTCGGCAACCGAGCCGAGGAGCGGACCCGTGCCGATCGACCTGTCCTATCCGTCCGAGGTGCAGAGCCTGGCCGACCGCACCCGCACCTTCGTCCGCGACCATGTGCTCCCGGTCGAAGACGCGCACGACGGCGACATCACCGCGGCCGGTGGTGAGAAGCTGCGCCTCGAACTCCAGCAGGCCGCCCGTGATGCCGGTGTCTTCGCCCCGCACGCGCCGCTCGAATACGGTGGCCACGGTCTGGACATGTCCAACCGGGCCCCGGTGTTCGAGGAGGCGGGCTACTCGCTGTTCGGCCCGACGGCCCTCAATATCGCCGCCCCCGACGAGGGCAATGTCCACATGCTCGCCCACATCGCCGACCCGGAGCAGAAACAGCAGTTCCTCGCCCCGCTCGCTCGCGGCGAGGTGCGCTCGGCCTTCGCCATGACCGAACCGGCGCCGGGTGCGGGCTCGGACCCCTCCGCGCTGAGCACCCGCGCGGTCCGTGCCGATGGCGGTTGGCGCATCACCGGCCACAAATGGTTCATCACCGGCGCCGACGGGGCGGGGTTCTTCATCATCATGGCCCGCACCTCGGGCGAGCCCGGCCAACGTGGTGGCGCCACGATGTTCCTGGCACCCGCCGACAGCCCGGGCATTCGCGTCGGCCGCCATCTGGACACCCTCGACAAGTCGATGATCGGTGGCCACTGCGAGGTCTTCTTCGACGACCTTCTCGTCCCGGAGTCCGCGGTACTCGGCGAAGTCGACCGAGGCTTCGAATACGCCCAGGTGCGGCTCGGCCCCGCCCGGATGACCCATGTGATGCGCTGGCTCGGCGCTGCCCGTCGCGGTCATGACGTCGCGGTCGCGCACGTGGCGCACCGCGAGGGCTTCGGTTCGCGCCTCGGCGACCTCGGCATGGTCCAGAAGATGATCGCCGACAACGAGATCGACATCGCCGCCACCCGCGCACTGCTGACCCGTGCCTGCTGGGAACTCGACCGCGGCGAGCCCGCCGCGAATGCCACCTCCATCGCGAAAACCTATGCCGCCGAGGCCATCTTCCGCATCGTCGACCGGAGTATGCAGATGTGCGGCGGTCTCGGCGTCTCCGCCGACCTGCCGCTGGCGCGACTCTCGCGCGAGGTGCGCCCGTTCCGGATCTACGACGGTCCCTCCGAGGTGCATCGCTGGGCCATCGCCAAACGCGCGGTGAGCGCCGCCAAGCGGACGAAGCGGGATTCCGAATGACACTGCCGGGCATGGACATCGCCGCGCTGGAACAGTTCCTGCGCGCCAACGGCGTCGCGGTGGAAGGCGAGCTGCGCGTCGAACTGATCAGTGGGGGCCGGTCGAATCTGACCTTCGCCGCCGCCGATGACGTCTCGCGCTGGGTGGTGCGCCGCCCGCCGGTCGCCGGGCTCACCCCGTCCGCGCACGATATGGCCCGCGAGTACACCGTCACCAGCGCGTTGCAGGCATCGGCTGTGCCCGTGGCGAGAACGATCGCCTTCGACGCGGCCGGATCCGCGCTGGGCGCGCCGACGACCGTCGTCGAGTTCGTCGACGGGACGGTGTTTCGCGACCAGGACGATCTGTCCGCGCTCACCGATGCGCAGGTGAATTCGAGTGTGCGCGCGCTGGTCCGCGTTCTCGCCGATCTGCACGCGGTGGACCCGGGCGCTGTCGGTCTCGAATCATTCGGCAGGCCAACAGGTTTCGTCGCCCGGCAGGTCAAGCTCTGGGCATCCCAGTGGGAGCGGGTCAAAACCCGCGAGCTCGCGGATGTGGCGGCCCTGCATGCCGCACTGGCCGCTGCGATCCCGCCGGAGACATCGGCTTCGATCGTGCACGGGGACTTCCGCATCGACAATACGATCCTCGACAGCGCCGACCCGGCAACGGTCCGTGCCGTGGTCGATTGGGAGCTGTCCACCCTCGGTGATCCGCTCACCGATGTCGCCCTGATGTGCGTCTACCGGTCGCCGATCTTCGACGTGATCCTCGGGACCCGTGCGGCGTGGACCAGCCCGCGCCTGCCGAGCGCCGACACGCTCGCACAGGCCTACGCCACCGCGTCCGGGCGCGAGCTCGACAACTGGGGCTTCTACCTCGCGCTGGCCAACTTCAAACTCGGCATCATCGGCGAGGGCATCACCCATCGCGCGCATCAGGGTTCCGACACCGGTTCCGCCGCTGACCGGGCCGCCGAGGCCACCCCGGAATTCATGGCGGCGGGCTTGCGCGCGCTGAAAGGATCCGCGTAGTACCGCCGCGCGGTCGAACCGAACCCTGCCCGGCGTGCGGCGTGAATCATCCGATGATCTCCGGGGGCAGGAACATCGCGCCGAGTTGCGCCGCGATCGCGCTGGTGTGATCGACGATGCGCTCGGCGTCCACGTCGAGCACACCGGACCGCCACGCGGACAGTAGTTCGATGAAGCCGCCGATGCCGGCCAATGTGCTCATCCGCATGGCGGTTTCGTCGACGTCGGGACGCAGATAGGGCCACGCGGCGGCGATGAGCAGATCGGTCGCGTCGGTGAGCATGGTCTTGCGGCGCTGTTCGAGCACGGCGCTGCCCGCGTGATCGGCCAGCAGAATCCGGGCGCGTCCGCGCAGATCGGTCTGCAATCCGACGGCACAGGCGATGGCCGCGCGAGTGATCTCGAGGGGGGTTCGATCGGCATTCTCGGCGACGACGCTCGCCAGTTCGGCGAACACCCCGGCGCACACCTCGTCCCAGACCTCGGCCAGTAGTTCGTCGCGGTCGGCGAAGTGCTCGTAGAAGTAGCGATCGTTGAGCGAGGCCCGCTGGCAGACACCGCGCATGGTCACCGCGGCCCAGCCGTGGTCGAGCCAGATATCGAGGGCAGCCTCGACCAGGCCGACCCGCCGCTGCGCTCTGCGCTCCTCGGCGGTCCGCCCGCCCCAGGTCCGTGCCGGTGCGCGCACATCCATGGTTGACAAAGTACTCCTCCGCGCGCCTAATTGGTGTCAGGTGCGGCCAATGGTGGCAGATGCCACCAATTTGAGTCTCATCGGGTCGACCCGGGAGTTGCCATGCGATTGTTCCCCTTCGGCGGACACCGCCGAACCGCTGCCGCCGATGCTGTGGTGACCGGCGCGGGTAGTGGAATCGGACGTGCGTTCGCCGTCGAATTGGGTCGTCGAGGCGGTCGCGTCGTGTGCTCCGATATCGACCCCGACCGTGCGGCCGAAACCGCCGAACTGGTCGAGGCGGGGGGCGGCAAGGCGATCGGCACCCGTTGCGATGTCACCGTGATCGACGAGGTCGAACAGCTGGCGGCCACCGCGCAGGACTGGTTCGGCGGCCCGCCCACTGTTGTCGTCAACAACGCGGGCATCGGCGCGGGCGGACCGGTGGTCGGCGAGTTCGCCCTCGACGACTGGCACCGCACGCTCGGGGTGAATCTCTGGGGCGTGATCCACGGCTGCCACGTCTTCGCGCCGATCCTGCGCGCGGCCGGGCACGGGTCGCTGGTGAACGTCGCCTCGGCGGCCGCGTTCGGCGCGGCACCGCGGATGGCCGCCTACAACGTCAGCAAGGCGGGTGTGCTGGCGCTGTCGGAGACGATGTCGGCCGAGCTGGCCGGCACCGGCGTCGGCGTCACGGTGCTGTGCCCGACCGGCGTGAAAACCAATATCATGACCGCGGATTCGCCGATGGACGACACCGCCGAGCGCCTCGGCGGGCTGCTGCTGCGCTGGACCGGCCGCGCGCCCACCGCCATCGCCCGCACCACGCTGGACGCGGTGGACCGCGGCGAGCTGTATGTGGTGCCGCAGCTCGAGGCCAAGATGCTGTGGCAGGCCAAACGCTGGCTGCCCGCGACCTACACCCGTTCGGCAGGCCTGCTGGAGCGGGTCGTGCGCTGATCCACACCGAAGGAGATCGAACAATGACGTTCGCCTACCCCGACATGCTCGCCACGATTCGCGCCAAGCAGTGGGCACTGGCCGATATCGACTGGGACGCACCGGGCGCCGACACCATCACCGACGAGCAACGCCCGCGATTGGCCACCTTCATGGCCGACCTGGTGTGGATCGAACACGTCGGGGCCCGCGGCTTCGCCGCCCTGACCCGCCAGGCGCCGCCCGGCCCACTGCGGGAGATCTACCGGTACTTCCACGCCGAGGAACAAAAGCACGCCAACGCGGAACTGGCGCTGATGCGTCGCTGGGGCATGCTCCCCGACGGCGAGGCGATGCCGGTGCCCAACAAGAACATTCGCCTCGTCATCAGCTGGCTCGACCGTTACGCCGACCAGCTGACCCTGCCCGTGCTCGGAACCGTCATCCCGTCGCTGGAGACCGCCCTCGACGGCGCGTTGGTGAAGTTCCTGCTCGACGAGGTCGACGACCCGGTGTGCCACGAGGTGTTCCGGCACATCAACAGCGACGAATCTCGCCACCTCGCAGTAGGTTTCCAGGTTCTCGAACAACTCGGCGCGGGACCGTTGCGCCGAACCGTCATCGAGACAGCCGGTTTCGCGGTGCGTCCGTCGTTCGTGCTCGGCGCGTTGCTGTACGCGCCCCTGCTGTCACGGATGTCGACCAACATCATGGCGCTGGGCCTCGACGAGGAGAAGCTGTGGCAGGCGGTGCGCCGGTTCGAGAACGTGGGGGAGCGCAGCCCGGCCATCCGCAAGCTCCCGCTCTACCACGTGGTGAAGATGCACGGCAAGGCCACGATTCACCGCCGTCAGCCGTTCCAGCTGCTGGCCGACGTGTCGAATGCCTGTATCGATCGGTTCCCGATCCGGGTGCTCGGCCGCAGGCCGTCCTGGTCCGACGAGCTCACCTACGAACCGGTGGCGAAATGACGACGCCGCGTTTCGCCGATACCTTCACCGGTTCCCAGGTGCACCGCACAGCCTTCGCGCCCCGGCACGAGTTCACCGGTCAGCGGGTCGCGATCATCGGCAGCGGGGCGGCCGCCGCGCGCCTGCTGCCCGGCATCGCCGCCGAGGCCGCACGGGTGACGGTGTTCCAGACCGAGGCGGTGTGGGTGCTCCCCCGCGTTCCGCTGCCCACCGCGACGATGCCGCAGCGGCTCCTGCGACTCGTCGCCCGTGTCAATCTGGCTGTCCAGGTGCGTGATTCGTGGCTGCGACACCGCCTGACACCGGACGACACCGCGGGCGTCGCGGTGCACAACAGCTACTACCGAACCCTGCGGCAACCGCACTGCACCCTGGTGACCTGGCCGATCGCGCGGTTGGTGCCGCTGGGTGTGCGCACCGTCGACGGCATCGAGCATCAGGTGGACAGCATCGTCTACGCCGACGACGCGGGCTGTGTCGTTCGTACCGTCGCCCGGCCTCGCCGGCTGCATCCGTCGGCCGCACTCGTGAAGGAGATCGCATGAGCACCAAGGGAATCGACCACGAGATCGTCATCGTGGGCGCCGGCTTCTCCGGCATCGGCGTGGCGATCGAGTTGCGCAAGGCCGGGTTCGGCGACTTCGTGATCATCGACGAGGCCGACGGCGTGGGCGGTACGTGGCACTGGAACACCTATCCCGGTGTCGCCGTGGATATCCCGTCGTTCAGCTACCAGTTCTCCTTCGAACAGCGCACCGACTGGTCACGGGTCTACGCGCCCGGTCGCGAACTCAAGGCCTATGCCGAATCGTGCGTGGACAAGTACGAACTCCGTTCGCGAATCCGCTTCGGCACCACCGTGGTCGGCGCGGATTTCGACGAGCGGGCCGACCACTGGGTGCTGCACACCACCGACGGCGACGACCTCACCGCACGGTTCGTGATCAGCGCGACCGGTGTGCTCACCCGCCCCAAACTGCCCGATATCCCCGGCATCGAAGGCTTCGCGGGCGCGACCATGCACACCTCGCGCTGGGATCATCGCCAGGACCTGCGGGGCAAGCGGGTGGCGATCATCGGCACCGGCGCCTCCGCGGTCCAGGTGATCCCGGAGATCGCCTCGCGGGTGGAACACCTGACGGTGTTCCAGCGCACGCCGATCTGGTGCCTGCCGCGCCCGGACCTGCCGTTGCCTCTCGCCGCCCGGCTGGCGCTGAAGGTCCCCGGCGGACGGACCGTGACCCGCCTGGTGAGTCAGACCTACGTGGAGGTCACCTTCCCGCTCGCCGCCCACTATCACCGCTCGTTGCCCACCGCCGCCATCGGTGAACGCGCGGGCCTGGCCCACCTGCGGCGTCAAGTGAAGGACCCCGCCGTCCGGGACGCGCTCACCCCGCGATACGCCCTCGGGTGCAAACGGCCGAGCTTCTCCAACGACTATCTGTCGACCTTCAACCGTGCGAACGTGACCCTGGAAACCGCGGCGATCAGCGAGATCACCGCCACCGGTGTGCGCACCGCCACGGGTGCCGAACATCGCGCCGACGTGCTGATCCTCGCCACCGGCTTCAAGGTCATGGAATCGGGCAACATGCCGACCTATGACCTGCACGGCGTCGGTGGCCGCGATCTGGAGACCTGGTGGGACGAGAACCGGCTGCAAGCCTACGAGGGCGTGAGCGTTCCCGGCTTCCCGAACTTCTTCTCCATCATCGGCCCCTATGGCTACAACGGGGCCTCCTATTTCACGCTGATCGAGAACCAGACCCGCCACATCCTGCGCTGCCTGCACCACGCCAGGGCCAACGACGCGGACCGCATCGAGGTCACCGAGGAAGCCAACGACCGCTACTTCCGCGAGATGCTCGCCCGCCGCGGCGGCCAGGTGTTCTGGGACGAAAGCTGCGTCACCGCCAACAGCTACTACTTCGACAAACACGGCGACGTCCCCCTACGTCCCACCTCCACCATCGAATCCGCCTGGCGCAGCGGTCATTTCCCACTCACCGACTACGTCTTCTCCTGATCGCATCGGCCGGGCTCGGGCGGCGCGCAGTCGTTCTTCACCCGAGAGACGACCTTGACAGCGCCGCATCGATCTCGTCGAGGTAGGCGCGAACCGGGCCTACGCTGAGAAGTCCACTCTGCGCCGTTGTTTCGGCCGCCGCGGGGGCCAGCTGGGTCCGGGCTCGGCGCATGGTCTCGCGATCGCCGACGGCGGTGGCCGCGTGTGCCACGATGGCCCACAGTGCTTCGAACAGCAGGTCGCGCGGCGGGGATGTGATGGTGCGCAAGACCTCTCGCGCACTGTCGAGCTCGCCACGCGCGACGAGCAGGGCGGGCTCGACCCAGGATTTGTAGGGCCCCCAGTCTGTCTCGGGGTCGATCGTGGCGATCCTGCCGGTCTCGTGTCGCCGCAGAGCCATGCTCAGCTGTGCCAGTGGCAACAGACCACGGTCGAGTCCCGGCATGCCTGCTCCGGTGAGTGAGGCGGCCGCCGTCACGTACGCGGCTTCCGCAATCGCGAGGTCTGTTGTCGCGCTGGCCCGTAAGGCGCGGTACCAGGTGGTGAACACCTCGACCAGCGGCAATTCATACCGCTGTGCCAGCGCGTCCGCGGCTTCGGCGTGCTGGTCGGCGCTCGTGTAATCAGCGGAGGCGCACCGCGTTTGGATGAGGATGAGGTGGCCCAGTACCTCGTAGGTCGCGAGTTTGCTGTTGGCTGCCACCGTGATGATCTCGGTGCCGACAGCGTCACGCCGGTGCGCCAGTCCCGCGCGCTGGAAGCTCTGCATGAACACACCGTTGAGTGCGAAGGCCAGCAGGGCGGGGTCGTGCAGCCGCCGGGCGATCTCCTCGGCCTGACGGGCGGCACGCAGCGGGCGCAGTCCCGCCTCGGTCGGATCGCCCACCGGCAGGGCGCCGCGCGATTCGACGGCGATGGTCGCCAGCAGCCTGGCTCGATCGGCATCATCGTGGGCGGGCAGGCGCAGGAGTGTCTTCTCGGCGATGCCCACGAGGCGTCGATCCTGCGCCGGGTCGTCGGAGCGGGTCCAGATCGCGGGGACGTCGTAGATGCCGATCACCCGCGCGGTCAGCTCGGCGTCACCGAGGTCGTCGGCGGCGACCACCGCCGAAATCCGGTGTGCGCGTGCGGCCGCCAGACCGCCGCCACCCGTGACCGCGAGATCACGCATCAGGCCCGCGGTCGATTCCAGCCGCGTCCTCGTACGCGGCGGGACCGCGCTGTCGTAGGCGGCACGCGCCTGTTCCCACACCCGCACCGTGGGGTCGGTCGCGACCGGGTCGAGGTATTCGGCCTGGCGGAGCAGGTCGTGTTCGAGGCGGCGCAGTGCCGGTCCGGGGTCGATGCCCAGATCATCGGCCAGCATCCGCCGGGCCCTGGCGAGAACCGCGAGCGCGTCGGCCTGGCGGCCCGAACGGTAGAGGGCGGTGGCCAGCAGCCCCCATGCGTCTTCACGCCAGGGATGTTCGGCGACGTGCGCGTCGAGGTCGGGAACCGCCGCGGCGGCGGCACCCAGTGCCAATTGCGCCGCGCCGCGACGTTCGACGGCCAGCAACCGCTGCTCGGTGAGCCGCGACCGTTCGGCCTGCGCCCATCCGGCATCGGCGAAGTCGGTATAGGCAGGCCCCTGCCACCAGCTCAGTGCGTCGGTGAGCAGCGAGAACGACTCTTCCGGCGGCAGGGTTGCCGCCGCACGCACAGCATCGTCGAATCGCCACGCGTCGACATCCGCCGATTCGGGCCGCAGCGCGTAACCGAGCCCTTCGGTGACGAGTAGATGTGGTGGTGTGCGGGGCGGACGATCGGGTTCGAGTGCGCGCCGCAATCCGGCGACGAAGGTACGGACCGCACCCACCGCGTTCGGGGGCGGCTCGTCCCACAGATCCTCGACCAGGCGACCGACCGGAACGACCCGCCGGTGCGCGAGGATCAGCCGTGCGAGCACTTCGCGGTAGCGCGGACCGCGCAGCGCGACCGGCTCACCGCGGTCGTCGTGCGCGATGACCGGTCCGAGCACCTGAAACCGCATCAGGCCAATGTAGTGCGCGTTCATCGGCTGCTCATCGCGACACCGCACGCTCGAACTCGTTCCGCGCAGACCCCGCGGAACACCCTTCGAACGAAGCGAGAGCCCACGCGATGACCCGCACCATTCCCGGTTTCGACTACCACCGCGTCCCGGTCGCCGACGATGTCGCCCTCACCGTCGCCGTCGCCGGTGCGGGAACCCCGATCGTGCTGCTGCACGGCTTCCCGCAGACCCACCTGATGTGGCGTCACGTCGCCGCCGACCTGGCCGCCGACCACACGGTGATAGTCGCGGACCTGCGCGGCTACGGCGACAGCGACAAACCCGTCGAAGCAGGCAGCGACACCTACTCCAAGCGGCGCATGGCGGCCGACATCGTCGCTGCCGCCGCTGCCTTCGGCCACGACCGCTTCGCGCTCGCCGGTCACGACCGCGGCGCGCTGGTGGCCTTCCGCGCCGGGCTCGACCACCCGGACGCGGTTACCCATCTCGCCTGCTTGGACGTGCTGCCCACTCTCGACATGTGGGAAGTGCTGCACGGCGCCACCGCCGCCGTCGGGTTCCACCTGTACTTGATGGCACAGCCGCCCGGACTGCCCGAACAGATGATCTCCGCCAGTGCTGACGCGTTCTTCGCCTACTTCCTCGACCAGTGGGCGAAGACCCCCGACGCGATCCCCGCGCCCGTGCGCGCCGCGTACCTCGACGCCTGTCGCGACGCTGTCCCTTCGATCGTGGCCGACTATCGCGCCTCGGCAACCATCGATATCGACCACGACCGCGCCGACCGCGCGGCAGGCGCCAGACTGGCCATGCCCGTCACGGTCATGCAGCAGGACTGGGGCGCCGCGCTCGGATACGAGGCGGCGGCACTGTGGTCGAGCTGGGCGCCCGACCTCGACCACCGCACCGTCGACGCGGGTCACTTCATGGCCGAGGAGGACCCCCAGACCGTCACCGCCGCCCTGCGTGAGCTTCTCCGGCGCTGAGGACGGCGCGGCACCGCTCAGTACGAGACGGTGAAGCGCAGGCCGACGAAGGTGTTCTCCGCCAGCGCGTCGACGATCGCGCTCGCGTAATCGCCCACGCTGATCCGGCTTTCACCAGCGGCGTCGACGATCGGGGTGTCGCGAGCCTCGGCGCGATAGACGCCGGTCGCCTCGCCGGGGATCAGGTGAACGGGCGGCGGGCTGACATACGACCACCGGACCGGGGAGTCGGCGGCACGCAAGATTTCCAGCGCTTCGCACTGGTCACGGGCCGTCGCCAGGTACTGGGCGGGGAAGTCGGGCGAATCGACGAAACGGTGCCCCGGTGCGTATTCGAGGCTGCCGCCCCCGCCGAGGAACACCAGGCGGTCGACCCCGGCGAGGGGGAGTGCTTCCAGGAGGGTCTGCGCGCCACGCGGCACCAGTCGGTCATCGCCCTTGACGGCCGCTACGACGGCGTCGTGTCCCGCGACGGCGTTCTTGACCGAGGCCGCGTCGGTGACATCCACCGTGTCCCGGCCGAGCGCGGTGACCTGCATGCCGCGAGCGGTCGCCTCGCGGACGACCGCACCGCCGAGATTGCCCGTGGCGCCGATGACAGCGATCCTCATCGGCTTGCCCCGGTCCAGGCTGTCAACGAAATCGCTGATGAGCGGGGCGATTTCGGGAAGGTTCTCCTCGAGCGCGAAATGGCCGGTGTCGAAGAGATGGACGGTGGCGTCGGGCAGATCGCGGAGGTAGGCGTTGGCGCCCGCCTCGGGAAAGAAGGCGTCATTGCGACCCCACAGCACCAGCGTCGGCGGTCGGTGCTCGCGCAACCACTGCTGCCACACCGGGTAGAGCGCCACATTGGTGTGGTAGTCGAGGGCCAGGTGCACCTGCGCGTCCTTGCGGCCGGGAAGGTCGAGAAAATGCTGGTCCAGGGTCCAGCCGTCGGGTGCGATGAGCTCGAGATCGGTGGTGCCGCCCTCGTATTGGCCGCGGGTGACGGGCAGTTCGAGGATCTGCCGAACGTTGTCCTCGGCGCCCGGCTGTCCCGGCTTGTTCGCGGTCATCGCGCGTGCCATGTCGGACAGGCCGTCGTCGTAGGTGTTCGCGTTCTGCACGATCAGTCCCGCGATCCGCGCGGGGCGGCGGGTGGCCAGGCGGAGGCCGACCGGACCGCCGAAGTCGAAGGCGTACAGCACGAATCGGTCCAGGGCGATCGCGTCGACGAAGCCTTCGATGATGTCGGCCAGCCGTTCGAAGGAATAGACGAAATCGTCGGGGACCTGAGTGTGCCCGAAACCGGGATAGTCGGGAGCGATCATCCGGAATCGGCCACCGAGGGCGTCCATGAGCCGGCGGAACTGGTGCGAGGCCGACGGAAAGCCGTGCAGCAGAAGCAGCGCCGGTGCGTTCGCGGGTCCGGTCTCTCGATAGAAGACCCGCACTCCGTCGACCTCGACGACCCTGTGCCTGATCTGCGGGACGTGCACTACCGCCATGTCGAAACCGGCCTCTCTGAACATATTTCGTAGACGGATCTATGATCAACAGTTCGCCGGGCGTGATCAACGACAAATCACCCAAGGGTCGTTAACCGGCGAGCAATGATCGAAGGCGGCCGTGGAGCGAAACGAGATCGAGGCGTTCCTGACGCTGTCGGAGGAACTGCATTTCGGCCGAACCGCCGAGCGGCTGCGGGTTTCCACAGCGCATGTCAGCAAGACGATCAAGGGGCTCGAACGTCAGGTCGGGGTGGCGCTGTTCGAACGGACCAGTCGCAAGGTCGCCCTCACCCCGGTCGGCCGTCAGTTGTGCGAAGAACTTCGCCCCGCCTACGAGCAGGTTCGGCGCAGCGTGCGCAACGCCGAACTGGCCGGGCGTGGCATCCAGGGCACCGTGCGGGTCGGCTATTTCGGATCGGCCGGTGGACGGTATCTGCTGGAAGTCGCCGAGCGCTTCGAGGCCAGGCATCCCGAATGCGCTGTGCGGATCACCGAATTGCAGCTCAGCGATGGTGCGAATCGGTTGCGCAGCGGCGAGGTCGACGCGATGCTGTGCTGCTTCCCGATGCGTGAGCCCGACATGACCATCGGCCCGCCGCTGATCTCCGAGGCCAAGATGCTCGCGGTCCCGGCCGGCCACACCCTCGCCCACAGACCGGCGCTGTCGCTGGAAGACCTCGCCGATGCCGCGATGATCCAGAACCCGCCGCAGCTGCCCGCCTACTTCGACGAATTCCACCACCCCCGAAAGACCCCCTCTGGTCGCCCCATCCGACCCGGTCCGACCGCCGCCACCTTCCAGGAGATCCTCGCCCTCGTCGGCGCGGGCAAAGGCGTCTACCTGACCACGGAACAAGCGCCCCTGTTCTACCTCCGCCCCGACGTCACCTTCATCCCCGTCACCGACGCCCCACCCCTCCAATTCGGCCTCGGCTGGCTCAACACCGGCCTCACCACCCGAGTACAGGCCTTCGCCCACACCGCATCCGCCACCGCCACCCGATTCTGACTCTTCGACGCGGGACGGCGTGTGGCCTCGGCTATCGCGGCAGAAGTTGAAGGATGCCCTGGGTGGCCCGGCGAAATGGTTCGCTGGACTGTGCGCCGCGAGCAAGGACGTAGGCGCCTTGTCGGACAGCGAGAATCGTGGCGGCGAGGTCATCGACATCCAGGTTCGGGTCGAGTTCGCCGTTTCGTCTGCCCTCGGCGAGGACTTGCCGGATCTGATCCTGGATCCAGTCGAACGTCGCGGCAATCGGTGCTCGTAGCGAATCGTCGTCCACCACTGCCGCGTCCTGGACGAGCCGCCCGAGTCGGCAACCGCGCAGCACATTTTCGTCGAGGGTCAAGAAGGCCGCGACTTTCTCGCGGGTCGTGGACCCGCTGTCCAGCCGGGCGGTGATCTGGTGTTTCAGCTCGTCGCTCATCTGCAGCTCGGCAGCGACAGCCAGGCCCGCCTTGCTCCGAAAATGGTGGTACATGCTGCCTTGTCCCGCACCGGCGAGCTCTTGGACCGCTCGCGGACTCGTGCCCGAGTAGCCGCGCTCCCACAGCAGGGTGTGCATGCTCTCGATCAAACGCTCGGCCGTAGTCATCGCACAACTGTACCTATCAGTAGGTACAGTATCGATCTGTACTCATAGGTACAGGACCGACGAAAGGCGGCGCGATGGGGGCAGCGGATTCGGAACGGGCGTCTGTGACAGTGGACGAGTTCGCGCAGTCGGGCAGGAGTCGCGAGCGGTCGCCGAACACGACCGCCGCCCTGGCCGCAATCTGCCTGGGGTTCTTCATGATTCTGCTGGACGGCAGCGCGCTGAATATCGCGTTGCCGTCGATTCGGGCCGAGACAGGCGGGTCGATGGCGGCTCTGCAGTGGCTGGTGAACGTCTACACGATTCCGCTGGCCGCGCTGCTGCTCAGCGCGGGAACGCTGGCTGATCGGCTCGGCGCCCGCCGGGTGTTTGCCTGGGCGCTGGGCGGATTCACCGTCGCGTCACTGATCTGCGCGGTGAGTGCGACCTTGGCGGTGCTCCTCGTCGCCCGGTGCTTTCAAGGGATCTTCGCGGCCGGAGTCCTGCCCACCACGCTCGCGATCATCGCCCGGATGTATCCGGACGCGACGCAGCGCGCACGCGCGATCACCGTGTGGGGCGCGACCGGCGGTGTCGCACTGGTTGCCGGGCCGATCGGTGGCGGGCTGCTCACCGAGGCGCTGGGCTGGCGGTCCATCTTCTTGCTCAACGTGCCGATCGGAGCGGCGGCGCTGTGGCTGACCTGGCGGCACATCGCCGAAACCGCACGCCGTGACGACGAATCCTTCGACTGGACAGGCCAGCTCCTGGCGATCGCGGGTCTGGGGACACTCGTCGGCGGTCTGATCGAAGGTGGTGAACGTGGCTGGTCGTCGCCGTTGACGCTGGTGCTCCTTGCCGCGTCCGCCCTGTTCCTGTCGGGGTTCGTCGGGGCCGAATCGCGGGTTGCGTCGCCGGTCCTGCCGTTGACGATGTTGCGCAGCGCATCCTTCTCCGCCTCGATCGCGAACGGGTTCGCCTTCCAATTCGGTGCCTACGGGCTGCAATTCATGCTCGCTGTGTTCCTGCAGACGCAGTGGGGCTACGACGCCCGCACCACCGGATTGTTCTTCCTGCCGTTCGCTGTTCTGTGGACGTTCGCGACCCTGGTACTCAACCGCAGGTGGGCGGACCGTGGGATGAGGTGGCTACTGATCACGGGGTCGCTCACCGCCGGGGTCGGGGCCGTCGTGTGTTCGGCTGTGGGAGAGCCGGACAGGTGGCCGGTGGTGCTGGTCGGCTCCGCGATCGTCGGATTCGGGTGCGGACTTTTCGGGCCCAGCAGCAACGGCGCGGCGATGGCCTCCGCGGACCCGCGCTATGCCGGTTTGGCATCCGGAGTCCTCAATACCTCGCGTCAGGTCGGAATGGCGATCGGCATCGCACTGTTGGGGGCGTGCCTGGCCGCTCCGGATCCGATCTTCGGCGCGCGCATCGGGATTGCCCTGACAGTGGTGTGTTTCGTCGCGATAGCGGTGCTGAGCGTGCGCTACGTTCCGCGCCGCAGCACGGCGTACTGATCCGATGCAGTCCGGACCGTGCAATCGGGTCAGGGTTCGGCGGCTCGTTGTTCGGCGCGGTGGGTGAGTGCATCGACGATGCGTTGCCAGGCGGGGGAGGACTCCGAGATGCGGGAAGCGACCAGTTCGGTGGAGCGGGTGCGGCCGTGGGTGTGGGCGATTTCCCAGGCGTCGAGGTCGTCGATGAGGCGGTCGAGGCGTGGGTCGTGGGGGTGCCAGTCGACCGATTCATCGACCGCGCGGTACAGGCGGGTGGTTTCCGGGTCGTCGAATTCGGCGTTCTTCTCCCGGATCCGGTGCGGGATCGCGTCGGCGTCCAGCGCTTGCAACAAGATCCAGGCGTCACGCTCGAGGCGCATCCGTTGTTCGCTGATGCCGAGACCGCGCATCCGGTTCAGCAGGGTGACCACCTCGCCGGGGAGGAAAAGGCTTTCGCCGCTCGCCAGTTCGGCGATCCGGTGGCGGTACTCGGCGAGCTGATCGATCTTGCGCTGGAGCGCGGTGTCGATCTCGCTGATGGCCGTGGCGAATTCGGCCGGCTGGGCGTGGAGCAGCGCGTCGATCCGCGACAGCGGAACGCCCGCGTCGGCGAGGGTTCTGATCCGGATGAGATCGACCGCCGCCTGCGCGGGGTAGCGGCGATAGCCGGAGGCGTCGCGCTCGGGCTCGGGCAACAGGCCGACCTGGTGGTAGTGGCGTACGGTGCGCACGGTCACGCCGGTGGTCGCCGCGAGTTGGCCGATGGTCAGCACCGCGCCGATCCTAGCGGCGACGAACCTGGTCGATGACATCGCGGATCGCCTCGACCACGGCATCGGGGCGATCGAAGCAGAGCCGGTGGTGCACGGTGTCGGTGAGAATTCGCTGTTGCCCCTGGGAAACCCCGCGCACCACAGCGGCGTCCATTCGCCGCCTGCCGTCGTGGATCTCGGCCAGCGCCTCGGGCGACTGGTAAGGGTCCGGCCCCAGCACGCTGAGCACCACCAGCGGAACATCGGGAAGGTTCGGCCCGGCGTGCAATTCAGCGGCCAGTTCCGGCAGCCCGTCGCGCTCGGCGAAGCCCGCCCGGATCGATTCGTCGCTCGTCTTGGCCTCCGTCAGCGCTCGCCGCACCGGTTCCGGGTAGTCCGCGAGCAGCTCGGCGCGCATCTCGCGAAGGGCTGTGCGCAGGTGTTCGAGCTGCTCGGCGTCGGGCGCGGGCGCCGCGGCCGCGGCCAGTCCCATCGCCGGTGGCATGAACTCGTCCCAGTCTCGGTGCAAGCCGTCCATCCAGACCAGTCCGGCCACTTGCCGCGGGTACAGCTGCGCGAACCGGTGCGCGTAGAGGCATCCGAGTGAGTGGGCAGCGAGAACATAAGGGCCGCAGAGTTCGTCGAGAGTGCCCAGCAGCTGGTGCAATTCCGTGGCGACCGCGGTGGCGGTACGGGGCAGGGGCAGCGGATCGCTGTAGCCGGTGCCGCCGCGGTCGTACACCACGGCACTGGTGAACTGCGAAACCTGCTGCTGCACACCGAAATAGTCGAGGCCGACCGCGCTCGCACCGGGCAGGAAGACCACCGCCGGTCCACCGCTGCCCGACCGATGGACGAAAAGGCGATTGCCGTCGATCTCGGTGAACCCGCCGACCGGCGGTGCGGGCTTCGTCGAGGAGATGTCGTTGTTCGTCATGCGACAAGGGTGCAACCCTGACGCTGCGTCAAGGTCAACCTCTGCGTCGGCTACAGCGCGAGCGGAGGTGCGGCAGTGGTGGGTGTGGCCGACGGGCGGTAGGTGCGCCACGCTTGCGCGAGGCGATCGACCACGGTGGTGAGGGTCTCCAGCGGATGCAGGAAGTGGATCCGCAGATACCGTTCGCTGCCACCGGTCGGATCGAGACCACCGCCCGCCAGGATCGAAACACGATGTCGCAGTGCGGCTTGTGCGAAGGAAGCGCCGTCGCCGCGCGGCAGCCGGATCCAGAGTGTCTGTCCGCCCCGGACCGGCGGCACGTCCCATTCGGGGATCCGGCGCGCGAGCTCGGCGCGCAGGTGGTCGTGGCGACGTTCGCGTTCGGCGGCCTGGGTGCGCAGCAGGCCGTCGAGGCGGGGGAGTAGCTCGGCCGCGGCCAGCTGGGCAGGAAGATTGCCGCCGAGATCGTGCACCGCGCGCAGTCTGGCGAGCTTGGCGACGACGGGGGCCTCCGCGCGGATCCAGCCGATTCGCAGTCCGCCCTAGACACTCTTGCTCAGCGATCCGATGGTGATCACGGTGTCGGCGAACACGGCAAGGGGCGGCGGAGTCTCATGGCCCGGGAAGCCGAGTTCGGCGAGCACCTCGTCATCGATCAGCGGAATCCTTTCCGCTGCTGATGTTTCCGCGAGGCCGCGGCGCGCGAGCGTGGAAAGCACCGACCCTGTCGGGTTCTGGCAGGTGGGGATCACGTAGGCGAGAGTGGGCCGGCGGTCTCGGATCGCACCCGCGAAACCGTGCAGTCCGGGCGGCAGCCCGAAGACGACCGCCGCTTCCGCGCGAAAGGCTTCCAACGCCCCCGGGTAGGTCGGGGCTTCCACGAGGACGCGATCGCCGGGCCGAAGGTAAGCCCGGGCGAGCAACGACAGTGCTTGTTGCCCACCGGCGGTGACGAGGATCTGCCCGGTCTCGGTCGGCAGGCCGCGCCCCCGGTAGTACTCGGCGACGGCCTCCCGAAGCGTCGGATGGCCCGACGGGTAGTAGCCGATGTCGTCGGTCGTCGCGGCCAGCGCGGGGAGCATCGCCGCATAGGACTCGGCCAGTTCGACCGGCGGCCGGTCCGGTGCCGCGCAGGCCAGCGAGATCACGTCGGACCGCGGCTCGAGCAGGTCCAGAAACATCGGCTCACTCGTGGTCGCCGGTGGATCGACCCGTGGCGTCCCCGCGACCCGGGTGCCACTGCCCTGCCGGCGCACGATCCGGCCTTCGTCCTGCAGCAGGTCGTAGGCCGCTACCACGGTGCTCCGCCCGACCGACAAGGCGACGGCGAGTGTCCGATCCGGCGGCAGCAGTGCCCCCGGCGCCAGTTCGCCGTCCTCGATCAGCGCGCGCAAACCGGCCGCGAGCAGGGCATACAGCGGGCCGCGCCCCGCCGACCAGCGGCCGAGCCGATCTGTCACGTCAATTGGTTCCATAGGCAAACCAATTATGCTCGATTGGCGCTGGACCGGCACCTTGCGCGGCCCGACGATGATCACCATGACAGTTTCGAGCGCCACCGGTTCCGTCTCGGTCCCCGCGGCCATCGCCGCCCTGCCCGGCCCGTTCCAGCAGCACGAGCTGGCAACGGTCAACGACACCGTCGTCCGCGTCGCCCGGCTGGCGGGTGAGTTTCCCTGGCACCGCCACGACGAAGACGAGCTCTTCCTCTGCTGGGACGGCACGTTCCGCGTCGAACTGGCAGACCGCGCACCCGTGATCCTGCGACCCGGCGAACTATTCGTGGTGCCCAGGGGAATTCGGCACCGGCCGGTCGCCGACGAGGTCGCGCATGTGCTGTTGATCGAGCGTCCGGAGACCGCGCAGTACGGCAACTGAACGCCGTGGGCACGTCACACCCGCGAAGTCACCGTCCCGGATTCGACGGGCACCGTGCGAAGTAGTTCGGCCACTTCCGTGGGTGTGGCGGACGGAAAGAGCTGCCGCACACCGATCATCGCCAGGAGCCGGTCCTGATCGGCACCGACGCCCATCCGCGACACCACATCGTGGGCGGCGCGGTTGGCCTCGGCGATCTCGTCGGCTTTGCTCAAGCGGGTGAGGTTCTCGCCCACGATCTTGTCGAGGTCGGTGGAACGTTTGTAGAACAGCGCGGTGATCCCGACCGGCACCGCGCCCATGATCGAGGTCGCGGCGGCGGCGTCGCGATTGCCGAACGCCACCATCGACGCCGCGGCGAGGACTACCACCACTCCGCAGCAACCGCTGATCATGTACGCCCAGAAGAACGCCGTGCTCTGCGCCATCGCACTGCGTACCTGGCGAAGGTATTCCTCTGTTCGATGACGCGGCGTCCCGGTGTCGCCGGTGGTCGGATCCGCTGTTTCCGAGACGGCCGGGGCAGCGGTGTCGCCGGTCATGGTGACTTCGATGGCCCGCTTGCTGATGCGGCGACTGAATGTCGCGGAGAACCACGCTGACACCGCGGCGATCATCGTGGGGATCAGCCCACCCACCCCGATCAAGGCCAAGACTTCGTCCACCGTATTCCCCCGAATCAAGCGCCGACACCCCTGTGAACGTTCACGCGCACTCTACCGCGTGCCGGTTATCCACTCGCACAAGGTGATCGGTGCTCATCGTTCGGCCGTCGGCTTGGTTGCCGGGTCGAAGAGGAACGAGATCCGCTCCATCCTCCGTTTGAATAAGACCTCTTGTTAGAAACAAGTCATCGTGCTGTAATCAGCGTCACCTAGAAGAGGAGACGCCATGCAGCGCAGCACGGCAGCCACTGTCCGCCCGGGGCGGGGACGCAGGCTCGGAACGAGGTGGGCGGCGGTGCCCTTGGCGGCGGTGTGCCTGGCGATATCGAGCGTCGGCACCGCCGCCGGTAACCCGTATCCGAGTTTCCCGCCGGACCAGAACCAGCTCCCGCAGCTGCCCGCCGAACCCCAGCTCTACGACATGCTGCCGATCCCGGTGCCCGCCGAGGATCCCTGGTACGACGACCCGGCGGACCTCGATTCCTATGCGCCCGGCCAGATCATCCGTTCCCGAACGGTGCAGACGCGCCTGCTCGGCCTGCCCTTCCCGGTGCATACCGAACAGCTGCTGTTCCGCAGCAACGACGTGCACGACAACCCGATCGCGACCGCGACCTCGGTGATCGTTCCCGGTATCCCGTGGTCGGGCAGTCCGCGGCCGGTGGTGTCCTTCCAGGAGGCCATCGACGCGACCGACTCGTCGTGCAACCCGTCCTACACATTGCAGACGGGCACGATGAAAGAGGCCGCGCTGGCGGTGTATTGGCTCGCGCAGGGGTTCGCGATCAATGTCGCGGACTTCGACGGCAAGTTCAATACCTTCAACACCTACGACGAAGGCAAAATGGTGCTCGACAGTCTGCGCGCCATGAAGAACTCGGCATTGGGCCTGACGGACTCCGGGATCGCGCTCTACGGGTACTCCGGCGGCGGCTCCGGTTCGATCCGGGCGGCTGAACTCCGCGAGAGCTACGCCCCCGATGTGCGGTTGCTCGGCACCGCGGTGGGTGGATTCCCCGCCGATCTGCGAGCACAGGCCCGGTACGCGATCGCCCAGCAGCCGGGCCTCACCGGCGCCAGTAATTTCACGATGTGGCTCGGGTTCGCCGCGTTGTCGCGGGAATTTCCCGACCAGTTCGACGCGAAGGAATTGCTCACCCCGGAAGGGCAGGCGATCGTGGCGGATATGCGCAGTCGTTGCGTTTACACGATCGCCGCCGCCGGCGCGTACCGGCCGATCAGTGCCTATTTCCAGCCGGGGAAGTCACTCGAAACGGCACCGGGTGTGATGGAGGTTCTCGCGGACCAGAGTCTGGGACACCATATTCCGGACAGCCCGATCTTCTGGTGGCACGGAATCTGGGACGAACTGATCCCGACGTCGGCGGTACTACCGACGGTGAACGACTACTGGAACCGGGGCGCGGATCTGCGGTTCTACACGATGCCGCTGCCGGAACACATCGTCAATGCCGTCGCGGGCTGGCCGCCCGCGGTCGCCTGGACCAGTGCGGTGCTGCGAGGTCTCCCGCCGGGCGAGCGATTCAAAGCCGATATCCCGCTGCCCAACTGAAACGAAAACAGCACGGCGCGCGGAGGGAATGCGCGCCGTGCTGTTTTCGAACCGAAACTTTACGCCGAGGCCTGCTCATAGGCCGAGATGACGTCCGCCGAAATCCTGCCGCGGCTGGACACCGTGTGTCCGTTCTGCGAAGCCCACGCCCGGATCTCGGTGAGATCGTTGCGACGGGTGGATTCTGCCGCCGGTGCCGCGCCGAGACGACGTGCGGCGCCTGCCTTCGCGCGGCCGGTGCGACGCGCGTACGGAACCCACTGTTCGAACACCTCACGCAACTGTGCCGCGTTGGCATCCGACAGGTCGATTTCGTAGGCCGCCCCATCGATTCCGAATGTGACAGTCGCATCGGCAGCGGACGTGCCATCGAAATCATCGACAAGTGTGACAACGACTTTGCGCGCCATGGGAGTCCTGTTCGTTCGGGTGCCGAGAATTACCGTCGTTGATCTTAGTTGACGACGGTGCGGGTTATTCGCTCGGCATCGGTCGCGATCAGCTCGCCCGGCGTTGCGGCTCACCACGGTAGCGGGTGTAGCCGCCGTCGACTTTCAGTAGCTTCCACAACTGTCGGGTCACCGGGTTCATCATGCCGAGTTCGTCGACCAGCGTTCGGATGTCGCCGAAGAATCCGCTGAGGATCCGACGGGAGGTGAGGCTGCGCCAGAACGCGTCGTCGAATACCTCGTCGGGGATGTCGAACTTGGTGGCGAAGGATTTCGACGGCTTGACCAGTTCGTCGGCCAGCCAGCGCATCGCGATCGGGAACGCCACCGCGCAGACCGCGGTGCGTACCGGGCCCATGCGGGCGATGTGGGTGCGCAGGAACTCGTTGGCGAACGAGATGTGGCGCGCCTCCTCGGCGATATGGATCTGCATGATCCGCAGGAGGGCGGGCTGGGTCTCTTTGTCGGAGCGGATCAGCGCCTTCTGATAGTGATCGATCGGTTCCTCACCGCCGAGGATGCCGATGAACAGAATGGCCCAGAAGTAGCCGCCCGCGACACCGATGAACGGTGACATCACCCGGAACATCGGCCGCATGCCCGGCACATCGTCGCCGATGCGATTGACCAGCTCCTGGAACATCTGGATGTGGTTGCACTCCTCGGTCATCTCGTGGAGGCAGTACCGGAATTCGGGGGAGCCGTTGGGCAAGGTCATGGCGTACTGCATCATCCCGCGGATCAGGATGGATTCGAATGCCAGCCCGACCTTGGCCGCGTTGGCTTGTCGCCACCGCCCTATCTCGATCCGGCGCTCCAGCGGCAGGTTCTGATACCAGCTCGTGGCGCCGAGCGGGTCGAGCTCGTCGGAGAGCACCCAGCGAGGATCGTCGCGATCGATCGCCAGTTCCGGTGCGTCCCAGTCGATGTCGAGGTAGGGGTCGAACCGGCGATGGACCGACCCTTCCGACAGTGTGTGCAGGGTTTCGGCGTACTCGGCAGCCGCGGTTTTCGAGAACGTCATTGTTTCTCTCCGTTGTCACCTGGACAGCCATCGAGCGGCTGATCCTCAATGTAAATGTAACGCACTGTCGCAGGTAATTCTAGGGGGAGTCAGTCGGCGCGCGGGATGCGTCCGTCGACGTCGGTGAACCCGTAGTCCTCGGCGAGGTCGGCGACTTTCCAGGACTTCCCGGAGCGAGTCGACCGGCCCGGGTCGGCGGCCAGTGCCACCACGGCACGCCCGGGGAAACGCGGGGTCTCGGCGGTGTCGAGATCGAAGGAGCCTTCGCCGGGCAGGGTCACCCGGCGGCGGCCGTGCTCGTCGGCCGGAATCAGTTGCAGCAGTTCGGTATCGACGATTCCCGGCCAAATCGAGACGGCGGTCGCGCCGGTGCCGTTCAGATCGTGGGCGAGGTCGGCGGTGAGCCGATCCAGTGCGGTCTTGCCGACGCCGTAGACGGCATTGTGCATGTACCGCCGCGCGCCGGGGGAGGAGACATTGACGATGAGCCCGGCCGACTCGATCAGCAGTGGCGCGGCGAAAACGCTGGCCACATAGTGCGATCGCACGCCGATTTCGAAGGTCTCGTCCCAGGCCTTGGGCGGCACGTCCCAGAACTTGCGGCCCAGCCAGCGGGCGGCGGCGGGGGAGTTGTAGACGTTGTTGACCAGTACGTCGAGGCGGCCCTGTTCCTCGCGGACCCGGGCGAAGAGCCGCTCGACCGCGTCGTCGTCGCGGTGATCGCAGGCCGCCGCCACGCCGTGCCCGCCGAACTCGGTGACCATCGCGGCGGTCTCCTGCACGGTGCCGGGCAGTCTGCCCGGCTCGGTGGTGCGCCCGGTGACGTACACGGTCGCGCCTGCCGCGCCCAATTCGAGGGCGATGCCTTTGCCGATGCCACGACTTGCCCCGGTGACGACCGCGACGCGCCCGGCCAGAATCTTGGGTGTTCCGCTCATGACCTCAGGACACTACCGTCAAACCAGAACACGTTCTAGAAATTGGAGGCGGTAGTGGAGCAGAGATTCCTCGACACGGGCGGAATCCGGATGCATGTCACCGAGCAGGGGCAGGGCTACCCGGTCGTGTTCTGTCACGGCTTTCCGCACACCGGGTTCATCTGGCACCGGCAGATCGCAGCCGTGGCCGAGGCGGGATTCCGGGCTATCGCGCCCGACCTGCGCGGGTACGGCCGAACCGAGGCGCCCGCTGATGTCGCCGCCTATACCAACGCGGCCGTGATCGGCGACCTCCTGGCGCTACTCGATGACATCGGCGCCGACAAGGCCGTGTTCGTCGGCCTCGATTTCGGTGCCCAACTGGTGTGGGAACTGTCGCTGCGCGCCCCCGAGAGGGTCGAAGCCGTTGTGGTGCTGAACAATCCGTACTCGCCGCGCCCGCCGCGCCCGCCCTCGGTGTTCTGGACCAAGGCCGCCCAGCGGCACTTCCTGCACCTGTCCTACTTCCAGGAACCCGGTGTCGCCGATGTCGAACTCGCCGCGCGGCCGAGGGAATTCCTGTCCCGCGTCTACTTCTCCCTCTCCGGCGACTACCACTATCTCGACACCTGGAAGAACCCGCCGGGTCTGGGTTACCTGGATGTGCTGCCCCAGGCGCCCGCGCTGCCGTGGACCTGGCTCACCGAGAAAGAATTCGACACCCTCGTCGCCGAATTCGAACGGACCGGTTTCACCGGAGGCCTGAACTGGTACCGAAACCTGGATCGCAACTGGGAGCTCACCGAGCCCTTCGCCGACGCCCGGATCGAGGTGCCGACGTACTTCCTCTACGGCGAGAACGATCCCGACATGGAGGGCTTCAGCGGTCGTGACCCCCTCGCCACGCTGCGTGCCAATGTCACCGATCTGCGTGCGGTGGTGGAACTTCCGGGCGCGGGCCACCTCGTCCACCTCGAGCGAACCGACGCGGTCAACGACTTCCTGATCGCCGCGCTGCGGGAGGTCGGCGTCGGTCAGCGCGCGCGGTCGTAGGTCGGGGCGATCTCGCCCAGCTCGCCGACCTCGCGATGCCCGAGCGTCCACCGCTGCCCTGCGATCCCGTTCCGTGGCAACCGATTCTGCTGCGAGGGCGGCACGGCATCGCTCCACGGCATCGCGCTCGGCCGGAAGACGCGAAGTGGCGGTACTTTTGGTGGGAGGCACATCAGGCGGACCACCGGAAAGGATGCGGCCTCTTGGAGATTGCGCTCGGAACCGATGAACGGGCGGCGAGCTAGTGTTCGCGTGCTGGGGCGATCTGATCCATCGATTCCGGTTCGCGGTACTCGGCGTCGTCGTGGCCGCATTGCTGGCGCTCGGCGGATACGGCCTGGGATTACACGATGAGCTGAGCTCCGGCGGCATGGACGATCCCGGCTCGGAATCCGCGCTGGCAGGGCGCTTGGCCGACACTGCGTTCGGTCGCAACCACGACCTCGATGTGGTGGTGCTCTACACCGCGCCGCCCGGCAGGACCGTCGACGATCCCGAGTTCAGCCGCAAGATCGTCGACAACCTCAACAGCCTGCCTCGTGCGTACCCCGGTGCGATCGCCGGCGTCAACGGCGCCTACTGGCCGACGGAAACGGGCCGGGCGAGTGGTTCCCTGTTCGCCACCGGCGACCGCACCCGCGCGGTCGCCGCCGTGGCCATCGTCGGCGACAACGACACCGAGATGCTGCGCAACACCAGAAAGGTGAAGGACGCCTTCGCGATTCCCGGCGTCGATGTGCAGGTGGGCGGCCTGCAACCGGTGGCGGGAACACTCAACGACACCCTGTCCGACGACATCCGGCGGATGGAAGTCCTCGCCTTCCCGGTGGTCGCGCTGCTGCTGTTCTTCATCTTCGGCGGTGTGGTCGCGGCCGCGCTGCCGTTGATCGTGGGTGGGTTGACGATGGCGGGTGCGAGCGGGATCGTGCGCACCTTCACCTACGTCACCGAGGTGAACTCTTTCGTCGCGCCGGTGGTTTCGATGATCGGCGCCGGATTGGCCATCGACTACGGGCTGTTCATCGTGAGCCGCTTTCGTGAGGAACTCGCCGAAGGCTACGACACCGCGTCGGCGGTACGACGCACGATGACGACGGCGGGGCGCACCGTGGTGTACTCCGCGACGATGATCATCGCCAGCGCGGGCGGCATGCTGTTGTTCCCGCAGGGGTTCCTGAAATCCATCGCCTACGGCGCGATCGCGACCGTGTCGCTGGCGGCGCTCACCGCGATCACCTTGCTGCCCGCGATGCTCGCGATCCTCGGTGCGCGCGTAGATCTGTGGGGCAGCAGACGGCTCCGGCGAACGAAGTCAGCGCACGAGGTGGAGAACGGTTTTTGGGGTCGTAGCACCCAGTGGGTGATGCGGCATCCGGTGAAGGTCGCGGGTGTGCTGTGCGTGGTGCTGGTGCTGCTGATCCTGCCCGCCCGCAACCTCGCCTTCGGTGGCTTCAGCGAACGATATCTACCGCCGGACAACAGCACTCGCGTCGCGCAGGAGCAGATCGACGCGACCTTCCCCGGCCGCCGATCGGATCCGATCGACCTGATCTTCGTCTCCGACGACAGCGTCGCGATCGGTGCGGCCCTGAAACTGGCCAACCGGGCACCCGGGCTGGCGGCGAAGTTCGAACTGCCGTCGCGCTCGCCGGTGCAGTCCGATGTCTACCGCACCACAACGACGCTCACAGACTCCGATGCGGCCGGTGACACCATCGAATACTTGCGCGGCATCGAACTTCCCGACGGGGTCCAGATGCTCGTCGGCGGTGTCCCCACCATCCAGAAGGACAGCATCGACGCGCTGCTCGAGCGCATCCCGTGGATGATCGCGCTCGTTCTGCTCGTCACCACACTGCTGATGTTCCTGACCTTCGGTTCGCTGATCCTGCCGATCAAGGCCGCTCTCATGAGCGCGCTCGGTCTCGGCTCGACGCTGGGCATCCTCACCTTGATCTTCATCGACGGTCACGGCGCGAGCCTGCTGAACTTCACCCCGCAACCCATCCAGGCCAACATGCTGGTGATGATCATCGCCATCATCTACGGCCTGTCCACCGACTACGAGGTCTTCCTGCTCTCGCGGATGGTCGAAGCGCGGGCCGCGGGTGCCTCCACGACGGAGGCTGTGCGTATCGGCACCGCTCACACCGGCCGCATCATCACCGCCGCCGCCCTGATCCTGCTCGTCGTCACCGGCGCCTTCGCCTTCTCCGACCTTGTCCTGATGCAATACGTCGCTTACGGCATGATTGCCGCGCTCATCATCGACGCCACCGTCCTGCGCATGCTCCTGGTCCCCGCGACGATGAAACTGCTCGGCGACGACTGCTGGTGGGCCCCCACCTGGATGAAGGCCGTCCACGCCAGGTTCGGACTGGGCGAATCACCGTCCTCGGCAACGACAGCGGCAGATTGTCGGACCTCTGACATACGGTGACCGAAGATCTGTCACGCCGTGTGTTCGGTTGCCATGAACGGAGTAATGATGAGCCGCCATATTCAGATCACCTTCGACGCGCACGATCCCGCCGCGCTGTCGACCTTCTGGCGGGATGCGCTGGGGTACGTGCATCCGGGGCCGCCGGGGGTCGAGGTGCCCGCCGGGGTGGATCCGCTCGTTGTGTGGGATCAGTTTCTCGCGCGGATCGGGGTTCCGGCGGAGGAGCGGAACTCGAAATCGGCGATCGAGGATCCGGACGGTCATGGTCCGCGGGTGTTCTTCCAGCGGGTACCCGAGGGCAAGGTCGCGAAGAACCGGGTTCACCTCGATGTGCGGGCGGCGCCCGGGTTGCAGGGGGACGAGCGGATGGCGGCGTTGGAGACCGAGTGCGCGCGACTGGTCGCGCTGGGTGCGAAGCGGGTCGAGCGCTTCGAGCCCGAGCCGCCGATGAGTGCCGGGTGGATCGTGTTGGCCGACCCCGAAGGCAACGAGTTCTGCCTCGATTAAATTTGACACTCTTGTCAGAGTTAGCGGCGGGCGGCTAACTTCGACCTCATGAAACACGCTCCGATACGCGCACTGGCCCTGCTCACCACCGGTCTTCTCGCCGGTGCGTTCGGCTACGGTGCCGCGAATCTGGTCCCGACTTTTCGTCGGGTCCCGCTGCAGATGCGCCTGGAATTCCACACCGAGCTCATGCAGAACAACAGCATCAGCATGCAACTCACCATGGCCGCCGCCGCGCTGAGCTGCCTCGTCCTGGCCGTCGTGCAGACGGGCAGGGACCGGGTGCTCGCCGCGGCGGCCGCGCTACTCGTCGTCGGATCGTTCCTCATCACCAGGCTCGGCAACGTGCCGATCAACCACAAGATCAACGCCTGGGCTGTCGACGGGGCGCCCGCCGATTACGCCGACATCCTCGCGCGGTGGGATCTGTTCCACTTCCTGCGGACCGGGACAGCGCTGGCCGCGTTCGCGCTGATCATCGGCCTGGTGGTGTGGCGTGCCGAGGAGCAGAAGCGAGAGTTTCGCCGTGCGGACGAGGGGGTCGGCGCTACCGTGGGTTGACCACGACGACGTGGTCACGTGGCTGCCATGGGAAGGAAGCCCCGCGATGCGGTATTTCGACTTTCGCGGAACATCGATCGCCTACGACGAGGCCGGTGCGGGCCCCCCGGTCGTCTTCCTGCACAACCTCGGCGGCGACCGCCACATCTGGCGCGCGCAAGTCGATGCGCTGCGGCAGACGCATAGGGTCTTCGCGATCGACCTCATCGGCTACGGCGATTCCGACGCTCCCGACGACGGATACACCGTCGAGAACTATCTGGCCATGGTCACCGCGTTCTTCGAGGAGCAGGAACTGCGCGATGTGACGCTGGTCGGCCACTGTTTCGGCAGCGCGCTGTCGCTGCTCTACACGCAGCGCAATCCCGACCGGGTGCGGTCACTGGTGCTGAGCAGCCCGCTGACCCCGGCCACTCTGCGGCCGACCCGCACCGCATGGGCGGCCCTACTGGGGCGGCGCGTGCACATCGACTCACTGCTTGCCCGTGTCCGCATACCCGGCCCGCTGGCGGGACTGATCGTGGCAGAACAACTGGGTTCGGAGAAAGCGCCGCACGCGACGGACATCGTCGCGCACTTGCGCGAGAGCTGGACCGAACCCCGCCGGCTGATGGTCACCGCCGCGATCTCCCGGGAGATCCCGCGGCTCGGCGAACTGGACGAGTTCGTGCCGCCCCACGACTTTCCGCCCATCACCACGGTCTGGGGCAGCCGCAATCGAGTGCTGTGCGCTCGCGCCGGCGCCACGCTGAACCGCACGTTGGCGCCGTCGCGGGCGATCGTCGTCGAGGGCGCGGGGCACCTGGTGATGGTCGAGGCGCCCGATCAGGTCACCGCCGCGGTGCGCGCCGCGACGACGGGCGCCCGCGTCGTCGATTCCTAGTACGAACGGACCACCGCCGGGCGCGAATTTCACTCCACCGCGACATGCGGCGGAGCGGGCGCTGTTGCTCGGTGAACCGAACTTGTCGGTGCGCGAAGTTAGTCTGCTCTCATGGACGGACCGGACTCTGCGCTACGCCGCTTGACCCGCGAGGCAGGAAAGCTGTTGCGGCCCTATGGCTTTCATGGAACGGAAGCATCCTGGACCCAGGTCACCGAAGGCGGGGTCGCCTCGATCCGCCGCACCCGCGTTCAGCGGACCTGGACAGACGGTCAGCAGGCGCTCGGATTCGGCCTCGAGCTCAGCGCGACGCCGACCGCCTGGTGGGAATTCTGCGCATGGCGTGACGCTGCGCGCGACCTCCCGCCCGCGGCGCTCGAACAAGCCACTGGGCCCGGAGTGATCGACAACCACGGCCTGAGCGCGGAGCTGACCGAGTTGTGGTGGCTGCGCGTCGATCCGGCCCACCGGGAGCGCCCCGCGCTCCAGGCCGACGTCGACGCCGTGCGCGCCGACTTGCCGGTGCGCGTCCATGCCTACGCGCGCCGGGCACTGCGATTGCTCGAACCGGACGCCTATCTGGACGAACTGCTGGCGGACCCGAATCCGCGCCCTGCCGTGCTGGAAGCGATCATCGTTCTGCTCGCCGAACACGGACCCGGACCGCGACTCGACGATGCGGTGAACCAGTTCCGATCATCGGTCGCCGACCCGAACGAGCCGGGCGCCGAGGACGTCATCGCCTACCTGCGCGGCCGAGCCGTCCCCGTCTGAGCGCCCTGCTCGGGCAGCCGGACGGACGGCTCGCCATTATCATTCCGCCCGTGGGAGATGCGGTACAGGACGATGCCCGGCGGATTCGCCCCGGCAACCGGAAGGACTTCGGTGTCGCCGCCGAACTCCTGGCGGCGGCGTTGGCGGAGGATCCGGCGACCTTGTGGCTGCACCCGAAGGAATCCAGCCGCAGAACCCGGCTCGTCCGCTCGTTTCGATTCTCGCTCGATGACGCACGCGATTGCAGCGACGGCGTCGACCTCGCGCTCGACAGCACCGGCGCGATCGTCGGCGTCGCGGTATGGCTGGCCACCTTTCACATCCTGCCGCGAGCGACGCTGGGTCGACAGCTGAGATCGATCCACACCTACGGTGCGCACGCCGGACGTGCCGGCGCTGGTGCGCGCGCGACCTACGCGGCCGGTGTGCAGGAGCAGCATTGGCACTTGTTGGCGGTGGGCGTCTCCGCGGCGGCGCGTGGACACGGACACGGACGGGATCTGATCGCGGCGGGAATGTACCGAGCTGCCGCAGACGGTGTCCCCGTGCACCTGGAAACGACGAATCCCCACAACCTGTCCTTCTATGAACGCCTCGGATTCGAGACGACCGGGGTGCTCGACCTTCCAGGTGGTGGCCCGCGCAGATGGCTCATGCGTCAAGTGCCGCAACCGATCCCGAATCCCGCCCGGGACAGGCGGCCGCGCAATACCTGAAGTCGCTACGAAACGCGAGAAGTTCGTGATGGAAATTGTTGTGGAAATCTATGATAATTCCGCGGAATGGGAATTGGAACGTCAAAACCTGTGCACGGTGATAGCGGTTTGCATGGTGACCGTGATCTGATCGAGATGTCCCGAAGCTGGGATGCTTCACAGAGTGCAAATAAGGATGACCGTATGAACTCCAGAATCTCCCGTCCGCTCGCCGTCGCCGCGATCGTGCTGTCCGCCGGTGCGATCGGCGCAGGCACCGCCACGGCCGCGGCGCCTGCGCCCGTCTCGGGTTCGGTGGAAGTGTGTGTCCCCCTTCCGCTCCCGGTGCTCGAGGTCAGCTTCTGCCTGTAACCGACTGACACGGCTAAATGCGGCGGTGGCGACACCGTTCACGGAGTGAAGATGTGCGCGGCTCCCGTTCGGATCCGCCACCGCCGCATCGTTGTGGACCCGCAGGCCCGCGGGTTTCTTTGTCGGAAAGCATCATTGATCCAGCCTTCTCTTACTCTTTGTCACAAGTGAAGGTTGGACGGGGGATTGTCGTTCACGGTAGTTTGGGGGCTTGCCCAGTGATCTGGGTGGGAAGGATTCATCATGGCTGGCGCAACTTCCATCGAGCCGTTCCTGACCGTTTCGGGGCGGCCCGTGTCGAACCCCTTGAAGGATGTGCGGACGATATCCCGCCAGATGGTGGTGCATTTCATCGAGAATGTCGTGGCGTGCGGCACGCTGCCCGGCGAAGCGCTCGACGGCGACGTCACCACGGTGACCCGCGTCTGTCTCGAGCTGACCAGGAGCATGCTCGACGGCCGCGATATCCCGGGACGGGTCGAGCGAGTACAGGCCGCCGCCGCCGATTGGGCGCGCGAGGGAATCCCGATCGACACCATTCACGACGCCGTGCACGAGGGCTTCAAACTCGGCTTCGATCTCGTCATCACCAATGTCACCAATCATGACTACGACACCGTGGTCGGGGTGGCTCGGCGATTGATGGACGCCCAGAAGATGATCACCTCGGCGGTCTCGGTGGCCTACGTCCGCGAATTGCGATCGGTGGACAGCGAGCATCACACCGCGGTGCACACCCTCACCTCGGCGCTGCTCGGCGGCCAGAACACCTCGACGATGGCGCGCGAATGCGGCATCGAGGTCGCCGATCGCTATCACGTGATGGCACTGGAACTACCGCCGCACGCGGAGGAATTCGATCCCACCCTCGACGCCAAAGTCGTCGCCCGACGCAAATTGCGCCGCGTGCAGGCAGAACTGGCGGACCGCTGTGAAGGGAAGGTGCTGTCGCTGTTGAGCGTGGACGGCGGCACGCTGCTGTTGCCCGCGCACGAATTCACCCAGGTGGAATTGGATGAGCTGATCGTGCACCTGTCCGCCGCGGCGCAGGTGCCGGTGCGTGCGGTGGCGACGTCGGCGACGCCGCCCGAAATCCCGCACGCCGCCGAGCAAGTCCATGAACTCGTCGAAATCGTGCATCGATTCGGTGGTCCGAGCAAGGTATATCGCCCGCACGAATTGGCCTTCGAATATCAGCTGACCCGGCCGGGCCCCGCGCGCGACTATCTGAGTTCCATCGTCGATTCCCTCGAAGCGCATCCGGAACTGCTACGCACGCTCGAGGTGTACATGTCCACGAATATGCAGCGGGCGCGGACCGCTCGCATGATGTTCATCCACACGAACACCGTCGATTACCGATTGAAAAGGATCGGCCAGATGACCGGGTTCGACCTCAACGACGTGTCCGGTCTGTGTCATCTGCGCGCCGCTCTGTTGATCCGGGCCCACCGTGGGTCCGGATCAACAGAGCTCTATCGAAGCCCGAGCGAAACCAGTTCGCGCGCAGGCTGATCACATGGGATAGAGCGGGTGCTTACGCGGGTTGAACTCCGGCTTGACCGGCGGCTTGTCGCGCAGCAGGCGCAGTGCGTGCCGGATCTCGAGGCGGGTGCGTGAGGGCTCGATCACCGCGTCGATGTAGCCGCGCTCGGCGGCGACCCACGGGGTGGCGATGGTCTCGTTGTACTGGTTGATCATGAAATCGCGCGCCGCGGCGCGGTGTTCCTCGGGGACAGCGGCCAATTGGCGTTTGGCGGCGAGGTCGACCGCACTTTCGGCGCCGATCACGGCGATCCGGGCCGTCGGCCAGGCGAAGCTCACGTCGGCACCGACCTGACGGCAGCCCATCATTCCGTAGGCGCCGCCATAGGACTTGCGCACCACCAGGCTGATGATCGGTACCGTCGCCTCGATGATCGCCCGCGGCATCCGGCCGCCCCGGATGATCACGCCCGCGTCTTCCTGATCGAGGCCGGGCAGCACGCCGGGAGTATCGGTGACGAAGATCAGCGGGATGTTGAAGGCGTTGCACAGCCGGATGAAGTAGGTGCCCTTGTCGGAGCACGCGGCGTCGACGGACCCACCGAGGACCAGTGGCTGATTGGCGATCACGCCGACCGGGTAGCCGTCGACCCTGGCGAACCCGGTGATCAGGTTCGGGGCGAAAGCCGCTCGGATCTCATGGAATTCACCATCGTCGAACAGGCGCAACAGGACGTCGTGCATGTCGTACCCCGCACGATCGGAATCCGGGATGATCGTCTCGAGTTCCAGGTCGTAGGCGGTGATGTCGGGTTCCAGGCCGGGATTGACGACCGGCGGCTGTTCGAGGCAGCTCGACGGCATGTAGCTGAGGTAGTTGCGGGCCCAGTCGAAGGCTTCCTGCTCGTTGTCCGCGACGTGATGCAGGGTGCCACGTTTGGCCTGCACCTCCGCGCCACCGAGCGCCTCGGCGCTGATGTCCTCACCGTTGACGGCCTTGATCACGTCGGGCCCGGTGACGAACATGTAGGTGTCCTTCGTGCCGACGAGCACGTCGGTATTGATCGGCCCGTAGACCGAGCCCGCCGCGCATTTGCCGAGCATGATCGACACCTGCGGCACATAGCCCGACAGCTTCTCCAGAACCCGGGTCATATCGCCGAACGAGGCGAGCGAACCGGCCGCGTCCTGAACCCGTGCGCCGGGGGACTCGTTGATCGTCACCACCGGGCACCCGTTGTCGAACGCGAGTTTCAGCGCCTGCATGAACTTGCGCGCCGCCGTGATACCGACCGATCCGCCGTACACGGTCGGATCATGAGCGATCACGATCACTGTCCGGCCGTGGATCAGCCCACGACCGGTCACCAGTCCGTCACCGTAGAGGGCATCAGGCTGTCCGGGCTGTCGTGCCAGCGCTCCGATTTCGATGAATGTCCCAGGGTCGAGCAGCATGTTCATCCGCTCGCGAACGCTCGGAACGCCCTTCTTCGCTCGCTTGGCTACGGCGGCCTCACCTGCTGGTTCCGCGGCGATCGCCAGAATCTCGGCCAGCCCGTCGAGCTTCGCCTTGGTACTTACCACGCTTACTGCCACCTTCCAACCAACTCAAATGCTGTGCGCGACGGTAGTCGAATCACGGTGCGGCAGCGCGATAAGCGGGGGAGGCGGGAGAGGTCACAAAGTCTCGGTCGGCGATCTCATCGCATTCTCTACACCGAGCTCAGCGGTCCTCGTGGGTGGACGCGGTGACCGGCCAGATCGGCAGGCGAAGGGCGGCGGTCGCGGTGGCGGGAACGACGGGGTTGTTCGGTGCCACCGCGGCGATCCGCTCGTACGGAACGCCCATCGCCGGGCGCGGATCCGGTTCGCCCTTGTTGGGCCACAGCGCGGCCGCGCGTTCGGCCTGGGCGGCGATCGTCAGTGACGGATTGACACCGAGGTTGGCCGAGATCGCCGAACCGTCGACGACGCTGAGACCGGGGTAGCCGTGGACCCGGTGATAGGGGTCGATGACGCCGTCGCTCGCATCGGTACCGATCACGCAACCGCCGATGAAGTGCGCGGTCATCGGGACGTTGAACACATCGGGCCAGGTACTGCCCGGTGTGGCACCGAGTTTCGCGGCGACGTGCCGGGTCGCCTCGTGCCCGGGCGGAATCCACGACGGGTTGGGTTCGCCGAAACCCTGCTTGCTGGTGAACCGGCGGCCGAACACCCCGCGCCGGGTGTAGGTGGTGATCGAATTGTCCAGGCTCTGCATCACCAGCAGCACCAGCGTGCGCTCGCTCCACCGGTTGGTGCGCAGCAGCCGCACGGTCTGCACCGGGTGTCGCCCGGCGATGAGCAGCACCCGCGACCATCGCGGCAGGCGCTGATCGCCGTCGACCAGATAGGTGTTGAGCAATCCCATGGCATTGGATCCCTTGCCGTAGCGCACGGGTTCGACATGGGTGTTCGGCGTGGGATGGAACGAGGACGTGATCGCCACGCCCTTGGTGATGTCGACGGCGGGGTCGACCTCGGTGCGTCCGGCGCCGAGGATGGCCTCGGAGTTGGTGCGGGTGAGCACACCCAGTCGCGGCGAGATCCCGGGAAGCACCTTGGTGTCGCGCATGCGGAACAGCAGGTGCTGGGTGCCCCAGGTGCCCGCGGCCAGGACGACATGTCGCGCCGATCGGGTGGCACGGTGTTTGCGGATCCACTTCCCGGTGCGTTCGGTGTCGACCAGCCAGCTGCCGTCGGGCTGGGGCCGGATCGCGGTCACCGTGGTCATCGGCGAGACCACGGCGCCGGCCTGCTCCGCCAACCCGAGGTAGTTCTTGACGAGGGTGTTCTTGGCGCCGTGACGGCAGCCGGTCATGCATTCCCCGCACTCGATGCAGCCGGTGCGCTCGGGACCGACGCCGCCGAAGTACGGGTCGGCGGCGGTCCGGCCGGGTTCGCCGAAGTACACCCCGACCGGGGTCGGCACGAAGGTGTCACCGACTCCCATCTCGTGGGCCACCGACTCGATGATCGTGTCGGCCGGCGTCATGTGCGGATTGCGCACGACGCCGAGCATGCGGCGGGCCTGGTCGTAATGGGGGCTGAGCTCGGCGTCCCAGTCGGTGATATCGGCCCACTGCCGGTCGCCGAAGAACGCCGATCCCGGTTTGTAGAGGGTGTTGGCGTAGTTGAGCGAACCACCGCCGACCCCGGCGCCTGCCAGGATGAAGCAGTCGCGCAGGCGGTGAATGCGCTGGATGCCGTAGCAACCCAACCGTGGGGCCCACAGATACCGGCGCAGATCCCAGTTGGTCGCGGCGAAGTCCGCGTCCGCGAACCGGCGACCGGCCTCGAGGACGCCCACGGTGTATCCCTTTTCCACCAGGCGCAGGGCGGTGACGCTGCCACCGAACCCGGATCCGACGATCAAGACGTCGTAGTCATAGGAGGGGGCGGCGTTGCCGGGAGAGTCTGCTGACACGGACCCGACGGTAGAAGCCCGCGTGCCGAAGCGACCCATTCGGCGCGCCGACTGGCAGAACTCACGATCTCGGGCGCGGAGTTATGGCACGGATGACAGTCGAAGGTCCGCCCGCGTCCCGCACCTGGTAGGACGGGTGGAAGTTCACCTCGAATATGTTGTAGGTCAACATGATTGATAGGATTTCGAAGTGAGTGGATGGTCCGGGACCGCAGACCTTGGCCGTCCACTCACTCGGGGGAGATACTTGTTCAACCAGCGGGCATCGCGACGCCCGCCGGCGGTCATCTGAGCGCCTTCGGCCGCTCGCGTTCGTCGGGTTGTATGGTGCTCGGCGGCCGCTCGTGCCTTGGCTACGTGCCGGTAACCCGCGCACGGTGCTTGTATATGGGGCACGGGGGTGCAGACTGCGCACGGACCGGGAGTTGCAAATCTCACCCGCAGGACGATGTCCTGGGTAAATGGAAGGAGTCGGCGAGTGTTCAGCCGTATCGCCATCGTGAATCGGGGCGAGGCCGCTATGCGCCTCATCCATGCCGTCCGTGATCTGGCGGCGGCAACCGGGCTACCGATCGAAACCGTAGCCCTGCACACCGACGTGGACCGAAATGCCACCTTCGTCCGGGAAGCCGATATCGCCTACGACCTCGGTCCGGCCTCGGCCCGCCCGTATCTCGACCTCAAAGCCCTAGAGAACGCCCTCGTGGCCACCAAGGCCGACGCGGCCTGGGTCGGCTGGGGCTTCGTCGCCGAGGATCCCGCGTTCGCGGAACTGTGCGACCACATCGGCGTCACCTTCGTCGGGCCGAGCGCCGAGGCGATGCGCAAGCTCGGTGACAAGATCGGCGCCAAGCTGATCGCCGAGGAAGTCGGCGTGCCCGTCGCGCCGTGGAGCCGGGGCGCGGTCGACACCGTCGAAGACGCCATCGAAGCGGCCACCGCGATCGGCTACCCGCTGATGCTGAAGGCCACCGCCGGCGGTGGCGGTCGCGGCATCCGCGTGATCACCAACGAGGCCGAACTCGTCGACGCCTACGAGCGCACCAAGCAGGAGGCCGCCCGCGCCTTCGGCAGCGGCGTCGTCTTCCTGGAACGCCTGGTCACGGGCGCCCGCCACGTCGAGGTCCAGGTGATCGCCGACGGTCAGGGCACCGCGTGGGCGCTGGGTGTGCGCGATTGCTCGGTGCAGCGCCGCAATCAGAAGGTGATCGAGGAATCCTCCTCTCCCGTACTGAGCGCCGAGCAGACCGCCGAACTCAAGGGCTCCGCCGAGCGCCTGGCGATCGCGGTCGGGTACTGCGGCGCGGCGACCGTCGAGTTCCTCTACCACCCCGGTGACCAGCTGTTCGCGTTCCTCGAGGTCAACACCCGCCTGCAGGTCGAGCACCCGATCACCGAGCTCACCACCGGTTTCGACCTGGTGCACGCGCAGCTGCGGGTCGCCTCGGGCATCAAGCTCGAGGGTGAGCCGCCGGTCGAGCGCGGCCATGCCATCGAAGCCCGCCTCAACGCCGAAGACCCCGACCGCGACTTCGCGCCCGCGCCCGGCCGCATCGTGCGCCTCGATCTGCCCGCGGGCCCCGGTATCCGCGTCGACACCGGCGTCAGCCAGGGCGACACGATCCCCGCCGACTTCGACTCGATGATCGCCAAGATCATCGCCTACGGCCGCGATCGCGACGAGGCCCTCGGCCGGCTGCGCCGGGCCATGGCCCAGACCCGCGTCGTCATCGAAGGCGGCGCGACGAACAAGAGTTTCGTCCTCGACCTGCTCGACCAGCCCGAGGTGATCGACGCCAGCGCCGACACCGGCTGGATCGACCGCGTGCGCGGCGAAGGCCGCCTGGTGACCCATCGGCACTCCACCGTCGCGCTGGCGGTGGCCGCGATCGACGCCTACGAGGAAGACGAGCGGGTCGAGCGGCATCGACTGCTCTCGACCGCATCCGGCGGGCGTCCGCAGGTGCAGCACGAGAGCGGTCGGCCGCTGGATCTGAAACTGCGTGGCGCGGGCTACCGCGTGCGCGTGGCCCGGATCGGCGCGCACCGCTTCCGCGTCGGCATCGAGGCCGGTGGCGAATTGCGCACCGCCGATGTCGATCTGGAGCGTTTCGATCACCACACCGGCCAGATCGTCGTCAACGGCACCCGCTACCGCCTGATCACCGGCACCCACGGACCCACCCACGTGGTGGACGTCGACGGCGTGACCCACCGGATCAGCCGCGACGAGGGCGGTGTCGTCCGCTCGCCCGCCCCCGCGCTGGTCGTCGGCACGCCGCTCGAGGTCGGCGCCGAGGTCGAGGCCGGAGCGCCTGTGCTGGTGCTGGAGAGCATGAAGATGGAAACGGTGCTGCGCGCACCGTTCCGGGCCCGGTTGAAAGAATGTGCGGTCTCGGTCGGCACCCAGGTCGAAGCGGGCGCGCCGCTGCTGCGGCTCGAACCGCTCGCCGACGGCGACGAAGCCGCCGAGGCCGAGACCACCGGCACTGTGGAGCTCGATCTGCCCAGCGCGCCGACACCGTTGCGCGCCCACGAGCGCGTGGCCCGCGGTCTGCAGGACCTGAGCAGCTTGCTGCTCGGCTTCGACGTGGACCCGCACGACGACCGTCGCGTCCTCGACGACTACCTCACGGCCCGTCGCGAAGCGGTTGCCGACAGCCTGCGCCCGCTCGCCGAAGAGCTCGAACTGGTGCAGATGTTCGCCGATCTCGCCGAGCTGAGCCACAATCGGTCGGCCGACGACGATCACGGTCAGAGCCACGTCCACAGCGCACGCGAGTACTTCCACACCTACCTGCAGAGCCTCGATGTCGAGCGGGCCGGGCTCCCCGAGTCCTACCAGGCCAAACTCGGTACGGCGCTGCGCCACTACGGGATCACCGAGCTGGACCGCACGCCCGACCTCGAAGCGGCGGTCTTCCGGATCTTCCTCGCGCAGCAGCGTCCCACCGACACCGTCACCGTCGTCACCGCGCTGCTGCGCGAATGGCTGAACGAGCCGATGCCCGACCAGGTGCTGCGCGAACCCGTCGGCCTGGCGCTCGAGCGCCTCGTCGCGGCGACGCAGGTGCGTTTCCCGGTGATCGCCGATCTCGCTCGCGGTCTGGTCTACGCCTGGTACGGCCAGCCGCTGTTGCGCCGCAACCGTGCTCGCGTGTACACCAACGTCCGTAGGCACCTGAGCTACCTGGACGCGAACCCGACCGCCGATGATCGCGGCGCCCGGATCGCCGAAATGGTGCGTAGCACCGAACCCCTGGTGCGGTTGCTCGGCCAGCGGCTCGAGCGCGACAAGCCCGACCACACCTCGATGCTCGAGGTGCTGACCCGGCGTTACTACGGCAACAAGGGCCTCACCGGCGTCCGTACCGAACAGGTCGGCGACACCACGTTCGTCGTGGCCGAACGCTACGGTTCGACGCTGGTCTCGACCGCCGTCGGCTTCGACAAGCTCGACGCCGCACTGGACGGGCTCGCGGAACTGGCGAGCGGCGCCGTCTCCATCGACGCCGACATCTACCTCAGCTGGGAATCGCAGCCCGAGGACTTCGACGCGATGGCCGCGGCCCTGCAGGAGGTGCTCGGCGCGCATCCGGTGCCGAATCAGGTGCACCGGATCACCGCCACCGTCGCGGGCAGCGGCGGCTCGGTCATGCACCACCACTTCACCTTCCGTCCGTCGGTGACCGGGATGGCCGAGGAACGGCTGATCCGCGGACTGCACCCCTACATCGCGCAGCGGATGCAGCTGGAGCGGTTGCGCAAGTTCGACCTCACCCGGTTGCCGTCCTCGGACGAAGAGGTCTACCTGTTCCGCGGCGTGGCCAAGGAGAACCCCTCCGACGAGCGCCTGATCGCCTTCGCTCAGGTCCGCGACCTCGCGGCATTGCGCGATCACGACGGCCGGTTGGTCGCCCTGCCCACCGCCGAGAGCGCCATCGCCACCTGCGTCGACTCGATCCGGCGGGCCCAGTCGCGGTTCCCCTCGGCCAAGCGGCTCAACACCAACCGCATCGTGATGTACATCTGGCCGCACATGGATGTCACCCGCGCGGAGCTCGAGACCATCGGCGGCCACGTGCTGCCGACGGCCGCGGGCGCCGGGCTCGAGGAAATCCTGCTCATCGCCCGCCAGCGCGATCCCGAGACCGGCGAGCTCACCAAGGTCGGCGTGCGCATCTCGTTCCGTCCCGACGGTGGATCCGACGTGACGGTCGGCGAACGGACCGACGAACCCGTCGAGCCGTTGGACGAATACCGGCAGAAGGTGC
This sequence comes from Nocardia sp. NPDC057272, assembly GCF_042668615.1. Classification (NCBI taxonomy): domain Bacteria; kingdom Bacillati; phylum Actinomycetota; class Actinomycetes; order Mycobacteriales; family Nocardiaceae; genus Nocardia; species Nocardia sp. NPDC057272. The sequence goes on along the minus strand of NZ_JBHUYK010000009.1, from coordinate 159,065 downwards.
TGCGCGCCGCGGCCCGCAACACCGTGTACCCGTACGAACTGACCTCGCTGCTCGGCGATTTCGCCGAATACGATCTCGACGCGAACCATGCGCTGGTGCCGGTCGATCGGCCCAAGGGCCACAACACCGCGGCGATCGTCGCCGGTGTGGTGACCACCGTGACCGCGCAGCATCCGCAGGGCGTGACCCGAGTGCTGCTGCTCGGTGACCCCACCAAGTCCCTCGGCGCGCTCTCGGAGCCGGAATGCCGCCGGGTGATCGCCGCGCTGGATCTGGCCGAGAGCCTGCAGGTGCCGCTCGAGTGGTACGCGCTGTCCTCGGGCGCGCGGATCTCGATGTCCTCGGGTACCGAGAACATGGACTGGGTGGCGGCCGCGCTCAAGCGGATCGTCGAGTTCACCCAGGACGGTCGCGAGATCAATATCGTGGTCGCCGGCATCAACGTCGGCGCGCAGCCGTACTGGAACGCCGAGGCCACCATGCTCATGCACACCAAGGGTGTGCTGGTCATGACGCCCGACTCGGCCATGGTGCTCACCGGAAAGCAGTCGCTGGACTTCTCCGGCGGCGTCTCGGCCGAGGATAACTTCGGCATCGGCGGCTACGACCGGGTGATGGGCCCGAACGGGCAGGCGCAGTACTGGGCGCCGAACCTGTCCGCCGCCCGCGATGTGCTGATGGCTCATTACGACCACACCTACGTCGCCCCGGGGGAGCAGGCGCCGCGTCGGGCCGCGACCGGCGATCCCGTCGACCGCGACATCTCGAGCTTCCCGCATGTGCTGGCGGACAGCAGCTTCGCCACCGTCGGCGAGATCTTCTCCGCCCACGCCAACCCGGATCGCAAGAAGCCCTTCGACATTCGCACCGTGATGCGGGCGCTGGCCGACCAGGACCACCCGGTCCTGGAGCGCTGGGCCGGGATGGCAGACGCCGAGACCGCCGTGGTGCACGACGCGCACCTCGGCGGAATCCCGGTGTGCCTGTTGGGAATCGAGTCACGCAATGTGGCGCGACGCGGCTTCCCGTCCACCGACGGCCCCGACACCTACACCGCGGGCACGCTGTTCCCGCGTTCGTCGAAGAAGGCGGCACGGGCCATCAACGCGGCCAGCGGTAACCGGCCGCTGGTGGTGCTGGCGAACCTGTCCGGCTTCGACGGCTCGCCCGAATCGATGCGCAAGCTGCAGCTCGAGTACGGCGCCGAAATCGGCCGCGCCATCGTCAATTTCGACGGCCCCATCGTGTTCTGCGTGATCTCGCGCTACCACGGCGGTGCGTTCGTGGTGTTCTCGAAGGCGCTGAACCCGAACATGACGGTGCTCGCGCTCGAAGGGTCGTTCGCCTCGGTGCTCGGCGGCGCGCCCGCCGCCGCGGTGGTGTTCGCCGGTGAGGTGAAGGCCAGGACCGCGGCCGATCCGCGCGTGCGGGAGCTGGAAAGCCAGGTGGCCAATGCCGTCGGCACCGATCGCGCGACGCTGAGTGCCGAACTCGACGAGACACGGTCCTCGGTGCGCGCGGAGAAGCTGGGCGATGTGGCCGCGGAATTCGACCGCGTGCACAACATTCAGCGCGCGGTCGAGGTCGGTTCGGTGGACGCCATCGTCAGCGTCGCGGATCTGCGTCCGCGCATCATCGACGCGATCGAGGCGCGACTGCCCGCGTAGTACTCGGCGGACCGGGCTCGGGATTCGACCGAGCCCGGTCAGCCGGCGCCGTACAGGCGTAGAACCGACGATCGGAAGTGAGTGGCCGCCGTGGCCGCGTCGACCCGGCCGCCGCGCAGCTGCTGCCCCGCCGCGTGGCCGAGCGCGATCGTCGCGGTGACGAGCCATTCGGTGGACAGATCCGTCGTGAATTCTCCGGTCTCGCGGCCGCGCCGGATCAGCGCGTCGAGGTGCTCCTCGACCGGTACGTGGCGTGCGGCGTCGGCCGCGGAGTCACTGTCGGAGAAGTCGAATCTCGTCTGTTCGGCCAGCATCGTGGCGACGGCGGCGAGGAACCGGTCGAGAGCCGCCGTGGCGGTGCCGGTGTCGAGGTCGGCGGCTTCCAGTGCGTCGAGCGCGCGTCGGCTCTGTTCGTCGCGCACCGACGCCAGCAACATCTCCCTGGTACCGAAGTGCGCGTACGCGGTCTGGCGCGTCACCCCCGCCGCGGCGGCGATCTCGGCCATGCTCGCCTCCGGATGCTCGCCCAGTACCCGGATCGCGGCCGCGACCAGCGCCGACCGGTTGCGTCCTACCTCTACTCGCTGACGGCGCCGCCTTATCTCTGACACAATTGACAATGATAACAGCCCACTTAAAATTGTCAGGTATGTCAGAGATAACTGAACGCGCAGCTCGCAAGCTCGGACACCTGCGGATCGAATGGATCATGATCGGCAGCGTCGCCGACGACGGGCGTGTGCGACGGATTCATCGACTCGCTATGACCCCGAAGTCGTAGGAGTGGTCCTGACCACATCGAATGCCCCTATATCCTGGTCTCTTCGCATCACGAGTAGGAGCGTTCCGATGGCCTTGGCTCGACACTGCGACCGCGATGGTTGCGACAGCTGGCAGCGCATCGATCACGACGTCAACAACCGATGGATCACCGTCGACCTCGGTGCCGGCGACGTGCGGCACTTCGATACCCGCGACTGCCTGCTGCACTGGGCAGCGGCCACCAGCGTCCCGACCGAGGTCTATCCGGCTGTGTAATTTCTCAGATTCGCCACCTAGGGTCGGGTCCGGCCGCAGTACGCCGACCTGCACAGGAAGGAACACTGGCGAAACATGCCGAGCATCACAACGTGCCGAGACGCACTCGAATTGGCGGTGCGTGCTCCCTCGGTGCACAACACCCAACCGTGGCGCTGGCGGATCCAGCGCGGCCGCGTCGATCTGTTCGCCGACTTCGGGCGTCAGGTCCCCGCCACCGACCCCTTGGCGCGCGCTCTCGTGGTGAGCTGCGGCGCCGCGCTGCATCATCTCGAAGTGGCCTTCGCCATGCTGGGCTGGCAGGCCGAGATCGATCGGCTGCCCGACCCGGATCGACCCGACCACCTCGCGAAGGTGCGGTTCACACCGCGTCCGCCGTCGGATCGCGATATCCGGCTGGCCGCCGCCATCCACCTGCGCCAATCCGATCGGCGCCGCTATCCCGGCGTGCCGGTGCCCGCGCGCGACCTGCGTGCGGTGTCGCGATGCGCGGCCCGATTCGGGGCCGCGGCCCGGCACGTCCCCGACAGCATGCTCTCGCAGCTGGCCGCCCCCATGCGCCGAGCCGCCGCCCGGCACGCGACAGACACGAATTACCTGGCGGAACTGGATCAATGGAGCGGCTGCCGCGGCGAGCCCAACGGCATACCTGCCCGCAACGCGCCCGCCGCACGCTCATCGGACGAACTACCGGTGCGGGTGTTCGCCGAAGCGGAACTGTCCGAGTACACCGACGAGCCCGACTCCGCCCACTGGCTGGTCGTGTGCACCCCGCACGACAACCGCGTCTCCCAGCTGCGCGCGGGTCAGGCGACGAGCGCGATCCTGCTGCAGGCCACCTACCTCGGCCTGGCGACGAGCCTGCAATCCGAACCGCTCGGCATGCTGGATCTACGCGACCAGATCCGCACCACGGTCCTCCAGGAATGCGCCTATCCGCACGTCATGATCCGAGTCGGCGTCATGCCGCACGCCGCGGCACCGTTGGAGGCCACCCCGCGCCGCCCGGTGACCGAGGTCATCGAAACGAACTGAATCACCTGGTCGATCGGTGTTTCGACCGGGTCGGCGCGAGGGCGGCTGATTGCTTCGACGGATTGCGGGCATGTCCACGACAGGGCGGTCTCGTCCTCGAAAAGGAGCTGCGCGATGAATCAGTCAGAGAAACAGTTTCCCGATGACGCTCGGACCACTCGCACCCATGCGGGCGAGTCGATCAGAGACACCAGGAATTGGCCCGGATTGATTCTTGCCGCTATCGGGCTGGTGCTGCTCGGTCTCACGCTCACCGCGGCCGGGTACGGCTTCGGCGGCTGGGCCGTGATCGCGGGTGTGGCGTGTGCGGTGTGTCTGGTGGTGGGGATCGGGCTCGTAGTCGCCGAGCACAGGCGGGTGAAGGCGCAGGAGGGTCTCGCCTTGGACGAGCCGCGGGGACACTGAGATGGTCGTCCTGCGGGCGCCGCGCGTCTACCGGCCGCAGGCCGATACCTGGCTGCTCAGTCGTGCGATGCGTGAAGTGCCGTCGCTACCCGGCGGGCGGGTGCTTGACGTCTGCTCGGGGACCGGCGCGCTCACCATGGCCGCCGCCGCGGCGGGTGCCGGCAGTGTGACCGCCGTCGACCTGTCCTGGTCGGCGCTGATGTCGACGTGGATGAACTGCCGGTTGCGCGGCATCGCGGTGGAGTTGCTGCACGGCGATTTCGGATCCGCCTTGCGGCTGCCGCGCTTCGACGTGGTGGTCGCGAATCCGCCCTATGTTCCCGCGAGCCGGGCGACCGGTCGCGGTGCGGCGCTGGCCTGGGACGCGGGCCCCGACGGCCGAAGCGTGCTCGACCGGTTGTGCGCGATGCTGCCGGATCTGCTCACCGAACGTGGCGTCGGCTTGATCGTGCATTCGGCGATCAGCGACCCCGAGCGCAGCCTGTGCCAACTGCGTGGACTGGGCGAGAACGCACACGTCGCGGCGACCGGAACGGTGCCGTTCGGGCCGGTCATGCGGTCTCGCGCCGGATGGTTGGCCGCCAACGGCTTCATCCAGCCCGGTCAGCGCGAGGAGGAACTGGTGGTGATCCGTGTCGACCGAACATCGTCTCCCGTCGCCGACCCAGCCTGAGGCGCGGCGGGTCGTGCTCACCGACGGCGGGCCCGCGCTCATCGACGGTCCCGTCGAGGTGGTCACCCCCGACGGGACGGTCCTGCACTGCGACCGTTTCGTGGTGGCGCTGTGTCTGTGTCGCCGGTCGAGCACCTACCCGCTGTGCGATACGAGCCACCGGCGCCGACGTCATCCGAGGAGTGCCCCATGACGGCTCTGCGATCACTGCCGCGCCCGCGTGGCGAGTTGTCTGCCGCGGTCACCGAATTGCTCACGCGGACACCGGGTTCGGCGGTTCCCGAGGTCGGCCGCCTCGACCCCTACGGCGAGGATCTTCTGCTGACCCTGCACACCTGCTACGAGCTGCACTATCAGGGATTCGGCGGTGTCGACGAGAATTGGGAGTGGGACCCCGACCTGCTGCGCCTGCGTCGCGACCTGGAGAACCAGCTGCTCACAGCCCTGCATGCCGATGTCCCCGGCGGCGAGGACGTCGAGGCAGAACTCGACCGTCTCCTCGAACCGACCCGTGACACCGACGGCATCGCGGGATTCCTCGCCGAGCGGGGGACGGCCGACCGGTTGCGCGAATACTTCGTCCACCGCTCGATCTATCACCACATCGAAGCCGACCCGTATGCCTGGGTGATCCCGCGCCTGCGCGGACAGGTGAAGGCGTCGCTGGTGGCGGTCGAGTTCGACGAGTTCGGCGCCGGCCGCGGCGAACGCGTGCACGCGCGACTCTTCGCCGATCTGCTGGCCGGCGCCGACCTCGAGCCGGGCTACCTGCACTACCTCGACACCGTGCCCGCGCCGATGCTGGCGCTGGTGGACATGATGACGTTGTTCGGCCTGCACCGTGGCCTGCGCGGCGCGCTGATCGGCCATTTCGCGAATGCCGAGATCACCTCGCCGCCTGCGTCGCGTCGGTTGGCCGAGCTCGCCCGCACGCTGCTCCCGCATCCCGCGTGCGCGCATTTCTACGCCGAACACGTCGAAGCCGACGCAGTGCACGAACAGGTGATGCGCCGCGATGTCATCGCCGGATTGCTGGCCACCGAACCCGGCCAGGCCGCCTCGGTCGTGTTCGGCATCCAGGCGACGAACCTGCTCGAGGATCGCTTCGCCGATCACGTACTGACGTGCTGGAACGAGGATCGCAGCTCGTTACGCGAGGTGCTCAGTGCACCCGTCGCACCTGTGTGAAGGCGATCTCGACGGGGTAACCGCCCTGTTCCCGGTCGTAGGTCTCGTGGTCGGCGGCGAGGTGGTCGGTGATCGAGTGCATCACGTGCCAGCCGAATCCGGTCGTGTCGATCGGGTGGTCGCTGTCACAGACCGCGGTGACAGCGATCCGGATCCGGAATCCGTCGGCGGTCACCTCGCAGTGGATCTGGGATTCGGGTACCGCGTCGAGGATCAGGCAGGTGGCCGCCTCGTCGAGTGCTACGCGGATGTCGGCTACCTCGTCGACGGTGAAACCGGCGATCAAGGCGACGGTTTCGGCGACCGCCCGGAGCATGACAACCTGGCTCAGATCGGCGTCGATCTGGACGCGGGTCGATGTCGCACGGGTCGAGGTGATGATCCGGTCGCTCGAATCCACGATGTCCTCCTCCCGAGCGTGCGCGGAGTGGCTTCATCGAGCGCATACCCAGGATCAGGGTGAGCGAAACGGCCTGTCAGTGACCTGGTTCCGATCGGGAGGCCTCGTCGATCGACAGGTAACACCGGAACAGCGGCCGCACACCGACCAGATCCAGTGCTCGCTCCACCTCGCGGGTGCCGGTGAGCAGGCGGATGTCGACCCGGTGCGTCCACGCCTCGACCTTGGCGTCGCGCAGCATCGCCGCGACGCGGATACTCAGGAATTCGGTGTCGCGCAGGTCGATGACGACGACGCGTGCACCCGAACGCACGGAGCGATCGAGGAGCGAACGGAATCGCGGCAGGCGCGCCGCGTCGAGCTCGATGCCGCCCTGGAGTACCCAGCAGCCAGGTCGTCCCGGGTCGCGCAAGGCCAGCTCCGCCGCGGCATCCGCGGAGCATCCGCGGTACCAGCGCAGCCGACTCGAATGCCGACGATCCGTGACCACAGACATAGAACCTCCTGTGCGACAGGAATGACCGGTCGTCGCTGCCGACAGGCATCTACCGGCTGGGGGGAGCGGTAGACGAGGACCGGGGTCGGCTGGAGGTCTCAACCTGGAACAATTCTGGCACGTGTCAGCGCCGCTGTCACTGAGTCGATGTCGGCTCGGCGAGCGCTTGCTCACGCAGGAAGGTCAAGGTCCGCGACAGGATCCGCGAGACCTGCATCTGCGAGACACCCAGGTGCTCGGCGATCTGGCCCTGCGTCTGGGACTCGTAGAAACGCATGATCAGCACCTGCCGTTCCTCGGCGGGCAGCGCGGCGATCAGCGGGCGGACCGCCATCGCGTCCTCGGTGAGTTGGTAGCAGGGCTCGTCGCTGCCGAGCGTGTCGGTGATCGGCTGGGTGGAGTTGTCCCGGCCGTCGTGGGTGACGCCGTCGATGGAGTTGGTCTGGTAGCCGTTGCCCGCGACCAGCGTGCGGGTCACCTCGACCAGGTCGACATCGAGCTCGTCGGCGAGTTCGTGCGCGGTGGGGAACCGGCCGAGCCGCTGCGAAAGTTCTTCGGTGGCGGGCCCGATCCTGAGCTGGATCTCCTTGAGCCGTCGCGGCACCCGCACCGCCCACGTGCGATCACGGAAGTGCCTGCGCACCTCACCCATGATCGTGGGGATCGCGAAGGACAGAAAGGAGGAGCCGCGGGTGACGTCATAGCGATCTACGGCGAGCACCAGCCCCACCCTGGCGGTCTGCTCGAGGTCGTCGAACTGCTCGCCACGGCCGTTGAACTTGCGCGCGATGTGATCGGCGAGCGGCAAGCACAGTTCGATGACCTGTGCGCGTACGGTGTCGTGGTGTTCGTCGCCGGGCTCGAGCGCCCGCAGCTTCTCGAACCACGGTTCGATGTTGTCGTAGCTGTCGCCGTGCGAATGAGATCGCCGGGCGGTCGAACGGTCGGCCGAAGCTGTCGTTGATTCCCATGTCATCGCTACTTGCCTCACTTCCAGGCGGTTGCAGATGTGTTCATGGGGTACCCACCGGGACCCGGGGCTATGCCCTACCCACGAGGCTAGCGCGCAATGGTCACGACTTGGCAGGTCCGTGCAATCGCCGGATCCAGCCGAATTCGACCGTGGTGGGGTAGCCGTCGCGGGCCGCGTCGAACCCGGCGTAGTCGGTGCGCAGCGCGTCGGTCAGCGTCGCGACGACATGCCAGCCGAAGGACTGCTCATCGAGGGCGGTGGGCTCTCGTGCCACTGCGCTCACCCGGGCGCCGAGCGCTCCGTCCCCACCGGTGAACGCGCAATCGAGCAGGGAGTCCGGCGTCGCGACCAGCATCAACGCGGTGGCGACCTCGTCGAGGGCCAGCAGCAGGTCGGTGACCTCGTCGAGCGCGAAACCACCCACGAGCAGCACCGTCTCGGCGAGGGCGTGCACCATGCTCAGCTGGTCCAGTTCGGCGGGCACCTGGAACCCGACAGTTCTCGAGCGGGGAGCGGTGTCGCGATCTCGAGCCCGCACGCCACCTCCCTCATCCACTACTGTTTGTCGGAGGTTACCCCGTAACCGCCGGGTCACGCCTCGAGCTCATTTCGGGTCGTTACCTGTCGACTCCGGTTCTCCCGGTCGCCTGCCCCGGGTCTTGCGCATCACCAGTACCACCGCGACGAGGGCAACCAAAGCCACGATCGCAATTATCTCCATACGCGCCGCTTACCCCACGAGCCGAGTCCGAACCGCTGTTTGCCCCGCCGATAACGCGGTAGTCCGTCGAAGAAGTGGCAGGCCGTTCTCCGAATTCCCGCGCGCGACGAAGGGACGACGAAATACCATGACCGACCGCGATATTCCGTCCGAATTCACCCATCCGCCGACTCCGCCCGATGAGGACGCCGGGACACCGTGTGAGCAGGCGGGTCCGGCAGCCGACCAGCAGGGGCCCGCGCTGCGCAGCCTCACGGGTGCGCCCATTCCCGGTGACGCGAACGTGCGCGCCCAGCAGGGGCCTCGGCTGACCACCCCGCAGGGTGCGGGGGTGGCCGACACCGATCACGCGCTCAAGGCGGGACCGCGCGGCCCGACGCTGCTGCAGGACTTCCATCTGCGCGAGAAGATCACCCACTTCGATCACGAACGCATCCCCGAGCGGGTCGTGCACGCGCGGGGCACCGCCGCCCACGGTGTGTTCGTCGCCAACGGCGCCGCCGCGTCGCTGACCCGCGCGAAGTTCCTGGCCGCCGACGCGCGCACCCCGGTCTTCGTACGGTTCTCGACGGTGCTCGGCTCACGCGGGTCGGCCGACACGGTGCGCGACACCCGCGGTTTCGCGGTGAAGTTCTATACCGGCGAAGGGGTCTATGACCTGGTCGGTAACAACATTCCGGTGTTCTTCATCCAGGAAGCGATCAAATTCCCCGATGTGATCCACGCGGGCAAACCCGAGCCGGATCGGGAGATCCCGCAAGCGCAGTCCGCTCACGACACCTTCTGGGATTTCGTCACCCTGCACACCGAGGCGACCGCCCATACCTTCTGGAACATGTCGGACCGGGCGCTGCCACGGTCGTTGCGGATGATGGAGGGATTCGGCGTCCACACCTATCGTCTCGTCGCCGAGGACGGCACGACGAGTCTGGTGAAATTCCACTGGAAGCCGCGCCTGGGCGTGCATTCGATGCTGTGGGAGGAAACGCAGCTCACGGCCGGTTTCGACCCGGATTTCCATCGCCGGGATCTGGCCGACACGATCGCGGCAGGCTACGCACCGGAATGGGATTTCGGTGTGCAGGTGTTTCCCGACACGCCCGAGCACCTCTTCGAGGGCATCGATCTGCTCGACCCGACCAAGATCGTCCCCGAAGAACTCGCGCCGGTGCGGACCATCGGCACCTTGCGGCTCACGGCGAATCCGGAGAACTTCTTCGCCGAAACCGAACAGGTGGCCTTCTGCCCCACGCACCTGGTTCCGGGCATCGAGGTCACCGACGACCCGCTGCTGCAGGGCAGGCTGTTCTCCTATCTCGACACCCAGATCAGCCGGCTCGGCGGCCCGAATTTCACCCAGTTGCCGATCAATACGCCGCACGCCGACGTGAACGACCTCTTTCGGGACGGGATGCACCAGGGTGCCGTGCACCCCGGAGTCGCTGCCTACAAACCCAATTCGCTCGGCGGCGGTTGCCCCTACGCGGCGAGTTTCGCCGGCGAAGCCTTCGTCGAATCGCCGACACCCATTCCGCGGCCGACCGCGAAACTGCGGACCTCCGCCAACAGTGCGGGATCGGTGTCGTTCGCCGACCATTACTCGCAGCCGCGCATGTTCTATCGCAGCCTGACCACCGGCGAACAGCGGCATCTCGCCGACGCGTTCTCGTTCGAACTCGGGAAATGCCAGTCCGAGACGATCCAGCGGCGCGCTCTGCAGATGCTGGTCAATGTCGACGACGGGCTGGCCGAGTACGTCGCCGGTCAACTCGGCCTCGACAAGCCCGCCCCGAACAGCGACCATGTCGACCTCGCACCGAGTCCCGCGTTGTCGCAGCGACACGGCAGCTTCCCGGTGGACGGGCGAGCGGTGGCCCTGCTGGTCGACGACACCACCTCGGGCGACGCGATACGGGAGGTCTCGACCGCGCTGGAAGAGGCCAGGGTCCGGCCGATGGTCGTCGCGGCGCGCGGCGGTGTCATCGACGGTGTGCCGGTGGCACGGACTTTCGCCACCATGCGATCGGTCGAATTCGATGGCGCGCTGTTACTGGCCGCGTCGGCGGACTCCCGCGTGAACCTGCTGGTCGAGGAGATGTGGCGGCACGGCAAGGCGATCGCCGCGGTCGGCACAGCGGCCTCGGTGCTGCAGCGCAACGACATCGAACCCGATGCACCGGGAATCACCGTCGCCGACGCGGTGGCAGCGACGAGCGCGCTGCTCACCGATCTCGCCGAGCATCGTGCGTGGGCGCGCATCGAAGCCGACGCCTGACCCGCACCGGCACTGTGCGCGTGCGTCGTTTCGAGTGCGAGTGCGCGGGCATCCCACCAAGTGTGGCGATCGGCCGAATGTGGAACGGGCGCCGAAGAACCGGCTCAGCCACGCTTTCGTAGGACGGTGTCGACACCGGAGTTACCTCGGGGCAGGTCGAGCGCACCATCACGATGCCAACGGCGTCATCGCGGTGCGCGCTCGACCTGCGTCGCGGCTTTTCGCGGGTGCCCAACGGCGTGCGCCCGCCGCAACACCCGATGACAGGAGGCGATGATGTTCGCGATCGAGCGCACCGAGTCGAGCCCGGTGCCGACACCGCCGGAACCCACACCACCAGGCCCTCCGCCGGACCCGTTCCTGCCGAACCCGGGCGATCCGGTGCCCGCCCCACCCAGCCCGCCGAGCCCGGATCCGATTCCTCGCCCGCCGGGCCCACCCGACCCGGATCCGGTGCCCCCGCCGCCGAGCCCGCCCGGCCCCGATCCGGTGCCCGCCCCGCCGTCTCCGCCCGGTCCCGGTGATCCGGTGCCTGTTCCGCCTGAGCCGCCCGGCCCCGACGTACCCCCGCCGCCGATCCTTCGAGGTCTCACCGAGACACTCGATCCCGGCTCGGCTCGGACCGCGCCCTCGGTGTCACCGCGCCCCGGCCTCGCGGCGCGGCTATAGGCAATCAGGGAGGTCGGTTCGATGGACCACCGCACGGCCCCGCTGGTCGCCGCGGTAGCCGACTACCGCGGGCTCAGCCGCTACGGATTCACCCCCATCGGCGCGAGCGGTTACCAAAGCCGCCGACGGGTTGCGCGCCCACCGTCGGCCGGATCGCCGCCGAGTAACTCACCCCGTACCCACCCGGTATTCCCGCGATCGTGCCGGGCGAGCGGATCGACGCGGCCGTCGTGGATTATCTGCGCACCGGAGTCGCCGCGGAAGCATGAACGGGCCCGACGCGAGCCATCCGCGGCTGGACATCATCCGCGTGGTCGCGGGTCGCCGCTAACCGTTGGCGTCCGCCTGGGCGCCTTCGTGCGCGGTCAGCAGGACGTGGTCGAGCCGGGTGCGCAACCGCACCTCGTCACCGGCCACGGTCGGCAGCGCGGCCACCAGCCGTTCGGCGATGGCGCGCAGCTTCACGTTGGTCTCCTGTGAGCGCCACTGGAGTACCCGGAACGCCTGGTCGGCGTTGACGCTGTAGGCCAGCATCAACGCGCCTTTGGCCTGTTCGATCACCATGCGCGCCTCCAGCAGCCCCGGCAGGGTGCTGTCGAGTGCCTCGCGCCGGTATCCGGCCGCGGTGTCGGACAGGTCGATGTAATAGCCCTCGGTGCCGATCACCGTGCCGTCCGCGTCGATGAGCGGCTCCGACACGACCAGCACATCGCGTACCCGGCCGTGCGTATCGATGATGCGGTGGTGGCTGGAGAACGCGCCGCTGTCCTCGACCGAGGTGATCATGGCCGCGACCCGATCACGATCGTCGGGATGCTTGTGCGAGAGCAGCATCTCGGTGGTCGGCACGGTGCCGGGCTGGTAGCCGTGCATCCGCGCGACCTCATCGGACCATTCCCATTGCCGGGTGGCGAATCGAAACCGGAATCGGCCGACCGTCAACGAGTCGCCGACCCCGACCACGCGTTCGACAAGCGCGCGCTCTGCGGTGGATGCGTTGTCCAGTTCGGTCATGCGTTGATTATTCACCCTGGGCGCCGCGCCTGTTTGCACCTGACAGACCCGGGTAGGCCGTCGATGGGTCCCCAGGACGGCCCACGGCCACCGAGTGGCCGAGAAACAGCCTGAAAGGAATGCCATGGGTATCGCTGACAAGGCGAAGAACAAGGCCGAAGAGCTGGCGGGCAAGGCCAAGGAAACCACCGGCCGCGCCACCGACGATCGCGATCTCGAGAACGAGGGTCGCGGCGAGCAGGTCAAGTCGAACCTGAAGGACGCGGGCGAGAAGGTCAAGGACGCTTTCCGCGACTGACCGGTCACGCCGCCCGGGTCATCAGTCCTTCACCGGACCGATGACCCGGGCCCGCTCCGCAGGTGCTGGAGGTGAGAAGTGTCCGCGCACGTACCGACGGTCGGCGTCGAGGAAGAGTTCCTGCTGACCGATCCCGAGTCCGGCGCGCCCGCGCCGAAGAACACGCTGGTCGCCGAGACGGCGAAGAAGGCCGGGATCGATCTGCAGCTGGAGCTGACGAGCTGTCAGGTCGAGACGAGCAGCGCGGTGCACTCCGAGATCGGCGCCTTGCTGGCGGACTTGCGGACCGCACGGCGCCGGGTGGCCGAATGCGCGGCCGAGCACGGCACCCGGTTGCTGGCGGTCGCGGTTCCGCCGACTGTCCCCGAGGGATACCCGGTCACCGATACGCCGCGCTATCAGCGCATCGCGCACGCTTTCGGCATGATCGCCCACGAGCAGGGGCTGTGCGGGTGCCACGTGCACGTGGCGGTGCCCGACCGCGAAACCGCGGTGCTGGTGAGCAATCATGTCCGGCCACGGTTGCCGGTACTGCTCGCCTTGACCGCGAATTCGGCGATCTACCGCGGTAGCGAGACCGGCTACGCGAGTTGGCGCAGTATTTTGTGGCGCCGGTGGCCCAGCGCGGGTCCGCCGCCGTATTTCGGGTCGCTGCGTGACTACGAATCGATCGTCGCGATGATGCGATCCAGCGGCAGCATCCTGGACAACAAGATGGTCTATTGGGATGTCCGCCCGTCGGAATCCTTTCCGACCGTCGAGGTCCGCGTGAGCGATGTTCCGGCGACAGCCGAGGAATCCGCCTTGCTGGCCGCCCTCATCCGCGGAATCGTCACTACCGCGCTCGACGCGATCGCGCAGGACATTCCCGCTCCCAACGTGCCCGGCGAAGTCCTGCGCGCCGCCTATTGGAACGCCGCGCGATCCGGGCTCGACGGCAACGGCCTCGACCTCGTCGCGGGTCGCGTCGTTCCCCACCGGGACCTGCTGGCCGGGCTCGTCGAGGACATCGCATCGGCACTGCATCGTTGTGGTGATCACGACTTCGTCACCGATGCGGTCAGGGCGCTCGGCGAGCGCGGAAACGGCGCGCGCCGGCAGCTGGCGGCGATGAATCGACGACGCGAGATCGCCGATGTGATCGGCGAGCTCGCCGACGCCACCCTCGAGGGCTGCCGCTGATCGCGACGCCGGGCGCATCAGATCCATCACAATCGCAGACACAGTCGATGTGGCGTGCTGAAATGGAACCACCAGCCGGTCTTGAGGAACCAGGACCGGCCGGGGCAGTGTGTACACCTGCCGGTGTCGAGGGATCGGGCACTCGTGAACACCCATTCCGGCCATGGCGACCAACCGTCGCGGATCGATGAAACCGACTCAGCACTGCGTGCGGAGGTCACTCTCCATCACACGGCCACCGTTCTGCACGTGCACGGCGAGATCGACGCCTGCAACCTGCCTCGATGGCGCACCATTCTCGATGGAGCCATCACGGCGGAGGGGGAGTCGGGCCACCTGGTGATCGACATCAGAGACGTGACGTTCATGTCCTGCCGGGCGATCCTCGACATGGCGACCCGCGCGCAGCAGAGTCAGTTGCGCATGAGTGTGGTCAATCCCGTGCCGTCGGTCACCAACCGGATCATCGTCGCGGCCGGTCTCACCGAGTGGCTACCCGTCTACCCGAGCCGAACCGAGGCTCTGGCCGCCGCGCCCGCGCCCACCCGAACGATTCCCCCGGCGTCGTGGACGACGACGTAGATCTGGGGCCGATAAGCCAGGTCCGGGTTCAATCGTTCGCAGCGGAGTGGGTGAGAATCGGCAGCAACGCCTTGGCACTGACCATGTGGTCCTGCCCGGCGAGCACCTGATGCCTCGCCTGGGGAATCGCCCCGGCGAGCTCCCGGGACACCTGCTGAATTCCGGGCGGGTTCTTCTCCCCGACAACGACTTTCACGGGAACCCGGATCTTCTCGAAACGTTCCACCGGGGGAAGTGTCTCGGTGATCGCGATGTCGTACATCAGTGTGGGGGCGAGTGCTTTCATCGTCGTCCACCCGGGAAACAGCGGTAGCAGCGCGACGAACGCGCCCGGCATCCCGATCCCGCGCAGAAACGCCTTCAGCGCTCGCGCGTTCTTCGCCTGGTCGAGCAGCGCACGCACCGTCGCGGCCAGCTCGGCGTAGGACGCCCGTTCGGCCTCGTCGTGCACATAGGGGGCGTCGTAGATCACGACCCTGTCGATCTTGTCCGGCATCCGTACCGCCGCTTCGAGCGCCAGCGCGGCACCCGAGGAATGTCCGTAGAGAATCGCGCGCCCACCGGCGGCATCGACCATCGCCTCGATGTCGTCGACTTCCCGCTCGATCGCATACGGCTGTACGTCCCCGCTGTCCCCACGGCCGCGCCGGTCGTAGTTGTACACGGTGAAGCGCGTGGCGAACACCCGCACGTCGGCGGCGATCGGCCGAAACCGCCGGAAACACGTCGCGCCGGTGATGTACACGAGCGCAGGCCCGTCACCGGACACGTCGTAGGCGAGTTCGGTGCCGTCCTTCGACGTAGCGATCCTCATAGCTGGTTCCTTTCGGTGCCCCGGCGCGCGCGGATCCCGATCGATCCACTGTCTATCACTACGACGATGTCGCCCCCGCAAACTCATCGGTGCGCCACGGGAGCGCTGTGCGGCGGAGCGGTATATTGCGCCGCGGCCCGACCGGGACGTGTTCGACGCGACGAATCAGGAGGATTCAGTGGTGATGGAATCAGGCACGGAGCCGGCGTCGATCGTCGCGCGTCGATGCGCACGGGCGGTCGCGGTGGTGCTGGCCGTCTGCGCTTCGGTGGTCCCGGCCGCCACCGCCGAGCCCGCGTCGGCCGGTCTCGAATTCTATTCTCCGGCACCGGAATCAGTGGCAGGAGAGCACGGATCGGTGATCTCGTCACAGCCGATTGCCGGGGAGCCGGGACTGCCGGGGGCGCGCAATTTCCTTGTGCTCTACCGGTCGGTGGATGTGCACGGTCAGCCGGTCGCCGTCTCCGGTACGGTCGCTGTCCCGGAGGGAACCCCGCCGGCCGGCGGTTGGCCGCTGGTCTCCTGGGCACACGGCACCACCGGCACCGCCGACGTGTGCGCACCTTCGCGGGACACCGGCGCCGGATTCCCCGCTCACGACTACACCTCGTTGACGCGCGAGACCCTGGCCCGGTGGATCGCTGCCGGATACGCGGTGGCGCAGACCGACTATCAGGGTTTGGGTACGCCGGGCCCGCACGGGTATCTGATCGGGGAGGCCGAGCAGCGTGCGGTCGCGGACATGGCCCTGGCGGCGCGGGTGATCGCGCCCGAGATCGGGACTCGCTGGGTGGCGATGGGGCATTCGCAGGGTGGTCAGGCCGCCGTCTACGCCAACGCGCGCTCGCAGCAGTGGGCGCCGCAACTGCGCTTGCTCGGTGCGGTAGCGATGGCGCCCGCCTCGCATCTGGGGCCGGTCGTGCAGGCCTTCACCCTCGCCCGGCGGACCGGCATCGCCGAGAAGGTGGACGCACCGGCGGGCTCGGTGTCGTTCATTCCGCTGTTCATCCGTGGCGCCCAGACCGTCGCCGACATCGATCCGTCGGCATTCCTTACCGCCGAAGCTGATTCGATGGTGGGCCAGGCCGATGACCGCTGCATCGGACAGCTGCGTGCGCGGGATTCCTGGGGCGGGCTCGGCGCGGGCGACACGTTCTCCGCCGACGCCGATCCCGGTGCGCTGGTGCGGGTTCTCGACGACAACGACCCCAGCGGGCTGGCTCTGACCACCCCGATGCTGGTCTTGCAGGGCAAGGCCGACACCGTCGTCCTGCCCGCCGGCACCGACGCCATGGTCGCTCAGCAGCAGCTGACCGGCCAACCCGTGGAATACCGCACCTACCCCGGCGTCGATCACCGCGCCATCCTCGGCGCGAGCAACGACGACGCCCTCGCCTGGGTGAACGCCCGCTTCGCCGACTGAAACACAGCGCGCACGTCCCGGCGATCACGCCGGTGGTGATCTCCGGCGAAACCACGGCGGATGTGGTCGGGGTGCACGACGGCCGACGGCCGGATTGGTACCGTGGCCGAAGTGCGTACTGTGGTTGCGTACGTGCTGGTAGCGGGCCCGGAGGGGCCTGTGCGGAGTCGGTGTCCCACGACGAGAGGCCGTTTCGATGCGAGCGCGGATCAGTGTGACCGTCGATGGGCGGACGCGGGTGGTGGACATCGACACCCGCACCACCCTGTTGGATGCCCTGCGTGAACAACTGGGCGTCACCAGCCCGAAGAAGGGCTGCGACCGCGGGCAATGCGGGTCGTGCACCGTCCTGCTGGACGGCCGAAGGGCGACGTCGTGCCTCGCGTTGGCCGTCGCACACGACGGGGCGACAATCGTCACCGCCGACGGACTGGCCGACGGTGACGACCTGCATCCGGTCCAGCGGGCATTCCTCGAACACGACGGCTTCCAGTGCGGCTACTGCACGCCGGGCCAGATCTGTTCGGCGGTCGGCATGCTCGACGAGGTGCGGGCGGGCGCACCGAGTCACGTGACGGCGGACCCCACGGGCGAGATCGTGCTGAGCGCCGACGAGATCCGGGAACGCATGAGCGGCAATCTGTGTCGCTGCGGGGCGTATCCGAACATCGTCGCGGCGATTCAGGAGGTCGCTCGATGAGGGAGTTCGCCTACGAACGCGCCACTGACGCGGGGCAAGCGGTAGCGGCCGTACTCGCCGAGCCCGACGCCGTATTCCTCGGTGCGGGAACCAATCTCGTCGATCACCTCAAACTCGGGATCATCGCGCCGGGCAAGCTCGTCGATGTCAGCGGACTGCCGCTCGATCAGGTGACCCAGCTGCCCGACGGCGGTGTCCGCATCGGGTCGGCGGTGCGCAATGCCGATCTCGCCGCGCATCCGGCCGTCCGGGCGCGGTACCCGATGCTGTCGGCTGCCCTGTTGGCGGGTGCGTCGGCCCAGCTGCGCAATCTCGCCACCACCGGCGGAAATCTGTTGCAGCGCACCAGATGTCCCTACTTCCAGGATTCGACTGTGCCGTGCAACAAGCGTGACCCGGGCACCGGATGCTCGGCGATCGGCGGGTTCGATCGAGACCAGGCCATCCTCGGCGCGTCCGATCAGTGCATCGCCACCCATCCCTCCGACATGGCGGTGGCGATGGCCGGGCTGGGTGCGGTCGTGCGGGTGCTCGGCGCCGTCGGTGAGCGCGAGATCCCACTGGTCGACCTCTATCGGCTGCCCGGCGGCGAACCCGAGCGGGACACGATCCTCGACCACGGTGACCTGATCACCGCCGTCGACCTGCCCGCGCTCGAGTGGGCGAGCACCTCCACCTACCGCAAGGTCCGCGATCGTGCGTCGTTCGCGTTCGCCATGGTCTCGGTGGCCGCCGCCGTCGACATCGCCGACGGCGTCGTGCGGGATGTGCGGATCGCGTTCGGCGGTGTCGCGGCCAAACCATGGCGAGCATTCGCCGCCGAAGCGCAATTGCGCGGCCGGGCGGCCACCGAGGAGAACTTCGCCGCCGCGGCGGATGTCGAACTCGCCGCTGCGCGCCCACAGCGGCAGAACGGTTTCAAGATCCCCTTGGCGCGCAATGTGCTCGTCGCGGCCCTGCGCGAGCTGAGCGAGGTGCGATGAACTCACCGGCGATCGGCAGCTCGCCCACCCGTATCGAAGGGCCGGCCAAACTCCGCGGTGTCGCGCCCTACGCGATGGAGCATCCGCAACAGGATCCGTTGTACGGCTTCGTGATTCAGTCGACGATCAGCCGCGGGCGTATCCGCGAGATCGACACCTCCGTGGCCGAACGGATGGACGGCGTCGTCACCGTGCTCACCCACCACAACGCTCCCCGGCTGGCCGTCGACGACGACAACGAACTGTTCATCCTGCAGAACGCCGAGATCGCGTTCCGCGGGCAAGCGATCGGCGCCGTCGTAGCGACGAGCCTGGAGGTGGCCTGCGAAGCGGCCGCGCACGTGCGGGTGACCTACGACGAGCAGACCGCCGACGTCACGTTCAGTGCCGACCGGGACGACCTCCACAACCCCGGGGAAGTGAGCGGCGGCTTTCCCGCCGACACCACGATCGGTGACGTCGACGCCGCCATGGCGATCGCCCCGGTCACCATCGACCACACCTATACGACCGCGATGGTCCACAACAACCCGATGGAACCGCATGCCACCATCGCGCACTGGACCGACGACACCTTGACGCTTTTCGACTCCACCCAGGGCCCGCATGTGGTGCGCGCCGAGATCGCGCCCCTGTTCGGCCTGGCGCCCGAGCGGGTGCGGGTGATCGCGCCCTTCGTCGGCGGTGGCTTCGGATCCAAAGGTGAGCCGCACGCCAATATCGTGCTCGCGGCGATGGCCGCGAAACTCTGCGACGGGCGACCCGTGAAACTCCCGCTGACCAGGCAACAGCTGTTCTCCCTCGCCGGTTATCGGACGCCGACCAGCCAGCGCGTCCGGCTCGGCGCGCACCCCGACGGCACCCTGACCGCCATCGCCCACGACGCGATCGCGCAGGCCTCCACCGTGAAGGAATTCGCCGAGCCGACCGCCGTGGTCACCCGCGTGATGTACGCGGCGGCCAACCGATCGACCTCGCACCGTTTCGCGGCACTGAATGTTCCCGTGTCGTCCTGGATGCGGGCGCCCGGGCACTGTCCGGGCATGTTCGCCGCGGAGACGGCGATGGACGAACTCGCGATCGCCCTCGGCATGGACCCGATCGCTGTGCGCATCCACAACGAACCCGAGGTCGACCCGGAATCAGGGCGCCCGTTCTCCACCCGTGGGCTGGTCGAATGCCTGCGTACCGGGGCGGAGCGCTTCGGCTGGGCAGAGCGTGACCCGGCCCCGAAGTCGCGGCGCGAAGGCCGATGGCTGGTCGGATCCGGAGTCGCCGCGGCGACCTACCCGGCCGATACCTCCGCGGGCAACAGCGCCCGCGTGCGCTACACCGGCGACCGCTACGAAGTCGCCATCGACGCCGTCGATATCGGTACCGGCACCTGGACCTCCCTCGGCCAGATCGCCGCCGACGCCCTCGGGGTCGACGCGGATCGCATCGATCTGCGCATCGGCGATTCCGATCTCCCCCAGGGGACGGTCGCGGGCGGTTCGACCGGCATGGCGTCCTGGGGTTCGGCCGTGGTGGGGGCCGCGCGGGCCTTCCGTGACCGCTTCGGGCCGGAACCCGTCGACGGCGCCGAGATCACGGTCGAGGCGCCCGAATATCCGGGGAGAGAGAACTTCTCGACGCATGCGTTCGGTGCGCACTTCGTCGAGGTCCGCGTGAACACCGACACCGCCGAGATCCGGGTTCCGCGCGTGGTCAGCGTTTTCGGCGCGGGCCGCATCATCAATCCACGGATGGCCCGTTCACAATTCATCGGCGCTGTCACCATGGGTCTGTCGATGGCGCTGTTCGAACAGAGCGAGTTCGATCCGCGCCTGGGCGCCGTGGTCAACCACGACCTCGCCGGGTACCACATCCCGGTCAACGCCGATATCGGCGAGATCGACGTCAGCTGGATCGACGAACACGATCCGCATCTGAACCCGATGGGCAGCAAGGGAATCGGCGAGATCGGCATCGTCGGCTCGGCGGCCGCGGTGGGCAACGCGATCCACCACGCCACCGGTGTCCGCGTTCGCCACGTGCCCATTCATCTCGAAGACCTGCTCGGCGCGCTCTGATCAGCAGCGGGTCGGCGCGGGTTCGCCACGGAACCTGGCTTCGATGAAGTTCCAGGCCTCGGGCAGACCCGCCACCGCGGTCGTCATGTGCTCGGCTATCTGATAGCGGGAGAACGTGACCGGCGCGCCTGCCGCGCAGTAGCGGGTGGCGACGTCTTCGACGGCGTCGAAGGGGGTCAGTTCGTCGAAGACGCCCTGCCAGATCAGCATCGGCGTCTCGGGCACCTCGGGGTCGTAGCGCAAACTGTTCTCCCGCAACACCGCTCGTGCCTCGGGGCTGTCCATCAGGGACTTGGTCGCCGCCAGCTGTTCGGCGCTGCGGGCCACACCGTGGAACAGCAGGAAGCGCCGGCATTCGTCAGCGGTGAAGTCACGGAACCACAGGCCCTCGCCGTTGAGCTGGTCGGAAATGGGCAGACGCCGGGGGTATTCGCGCTCCAGGCCCATCGCCGCCGCCCAGGCGAGGCCGAAACCGGGATGGTGCCCGAAGCCGATCCCGAGGGCCATCTGTTCGAGGTCGGCCGGGATGCCGCCGGCGGCGACGCCCGCGAGCTTCAGTTCCGGTGCGTAGGTCGGTTGCAGCGCGGCCGCCCACGCGGTCGCCAGCCCGCCGCCGGAGTACCCGGCGAGGGCGATGGGGGACTGGCCGAGGCCGAGTTCGGGCGCGCGCTGGAGCGCTCGCACACTGTCGAGGGTGACCATGCCGCTGAGCCGGGCGGCGCCGTAGGCGACATTCGGCCCGAGGTAGTCCGGCAAGGCGACCGCCCAACCGCGGCCCAGCGGCAGAGCCGCGCCGAAGGCGTCGGGGGTTTCGTCGTTGATCAGCGAGGTGGACGGGTTGCATTTGGTGCCGAGGGAATTGATCAGCGCCTGGTAGGACACCAGCGGCGGGTTCGTGACACCGGCGGGGATCAGGACCGTGGTGACGCCCATGATCGGGTCACCCGCGGAGTTGGTCGAGCGGAAGGCGACGTGCCAGATGTCGGTGCCCTGGTAGGGGCCGAGGTCGAACTTCCGTTGCCGCACCACATCACCGGGCGCGAAGTCGCCGATATCGGCCGGTGCGGTGAAGAAGGGATCGGGATTGGGGGTGGGGTAGCGCGGCTCCGGCGTCGCCGCGGGAGCGAAGATGGCGAGGGTGAGGCCGTAGAACAGCACCGTGAGTGCGGCCGTCAAAATCCGGCGCATGGTGGATCCTTCTCTCTGGCGGAAGTCAGCAGTTGCTCGGTGCGGGCTCGCCGCGGAAGCGGGCGTCGAGCCACGCGACGGCAGACGGGAAACCCATGACCGCGGTGGCCAGGTGGTCGGGGCTCGGATAGAGCTCCGACTGCACCGGTGTCCCGGCCTCGCAGTAGCGCTGGTTCGTGCGGTCGACCGCGTCGACGGGGATGAGCGGGTCGATGGGGGTGTGCCACTCGAAGATCGGGATCGTCGGCACGGGCTCGAACAGTTCCAGGCTGTTGGCGTCGCCGACTTCCCACGCTCGCGGGTCGTCGATCAGTGAGACGGTCGAGGCGAGGTCGGAGGCGCTGTGCATGGCTCCGGCGGCGATGAGTTCGACCGTGCACCCGTTGGCCATGGCATCGCGCACCGCCAGGCCGGTGTCGTTGAGCTGTCCGCTGATCGGCAGGCGGTCGGGGTATTCGCGTTCGAGTCCGAGTGCCGCGGCCATCGCGAGGCCGAACATGGGATGCGGGGCGAAGCCGAGTGCGCGCGCCATCGTGGTGATGTTCATCGGCACCCCGCCCTGCGCGGCGCCGACCAGGCGCAGTTCGGGCGCGTACTGCGGTGCGAGCGCGGCCGCCCAGCCGGTCGCCATGCCGCCGCCGGAGTACCCGAGCATGGCCGCCGGGCTGTCGGCGAGACCCAGTTGCGCGACCCTGGTCGCGGCCCGGATGCCGTCGAGAGTGATCTGGCCGCCGAGCCTGGCCGCGCCGTAGGCGGCGTTGGGGCCGAGATGGTCGGGCAGCGCGATGCTCCAGCCGCGCAGCAGCATCGTGTTCAGCAGCGGCACAGCGCGATAGAGCAGATTCGGATCGTAGGCGTAGAGGGCCCGCGAGACCGCGCACTGGGTGCCGAGGCCGTTGATGATGTGCTGGTAGGACAGCAGCGGCGCGCCGGGGCGATGGTCTTTCGGGGTGAGGATCGTGGTGGTCGCGGCGATCGGCCTGCCCTGGGAATCATTGGACCGGAACTTCACCAAAGTGACTGTGGCGGTGGGGAAGTAGGGCAGTGGCTCCTGGACCCGGACTGCCAGTACAGCCCCGGGTTCCTTGCTCGCGATGTCGGCGGGCGCGGCGTAGAACGGATCGGGGTCGGGAGCCGGGTACACCGGGGGTGCCCCGGCGGCCGACGGCGGGCCGGAGGCGGTGAGAAGCCCGACCATGACGGCGCAGGCCAGGGTGCGCAGGCTAATTCTCACGGATCACCGCCGACGCGGGGTAGCAAACACCGGTGGCGCGTTCGGATGCCGTCCACAACTGCTGCCAGAGGGCCCGATCCTGCGACAGCGCGCTCGACGGGCAGGCGCTGACCGGTCCCCGGGTGTTGAACAGCTTGGTCGGGCCCCAATAGATATCGGGATCCGCATCCGGGGCGGTGGCGGCATAGAGCATCGATTGTGCTGCCGCGGTGCGTGATTGGCCTACCAGGCGGATGAACGGTTCGGCAACGTAGTCGAGTGGCGTCTGCGTCTTGGCGACGAGGCCGGTCGGTGCGACGCCGGGGTGCACAGCGTAGGAACGCAGCGTCGACCCGGATTCGCGGAGCCTGCGCTGTAGTTCGCGGCCGAATATCAGGGTGGCCAGCTTCGATTCCGGGTAGGCCGCGTGTCGACTGTATCGGCGGTGCTCGAAGCGCAGATCGTCGAGCGGTAGTGCTTTGGTCCACCCGTGGGAAATGCTCGACAAAGAGATGACCCGGTCCTGGATCCGATCCAGGAGCAGGCCCGTCAGAGCGAAGTGACCGAGATGGTTGACGCCGAATTGTGTTTCGAATCCTTCGGCGGTACGGGCGAACGGCACATTCATCAATCCGGCATTGTTGATCAGCACATCGAATTCGCCGCGCTCTTGCGCGAAGCGCCGTACGTCGGACAGATCGGCAAGATCCAGGGCCGCCACGGAGATATCGCCGACCAGCCGATCAGCGATGGCGCGACCCCGTTCGGTATCACGGCACGCCATGATCACCGTGGCGCCACGGGCTGCCAACGTGCGGGTTACCACCTCACCGAGGCCGCCGTTGGCTCCGGTGATCACGAATCGTCGGCCGTGCTGATCCGGTATCGGATCGGGAGTCCTTGCCATGGCGCATGACCTTACGAATCGCGGTCACCGGGTGGCAATGCGTTTGGAAAATGTCAGGGACGACGCGAGGACTGTTGGTCGTTTCCCAAAGAGGCCCGGCGCGCGGGGAATTCGGTTGCCCGCTGTCGTAGCGTGGCGCCGGTCAGTGTTGTCGAGTGGATTGCCGGGCGAATACCCGATCCCGCCGCACTGCTCGATTCCCTGTCGATACCTCTGATGCAGGAGATGTTTGCCCTATGGCTCGCGAAGACGAACTACGCACTTACATGAAGAAGGCGATCCGGGAACTGCAGACCACCCGCGCGCGCCTCGATGATGTGGAAGCGCGGGCGACCGAGCCGATCGCCATCGTCGGCATGGCGTGCCGTTATCCGGGTGGGGTCACCTCGCCGGAGGAGTTGTGGCAGGCGTCGGTCGAGGGGCGCAGTCTGGTGTCGCCGTGGCCGGCCGATCGCGGCTGGGATGTCGAGGGTCTGTTCGATCCCGAGCCGGGTGTGCCGGGCAAGTCGTATGTGCGCACGGGCGGATTCCTCGACGGCGCTACCGGATTCGACGCGAACTTCTTCGGGATCAGCCCGCGTGAGGCGCAGGCGATGGATTCGCAGCAGCGACTCGTGCTCGAGACGGCCTGGGAGGCCTTCGAGCGGGCGGGCATCGACCCGACGACTGTTCGCGGCAGTGCCACGGGGGTCTTCGTCGGCTTGATGCCCGACACCGAGGGCCCGTCGTCGCGCGATATCGACGAGCGGGTGCGCGCGACGATCGAACAGTTCCTGATGACCGGTCAGGCGTCGAGTATCGCCTCGGGCCGGGTGTCGTATGTGCTGGGACTGGAAGGTCCGTCGGTCACCGTGGACACGGCGTGCTCGTCCTCGCTGGTCGCGATTCATCAGGCGGTGCGATCGTTGCGCTCCGGTGAGTCGACGATGGCGCTGGCCGGCGGTGTCACCGTGATGGCGACGCCCGCCGCGTTCGTCGCGTTCTCCACCCAGCGTGCGCTGGCGGCCGACGGCCGATGCAAGTCGTTCGCCGCGGGCGCCGACGGCACCGCATGGGGCGAAGGCGTCGGCATGCTGCTGCTCGAGCGCGTCTCCGAGGCCAGGCGCCTCGGGCACAAGATCCTGGGTCTGGTGCGTGGCACCGCGGTGAATTCCGACGGCGCGTCCAACGGTCTGACCGCCCCGAACGGGCGGTCCCAGCAGCGGGTGATCCGATCCGCGCTGGCCGATGCCGGGTTGAGCACGACCGAGGTGGACGTCGTCGAGGCGCACGGCACCGGCACCCGCCTGGGTGACCCCATCGAAGCGGAGGCCTTGCTCGCGACCTACGGCGCCGAGCGCGAGGGCGGCGAGGCGCTGCTGCTCGGGTCGCTCAAGTCGAATATGGGGCACACGCAAGCCGCCGCCGGGGTCGGTGGGCTGATCAAAATGGTGATGGCGATGCGGCACGGGGTGGTGCCGCCGACGCTGAACGTCGACGAGCCGACGCCGCACGTGGACTGGTCGTCCGGTTCGGTCCGGTTGGTCACCGAGGCGCGGGCATGGCCCGCGACCGGGCGGACGCCGCGCGCCGCGGTGTCGTCGTTCGGGATCAGCGGCACCAATGCGCACGTCGTCATCGAGCGGGGCGAATCCGCCCCGGCGATCGAGCGATCGCCCGCATCCGTCGCACCGCCGGTGATTCCGTGGGTCCTCACCGCGCGGTCCGCCGCGGCGGTGGCCGCGCAGGCAGGCGCGCTGCTCGGTCGGGTCGAGGCAGAACGTGGCGCCGACCCGGTCGATATCGGTGTCGCGCTGCTCGACACCCGCGCCCGGTTCGAGCATCGCGCCGTGATCGTCGGCCACGATGCCGAGGAGCTGACGGCCGGGCTGCGAGCGCTCGCGGACGGGCAGGGCGCACCGAATGTGGTGCGGGGCAGCGCGATCGCGGCCGTCACCGCGGTGATGTTCCCCGGTCAGGGTGCGCAACGTGCCGGGATGGGGCACGAGCTGTACCAGGGCTATCCGGTCTATCGCGCCGCCTTCGACGAGATCTGCGCGGAATTCGATCAGCATCGCGATACGCCGCTGCGCGAGACGATCTTCGACGATCGGGCAGACGCGACCTCGCTCGACCGGACCGAGATCGCCCAGATCGCGCTGTTCGCTACCGAGGTGGCGATGTACCGGCTGGCCGAATCATGGGGATTGCGACCGGCTTTCGTGCTCGGTCACTCGATCGGCGAGATCGTGGCGGCCTATGTGGCCGGGGTCTGGTCGCTGCCGGATGCCTGCACCCTGGTCGCCGCGCGTGGTCGGCTCATGCAGTCCGTGCCGCAGGGCGGGGCGATGGTCGCGGTCGCCGCGGACGCGGAGACCGTCGCCGAACTCGTGCGTCGATACGACGACGTGAGCATCGCCGCGGTGAACGGGCCCGCGTCCGTGGTTGTTTCGGGTGCGCCCGCGTCCGTCGACGCCATCGCCGAGCAGTTGGCGGCCGACGGTGTGCGTACCCACCGATTGCGGGTGAGTCATGCGTTCCATTCGCCCCAGATGGATGCTGTGCTGGCCGAATTCGGCGAAATCTGCCGGGGCCTGACCTATCGCCCGCCGACCCTGCCGGTGATCTCGGCGCTCACCGGCAAGGTGGCCGAGGCCGCGCAGTTGTGCTCGCCGGAATACTGGGTGAGCCACCTGCGCGAGCCGGTTCGCTACCTGGACGCGGTGCGGTGGGCGCGTGAACAGGGCGGGGTCAACTGCTTCGCCGAGATGGGCCCCGGGGCCGCGCTGACGGCGATGGTGCACGAGATCGTCGACGACGGTGTGGCGATGGCCGCCGTCGCGTTGCAGCGGCCGGGCATCGCGGGCGACCTCGCGTTCGTCGCAGGACTGTCCGCGCTGTATTCCCACGGGGCAGCACTGGATCTGGGCCCGCTCTTCGAAGGGGCCGACGCCCGCCCGGTAGACCTGCCTACCTATGCCTTCCAGCGTGATCGGTACTGGCTCGAGGTGAGCGAGGGCAGCAATGTGCGTGGCGCCGGGCTGGACGCCGACGACCATCCGCTGCTCGGTGCGAAGATCGGCCTCGCCCAGGACGGAGGATTGCTGCTGACCGGGCGGCTGTCGCTGCACTCGCACCCGTGGTTGGCCGGACACCGGATCGGTGGCGCGGTCCTGCTGCCCGGCACCGCGTTCATCGAAATCGCTTGGCATGCAGGCCAATTCGTGCAATGCCCAACCGTCGGCGAACTCGTGCTCGAAGCCCCGCTCGTGATCCCCGAGACCGGCGCGGTGGAACTACAGGTGCTGGTCGGACCGGCTGAGGAATCCGGGCATCGGACAGTCGGGGTGTACTCGCGTCTACAGACAGCTTCGGTGGAGGAGCTGCCGTGGAGCGGACACGCCACCGGCACCTTGCAACCGTTGGACGAGGTCGCGGCGTCGGCTGACGGCGCCTGGCCTCCTGCGGGTGCGGTGGCGGTGGCAGTCGGCGACCCGTACGAGGCGATGGCCGCGGTCGGCTACGACTACGGCTCCGCTTTTCGTGGCCTCGGCCAGATCTGGCGCCATGGCGACGAGATCCTCGCCGAGGTGGCATTGCCCGAATCAGCCGCCGGGGAGGCCGCCGAGTTCGGTCTGCACCCCGCGCTGCTCGACGCCGCACTGCACGCGATGATCGCGACCGGCACGGTCGGCCCGACTGAATCCGGCAAGATCCGGCTCCCGTTCGCCTGGGAAGGCGTCTCGCTGCACGCGGTCGGCGCGTCGTCGCTGCGGGTTCGCCTCACGCCGGTCGGCACCGACCGCATCGGTCTCGAACTCACCGATTCGGCGGGTAGGCCGGTGGCCAGCGCGCGATCACTGGCGCTGCGCGAGATCTCCCTCGAAGCGCTGGGTCAGCGCCCGGCGTCCTCGGACGGCGGACTGTACGAGATGAACTGGGTGACCGTACCCTCGCCCGAACCCATCGCGGAACAGGGCGAATGGTCCGAGCTGGACTTTGTCGACAGCAGAGTAGTTGTCGAGCGCTGCGCACGCGCTGATCGCGATCTCGTTGTCGTCCGCGTGCACAGCGATGCGACCGCATCCGTTCCCGCCGCCGTGCGCGAGCAGGTGATCGCCGTGCAGACGGTGGTGCAGCGATTGCTCACCGACGACGAATTCGCCAAGGCCCTGGTGGTTTTCGTGACCAGCGGCGCCGTGGCGATCCATGGCGCCGAGGATGTCGGTGACCTGGCCGGGGCGGCAGTGTGGGGTCTGCTGAGGTCCGCGCAGAACGAGAACCCCGGTCGCATCGCGTTGCTCGATCTCGATGATCGCGGCGACTACCGCGAGGCGGTGCGCAGCTGCGCCGCACTCACCACCGAGCCGCAACTGGCGATCCGGCACGGGGAGACGCACGCGCCGCGCCTGGTGCGCGCGGGTGCGGACACGGTCGGGTCGGCTGAGCTGCTCGGCGAGGACGAGTGGCGATTGGTCGACCACGGGCGCGGAACACTCCACGGCGACAACATGCTCCTGGCACCGGCCGAGATCGAGCCGCTCGGACCCGGGCAGGTGCGGATCGCGGTGCGGGCGGCGGGTGTGAACTTCCGCGATGTGCTGATCGTGCTCGGGATGTACCCGATCCCGAACACCGCCATCGGTGGCGAGGGTGCGGGGGTGATCGTCGAGGTCGCTCCCGATGTGGTGGACTTCGCGGTGGGCGATCGGGTGATGGGCATCTTCACCGGCGTCAGCGCCACGGTGGTGGCCGACCGGCGCACGGTCATCAAGATTCCGGAAGGCTGGTCGTTCGACGAGGCGGCGGCCGCGCCGATCGTGTTCGCGACGGCCTACTACTCGCTGGTCGACCTGGCGCGGGTGCGGTCGGGGGAGTCGCTGCTGATCCATGCCGCCACCGGCGGCGTCGGCATGGCCGCGGTCCAGCTCGCCCGCCATCTCGGGCTGGACCTCTACGTCACGGCCAGCCCCGGCAAGTGGGATGTGCTGCGCGCGAACGGCTTCGACGACGAGCGGATCGGCAATACGCGAACCACCGAGTTCAAGGCGAAGTTCCTCGAAGTGACCGGCGGACGTGGTGTCGATGTCGTGCTCGACTCCCTCGCGGGCGACAAGGTCGACGCGTCGCTGGACCTGCTGCCACGCGGCGGTCGGTTCATCGAGATGGGTCTGACCGATCTGCGTGACGCCGACGAGATCGCGGCAACCCACCCGGGCGTCCGATACCAGAACTTCATCCTGATGGAGGCGGGCCCGGACCGGCTGCACGAGATTCTGACCGAACTGCGCAAGCTGTTCGAATTCGGTGACCTCCAACCACTTCCGGTGACCCGATGGGACGTGCGGCGCGCACCCGAGGCGTTCCGTCAGCTGAGCCAGGCACGCCACGTCGGCAAATACGTCCTGACCGTGCCGACCCCGCTCGACCGCGACGGCACCGTTCTGGTGACCGGCGGCACCGGTGGACTCGGCGCGCTGGCCGCCCGGCACCTGGTGACCACCTATGGAGTTCGGCACCTGCTGTTGACCAGTCGTCGCGGATTCGACGCGGACGGCGCGAGCGAACTCGCCGCCGAACTGTCCGCGCTCGGCGCCCAGGTCGACATCGCCGCCTGCGATGTCGGCGACCGCGACGCTCTCGCCGCACTGGTGGCGGCGATCCCCGCCGCGCACCCGCTGACCGGCGTCGTCCACACCGCGGGCGTCGTCGAGGACGCGTTGTTCAGCGAGCACACTCCCGAACACATCCCCACAGTGCTGCGCCCCAAGGCCGATGCCGCCTGGCACCTGCACGAGGTGACCGACGGGCGCCCGCTGGCGATGTTCGTGATGTACTCCTCGATCGCGGGCCTGCTCGGCAACCCGGGCCAGGCGAACTACGCCGCGGCCAACGGGTTCCTCGACGCGCTGGCCCAGCACCGCAGACACCGTGGCCTGACCGCCACCGCGATGGCGTGGGGGCTGTGGGAGCGCGGGACCGGCATCACGGGGCACCTGACCGAGCGCGACCTGCGGCGAATGCGCCGTGAAGGGCTGATCCCGCTCACCGACGACGACGGCATGTCCCTGTTCGACAATGCCCTGTCGACCGGCAGAGCGCTGGCCGTACCCGCACGCCTGGACCTCACGGCGCTGGGCTCGCTCGGCGATGTCGACGAGATGCCCGCGATGCTGCGCTCGCTGCTGCGCGGCCCGCGCCGGGCGGCCGGCGGTGGTTCCGATGAGTCGGCGAAGCTGCTGTCGAGCCTCACCGGCCAGGAGCCCGCCGAACAGGAGCGGATCATCCTCGGCGTCATCCGGTCGCACGCGGCGGCCGTCCTCGGTCACGCGTCGGCGGAGGCGGTGCCCGCTGATACCGCGTTCACCGACCTGGGCTTCGACTCGTTGGGCGCCGTGGAATTCCGCAACCGGCTCGAGGCGGCCACCGGCGCGAAGCTGCGCACGACGATCGTCTTCGACTACCCCAATGCCGCCGCGCTGGCGAGTTACCTGCGCACCGAGATCGCGCCCGTGGACGACCCGGGCGCCCGCATCGCCGGACAGCTCGACGCAGTGGCGGCGGGATGCGCCGGTGTGGAGCTGCCGCCGGAGCGGGTCGAGGAACTGCTGCTGCGGATCAACGACCTCGTGCGCACCCTGCGCGGCGACTCGCCGCGCGATCTGGTCGACAACATCGACGGTGCCGACGACGACGCCCTGTTCGATCTCATCGACCAGGTCCGTTCGGTCTGAGCCGAGACAGAAAGCGAGAGACCGATGGCCACCGAAGCGGAACTTCGCACGTATCTCAAACGCGCCACCCGGCAGTTACAGGAGACCAGACAGCAGCTCGAGGACGAGCAGGCACGCGCACGGGAACCGATCGCGATCGTGGGAATGTCGTGCCGGTTCCCCGGCGGGATCGAATCGCCCGAGCACCTGTGGGAGGCGCTGATCGAGGGGCGCGACCTGATCTCGGAGTTCCCGGCCGATCGCGGCTGGGACGTGGACGGCTTCTACGATCCCGACCCGGACAAATTCGCCAAATCCTATGTGCGAGAAGGTGGTTTCCTCGCGGGAGCGGGCGAGTTCGACGCCGGATTCTTCGGGATCAGCCCGCGCGAGGCCGAGGCGATGGACCCGCAGCAGCGCCTGCTGCTCGAGCTCGCATGGGAATCGGTCGAGCAGGCCCGTGTCGACCCGACGACGTTGCGCGGCACCGATACCGGTGTGTTCGTGGGATTCAGCGATCAAGGTTACGGATTCGGCGCCACGCGGGCATGGGATGGCGCGGAGACCTACTACTTCACCGGCAACCATGCCTCGATGGCGGCGGGTCGGGTCGCGTACCTGCTGGGTCTGGAAGGACCGGCGGTCACCGTCGACACCGCCTGCTCTTCGTCGCTGGTCGCGATTCATCAGGCGATGCAGTCGCTACGCCTGCGCGAATGCGGCCTGGCGCTCGCCGGCGGCGTGACGGTGATGTCCACCCCGATGCCGTTCGCGCTGTTCTCGCGTCAGCGTGCGCTGGCGCCCAACGGGCGATGCAAGTCCTACGCCGCGGGCGCGGACGGCACCGCCTGGGGTGAGGGAGTCGGTGTCGTTCTCCTGGAACGTCTTTCGGAGGCGCAGCGGCACGGGCACCGAGTGCTCGCGGTGTTGCGCGGTTCGGCGGTGAACAGCGACGGCGCGTCCAACGGGCTCACCGCACCGCGCGGACCGGCGCAGCAGCGGGTGATCGGGTCCGCGCTGGCCAATGCCGGCCTGCGCGCGTCCGACATCGACATGGTGGAGGGCCACGGCACCGGCACCGTGCTCGGTGACCCGGTGGAGGCGCAGGCCCTGCTGGCCACCTACGGGCAGCGCGACGGTGCGCCGCCACTGCTGCTGGGATCGGTGAAATCGAATATGGGACACACGCAGTCGGCCGCGGGCGTGGCCGGACTGATCAAGGCGGTGCAGGCCATTCGCCACGGGATGGTTCCGCCCACGCTGCACGTGGACGCGCCGACCTCGCACGCCGACTGGACCGGGGATCGAATCCGGCTGGTGCTGCGGCCACAGCCGTGGCCGACCACCGAACACCCACGCCGGGCCGCGGTGTCGTCCTTCGGGATCAGCGGCACCAACGCCCACTTGATCGTCGAGCAAGCACCGGAACCCGAAGCACCCGAGATGATCTCGGCCGATACCCGCCACGCAGTGGTGCCCGCGGCCGCCTCCACGCAGACCTTCGCCCCGGCGCATTCGAGGCCCACGCCCTCGCCGGCTCCATGGCTGCTCTCGGCACGCACCGCCGCCGCACTGTGCGACCAGGCGGCCCGCCTACGCGCGGCAGTCGCGAATTCCCCGGACGATCTCGCCGACATCGCGCACTCCTTGGCAACCACGAGAACGAGATTCGACCATCGCGCCGTCGTCGTGGCGAACACCCGCGGCGAGTTCCTGGAAGGACTCACGGCCATCGCCGGTGAACACACCGCCCCCTCGGCAGTCCTGTCACGCCGTGGCACCGGCGGCAATCTGGCGATGATGTTCCCCGGTCAGGGCGGACAACTGTCGGGCATCGGCCGCGGGCTCTCTGACACGTACCCGGTGTTCGCCGAGGCGCTCGACACGATCTGCGCGGGTTTCGACGCCTATCTCGAGCATCCGTTGCGGACCGAGATGTTCGGAACGGGTGAGTTGCTCGCGCGGACCGACTACACCCAGCCCGCCGTGTTCGCCGTGCAGGTGGCTCTGTTCCGGCTGTTCGAATCCTGGGGTGTAGTACCGGATTTCGTTGTCGGTCACTCGATCGGTGAACTCTCCGCCGCGCACGTCGCGGGTGTGCTGTCCCTGGACGACGCGGTGGCTGTGGTCGCCGCGCGCGGTCGGCTGATGCAGCGGATGGACCCGGGAGCGATGGTCTCCGTGCGGGCAACCATGGCCGAGGTCGCGGCCTCCATCGCCGGTCGCGAGGCCGAGGTGTCGGTCGCCGCGGCCAACGGGCCGAACGCCACCGTGATCGCAGGCGATGTCGCCGCGGTGGGTGAGCTCGCCCGGCACTGGCGCGAACGCGGCCGACGAGTAGCCAGGCTCGGCGTAGACCGTGGCTTCCACTCGCCGCACGTGGACGCGATCGTCGACGAATTCCGCTCGGTCGTCGCGACCGTTCGCCTCCAGGAACCGCGCATCCCTTTCCTCTCCACCGTGACCGGCACGGAATCGGCACCGGGACAGCTGACTTCGATCGAATACTGGGTACGTCAGGCCCGCGAGCCGGTGCGTTTCCACGAGAGTGTGCTGCGGCTGCACGAATCCGGCGTCGTCACCTATCTCGAACTCGGTGCGGGAGACACCCTGTCCGGCCTGGTCTACGAGACACTCGCCGATACCGGCAGCACGGCCATTCCGGTGCTGCGACCCGGGGCCGACGAAGCCGGCTCGGCGATCAAAGCCGTTGCGGGAGCCTGGGTCGCCGGTGCCGAAGTCGGTTGGTCGGCACTGTGTTCCGACGACACCACCAGGGTTGTCGATCTGCCGACCTATGCGTTCCAGCATCGGCGCTACTGGGTTCACACCGACAGTGCCGTCCTCGAAAGCATGATCGGCGTCGCCGGCGCCGAACTCGCCGGTGACCGGACTGCCGCCCGGCGCGACGCACCGGCAGGGGAGGCACCGTCCGCGCGTTCGGACCTGCTGACCGTTCCCGAGGACCGGCGCCGCGATGTCGCGGTCAACCTGGTGGTCGATCAGATCCGCGAGATCCTCATCGACCTCACCGAGGACGAGATCGACCTCGACGCCACGGTTCTCGCGATCGGGCTCACCTCGCTGTCCGCCCTCGAACTCCGCGGAAGGATCAATGCCGCCGCGGGCACCCAGCTCTCGCTGGAGGACCTGTTCACCCACCCGACGCCACGGGCACTGGGCGCCGTACTCGCCACCAGGATCTGGATCGACGCGCCGACCCACGAGGCGGTGCTCGCGTGAACGGGGGACTGTCGCCGGTACGCGGCACCCTCGGATTCGAACAATTGGTGCCCGCCGCGCTGGCTCACCGGCGCGGACTCGCCGAGGTCTACGTCGCCGACACCGCGGTCGTCGGCAGCTCGGAATACCTTGCCGCCGTGCAGGTGCCACGGGCGCACTCGCTGTGGTTCGATCGGCTCGTCGCCTACCACGATCCTTTCTCCGCCGTCGAGGCCGTCCGGCAGGCACTGCTCGTCGTCGGTCAGCGACACCTCGGTGTGCCCGCCGACGCACCGGCCAGCCTGCAACGGATGGCGTTCGCGGTGGAAGACCTGAGCCTGTTCCGCGACAGTGAACGCGACCCGCTCGAGGGGGTGGTGCGCCTGCGACCCGGCGCGGCGGGCACCGGGCGCGGTTACTACCACGATGTATCCTTCGACGCCACGCTGTCCGTCCACGGGGCACTGGCCATGACGCTGCGCGGCAGCGGAATCACCTTTCCCCGTGACGCTTACGACGAGTTCCGCGAACTCCAGCAGGGCAAGCGCTCCACCCTCGCTGCGGTCGGTCCCGACTCGGTGCGGCGTTTGCCACCTGAACTCGTCGGCAGGCGCGACCCGCGCAATGTCGTGCTCGCCCGTACCACGGCCCAAGACCTCGTCGTGGTGGTGGACCGCGGCCATCCGAGCTTCTTCGACCACCAATACGACCATGTCCCCGGCCCGTTGCTGCTCGAGGCGTTCCGGCAGGCAGCGGTGCTGTCCGCGACCTCGGCGGGACTGCTCACCTCACCGGTCGCCGCGGTGATCGACCTCGAGGCCCAGTTCACCGACTTCGCCGAACTGGACGCCCCCATCACCTGTACTACCGCCGCCGTCGGCGATCTCGACCTGGACGAGATCACGGTCGAGGTGGGGCTGCACCAGTACGGCAACCGCATCGCCCTCGCCCACGTCGAGCTGGCGCACTATCCCGTGTCCACGCAACGACAGGAGCTCGGATCATGACCACAGCATCGGCTAAACGGTACGCGGTTGTCGGCGGCGGCTTGTCCGGCATCGGCGCCGCGTTCGCGCTGCACCGGGCAGGCCACACCGTCGAACTGCTCGAGCAGGACACGGTGCTCGGCGGCCGCTGCGGCTTCGACACCCTCGGCGGTCGGCCGATCATGATGGGCGGCAAGAACATCGGCCGCCATTACCACGAGCTGCGCGGGTTCGTCGCCGCGTCCGGGGAGCGGGCGTACGAGCCCTTCGGGATCAACAGCTCGCAGATCATCAACGGCGAACTGGTGACACTCGACAACCCCGGCATCGCCGGATTCCTTCGCCATCTGCTGCGCATGGGTTCGCCGATCGACGCGGCGCGCATGCTCTACTACGGTGCGCGCGTTCGATTCGACGAACGCAATCGCTACCTGGGGTCGGACTGGTTCGGGAAAGCGGGCACCGCCAACGACAGCGTCGCGCTCGGCGCGCATTTCGGCACCGAGTTCGGACGTACTGTGCTGCGACCGTTGACAGTCCGGCTCAACGCCGCCGAACCGGACGAGGTATACCTCGGCGCGTTCGGGGTGAGCCTCGGCATGGTGCAGGACCGCTACGACCAGCTCGTCGACGGCATGCAGCCGGTCCTGGACTGGTTCGCCGGACGGGTGCCGGTCCGGCTCGGCACCCGTGTGGATCGCCTCGTGGTGCGGGACGGCCGGGTGATCGGACTCGATACGGCGGAAAACGGCGGTGCCACTACCTTTTCCGCCTACGACGGTGTCGTCCTGGCGATCCCGGCGCACGCCGCCGCCGGACTGCTGGAACCCGTGGTTCCCGCGCTGAGCAAGGCATTGAGCGAGGTGGCCTACTACCCGTCCACGGTCGCGGTGGTGCAGTACGAGCAGCCCTTCTTCGGCAGCACCGTTCGCTCGATCGCGTTCGACTCGGGGCCGTGCAGTGCCGCGGGGGTCTACGGCGTGAACGATCTCGACATCGTCCGCTACACCTTCAGCGGGCGCGATGCCCGGCCGAGCCCGGATGCGCAGCTCTTGGCGACGTGGATCGACGACGCCGAGGCGAAGGTACGCGGTCATCTCGGCGGCCCGGCGATCGAGCGGGTGCGTACCGAAACACGCAGCTGGGCCGCGGCGCATTGCGCCTACCTCCCCGATCACGCCGGCTTCCGCACGGTGGTGCGCGAACAGACCGAATCCGTTGCGGGACTCCAGCTTGCGGGTGACTACCTGCTGGGCGCCCAGTTGGAGGCCTGCTACCGATCCGGCATCGCCGCGGCCCTGGCATTGATCGCGTGAGCCCGGCCAGGGGCGCCACGTGAGATCACGCGGCGCCCCTGGTGTGCACCATATCGTCGGCGAGCAGTGCGATACGGGCCCGCAGAATGCCCTCCGCGGTCGTGAGATCGAGGTCGGTCAGCCCGCTCACTCGACGCAGCCGGTAGTCGATGGTGTTGGGGTGCACATGCAGTCGCCGGCCGGTGGCTTTGCGATTGAGGCCCGTGGCCATATAGGTCCGCAGCGTTTCCAGCAGCTCGGGATGGGTGGCGAGTGGGGCGATGACACCGGCCAGATGCTCGCGCGCCGGACCGGGGCGGGTGAGCTGATATTCGATCGCGACATCCGAGAGCTCGTACAGCCCAGCGGGTTTGGCGATGCCGCGCACCAGCTCGAGCAGCTCGTGTGCCTCCTCGGTGGCCTGCGGGATCTGCTCGGTCGGGGCGGGCACCAGGGTCGCGGTGAGCTCGACTCCCGAGGTCGCGCCGATCGTGGCGAGGACATCGCCGGTCATGCGCGGCAGCTCGGGTTCATCGCTCGGGATCAGCAGGGTGCCACCGTTGGTGCTCAGCAGGGCCAGTGACCGTGAGGCGAAAGCATCGGCCAGCGCCGCCTGCACCCGCCGCAGTTTGCGGCGCGCCACCACCTGCGCGTCCACGCGCGGGTCGTGCTCCTCGGCCAGCTCCGGAATCATCAGCGCCACCACCTGATAGGAATCGGCGACTCTGATTCCGGTCTGCCGGGTGAGCGCGCCGACACCGTGGCCGCTCAGCAGCGCCGACACCATCGTCTGCGCGCCGGTCTGGTGTTCCTTGGCGACCTGGCGTTGCTCGTCGAGATAGGCGCTCGTCACGGTCGCGTTGATGACCTCGAGCGTGCGCAGCAGCAGGCGGGTACCCGCGACGACCTCGGCGAGGTCGGCTGCGGTCACCTGCCCGACGACGAGCTCGAAGCCGATCCGGAACCCCTCCGCGTAGGCGCGCAACAGGGTGCCGACGGGCACGCCCTCCCGCGCGTGCTGGGCGGATGCCGCGCGCAGCGCCACCAGTTGCTGCTCGGACGGTGTGGTGCGCTTGTCCAGCATCTCCATCGCCAGCGCCAGGCAGCGGCGGGTGAACTCGGTGACGTCACCCCGCATCGCCTCGCTCGGCAGTGACTGGCAGGGCATCACGTTCTCGGCGAAATAGGAGACCAGCTGCGAAACCAGCTCGTCGGCGTTTCCCAGAAAACTCGACGCGGCCCGGCCGCCCGCGATGGTGAGCGGATTGGGTATCCGGTCCATGGCTTGAGAATTCATCGAGTGCACTCCGGTGTGGCAGACAGCGAATGGGGCTGGTCGTGGGACTTGTGTGAATCGCAACATAGCCACATCGGAGGTCGTAGTCGCCGGTCCCATGGAATGGCCTGGTGGGATCACGACGACCTCACAGCCGGGGTTGTGCGGACTCACAAGCCCGTGGCGTCACCTGTTCGCCGCACGGTTGCGGTGCAGTCCGACGCGGTCATAGACCGACGTGCTCACCGCACCGAGGACCAGCCCGACCGCCAGGCCCAGCGCGGTCATCCAGAAGCCCCTCGCGAGCCCGGATCCCAGATCGGCGTCGAAGTACAGGATCGCGCGGACCGCCGTGTACACCTGATGCAGCGGTTCGAACGAGGCCAGCACGCCGAAGTAGCGAGGCGTGGCCTCGATCGGCACCGAACCGGCCGAGGACGGCAGCCCGAGAATGACGAACACGATCAGGTTCACCAGCAGCCCCGCCGAGCCGAGCGCGGCGAGCACCGACAGGCCGGTGACACCGACGGCGATCATCGCGAACGTGCTGTAGAGGAACAGCGGAAGGGGCTGTGCGACAGGCATCTCCAGCATGCGCGCGACGACGAGCAGTACCGCCGCCACAAGATGTGCCGCGACGATGAGCACGCCCCATTTGAGCAGCAGTGTGCGCCATCGGGAGATCCGCGCGGGCCGCACGTGCGGTGACCACGGCCCGTACTCGGTCGGCACGAATCCCAGTGCGCCGTCGACCATCGTGTGCACGATCATCGCGCCGAGCGTGCCCGCGAGCAGCAGGACGAGCGCGTAGAAGAACGCGCCGAGCCCGGCGCCGCTGCCGTCGGGCAGCGGATGGAACTCGGTGTGGATCACCTGGACCGGGTTGCGCAGCGTCACCGCGGTCGCACCCGGCAGTGCGTAGTCAGGACCGAGTGTCCCGGTCACGGTATCGAGTAGCTGCTCACCGATCCGTGTGTTCACCTCGGTCAATGCCCGGTCGCTGAATCGCTGCATGATCGCCGAGGCGAACGCGCCGGTGCGTGGATTGGTCCGCACGGTGATCGTGGGACGTTCGATCTCGCCGGGAATCACGCTCCCCGTGCCGAGATTGCCGAGTCGTTTGGTGAAGTCGCCCGCGATGATGATCGCGCCGTAGAGTTCGCCGCTGCGTAGCTGTCTTTCGGCCTGGGCAATTCCCAGTACGCGCAGGTCGATCTTGTCCGCGGGTACAGCGTCGCGCAATGCGGTGGTGATCTCGTTGCCGATATCGCGCCATTGCGGTGGCGAACCCAGCGTATCGCCCACATCCTGGTCGACCAGCGCGATCGGGAAGTCGTGCAGATTCTTCTCGGGGTCGACGATGTAGCCGAGATACATCGTGGCCATCAGCGCACTGAGCAAGGTCAGGACGATCGTCGGGAACAGCCAGATACGCACCGCCGCACGCTAACAGCGGCCGAGGCCGCGCGGCGGTGCGTTGGAATCTGTCCAATGCCGATGATCGAGCGTTGGCGCCGGTCCGAAAAAGCTCACACGCCGGGTAGCGGTTTCGCATCGGCCGGCACATTCATGAATGCCGAAATCACGTGATCGCTGAGGTAGAGCCTTAATCCTGAACGCCACTCCGCGGGGATACCCGCCGGGACCATGTCGAGTGCGTCTTCGACCTCTTCCCATATTCGGGGAAAGGGGATTCCGTTGCGCGAGCAGGATTCGACGGCGACCATCAGCTGTTGCGTCAGGCAATCCATGTGAACGGTCGGTGTCACAGTGAATGCCGTGTCGAGTAGCAGCTCGAGATCGTCCATTGTTTGCCCCTTACCGGTTTCGCACCCCTGCTGTGCGCTCAACGTAGGGGACCGATTCACGGTGTGGGAAATCGTGCGGGGGTTACTGGTGGTTCAGATATCTTTCGGCTGCCGACTTGTGATCCGCACCGACCGGCCGGTGTAGGTTCGACCGATGACCTCCACGGCCCTGTACTACGGCACTCGCTGGGACGAGCAGGGTCGATGGTTCTACGAGCTGCTCGGCGACGACGGGACCACCGAGCTGCTGCCCGGAATCGGCACGCGGCTGGCGTTCCGGATCACCGATTCGGCACGATTCTGCTTGGGCTACAACGGGTTCGGGGCAGGACGTCGTGGGCGAGTCGCCTGTCCTCGTCGCGCACGGGTCGACACCGGGCGCCAGTGCGAGCAGTGCCGGGTCACCGAGGGGTGGTCGGTGGTGCACAGCCACCGGGGTCCGCTCGCGGCATTGCCCGAACAGGTCCGCGACTACATGTCGCAGCCACACCACCTCTACATCGCGTATTTCGGGGACGGGATGACCAAGGTCGGTACGGCCTCGGCGTCGCGGCGCAATCGCCGTCTCTTCGAACAGGGTGCGCTGGTCGCCCGGTTCATCACCGATTCCCCGGATGGACTGCACGTTCGGGATCTGGAGCGGACGGTGACCGAGCGAGCCGGGATCGGGCAGGCGGTCGCCGGGGTCACCAAGACCCGCATCCTCACGAAACCGCTGCGCCCCTGGGCGGTGCTGGAATCCGCGGTCGCCGACGCGGCCGAGCACGCCGCGGGCACGCTGCCCGCCGACATCACGCGCACCGATATCGCCTGGTCGGGCGGGCGGGACTTCTACGCCACGATCCAGGCCAACGGCCGATTCCCGGTCGCCACCGAAATCGACGGTGAGCCGGGCGAATACGTCCTCGACGCGGTGACCGCACACGGCCACACCATCGCCTGCCGGGACCCCGCGGGCGCGAGCGAACTCGTGTTGGTCAACGACACGCGCCTCGTCGGTCGCCGCATCGAACTCGACTCCACGATCACGGCGACGCCGGAACCAGCGCAGACCAGCCTGTTCTGAAGTCCGCTCACTCCATGGCGGCGAGTTGTGCCCGCATCGTGTCCAGTCCCATGCCGCCCAATCGCAAAGCGCGGGTGTGGAATCGCCGCATGTCGAACGACGCTCCAGCGCGCGCCCGGGCTTCTTCGCGGGCCGTCAGCCAGAGGCGTTCACCGATCTTGTAGGCGGGTGCCTGTCCGGGCCAGCCCAGGTAGCGGT
The DNA here is from genome assembly GCF_042668615.1 of Nocardia sp. NPDC057272. NCBI lineage: Bacteria > Bacillati > Actinomycetota > Actinomycetes > Mycobacteriales > Nocardiaceae > Nocardia > Nocardia sp. NPDC057272. The sequence continues at coordinate 118,606 of NZ_JBHUYK010000009.1, read as the reverse complement.
CGATCTCGTCGCGAGCGGTGGCCTCGTCCTCGAGGGTCCGCGTCAGCAGGAACTCCAGGCCGAGATCGGGAGTCCACCGCTCGCCCTCGTGGAAGTCGGCGCCGGCCGGAATCTCCCATTCGAGGTGCATCCCGATGTCCACGACCACGCGGGCGGCGCGGAACAGCTGCTGGGAGAGCATGCCGAACAGGTGGCCGTCGTCGTCGAGGTAGCCGAGTTCCTGCATGAGGCGTTCGGCATAGAGCGCCCACCCCTCGCCGTGCCCGGAGGTGAACGACATCAACCGCTGGTAGGTGTTCAGCGAATCCGCCTCGTACACCGCGGTCGCGATCTGGAGGTGATGGCCGGGCACACCCTCGTGATAGACCGTGCTGACCTCGCGCCAGGTCGTGAAGTCCTCTTTGTCCGGCTCCACCGACCAGGTCATGCGTCCGGGTCGGCTGAAATCGGCGGTCGGGCCGATGTAATACGCACCGACGACTCCGCCCGGCGGCGCGATGGTGCATTCCAATCGCATGAGCTCGTCGGGGATCTCGAAGTGCTCCTCGCGCAACGATGCCAGGGCTTCGTCGGACATCTGCTGTAGCCACGCCCGGAGTCCGGCCCGCCCGCGCACCCGGTATTTCGGGTCTGCGTCGAGCACTGCCGCGGTCTCGGTGAGGGAGGCACCCGGTGCGATCCGGGCGGCAACGGCGATCATCTCGGCCTCGAGCCGGGCGAACTCCGCCCAGCCCCAGTCGTAGGCTTCCCGCAGGTCGAGGTTCGCGCCGGTGAAATAGCGTGACCAGAGGCGGTAGGTCTGCTCGCCGACGGCATCCTTGGCGGGCGCGCTCGCCATGAGGTCGGCGCGCAGGAACTCGGCGAGAGCGGCGTAGGCCTGCTCGGCAGCCTGCGCGCCCTGCCGCAGCCGCGCCAGCGGCGCACCCTCGACAGCTTCCGCGGCGGCGACAAAAGTGGTGAAGAACCCGGTGTTCGCGCCGGAACCCGCCCAGGTGTCCGCCTGCTCGGCGACCTTGATGATCTGGCGCAGCGCACTGACCTGCCCGCGCTCCGCCGCGACCAGCAGCGAGGCCCGCAGGCCCGCCAGCGCCTCGGGCACCCCCGCGAGACGCTCGGCGATCACCGCCCAGTCCTCGGCAGTGTCGGCGGCCATCACGTCGAACACCATCCGAATGTTCTGGACCGGACTCTCGATCACATTGAGCGCGGCGAGAGGGAGCCCGGCGTCATGGATCTCCACGTCGAGCCCGACCCGTTCGGTGAACACAGCTTTCGCCACCCGTTCGCCGTCATCGGCCGGTTGTGCGTCGAGCATGGCGTGCAACGCGTTTCGCGCTATCCGCGCCCGAATTTCGTGCCCGGCGGGCGAATAGTCGGTCAGGCGATCGTCGTGTCCCGCGATGCCGAACATGGTCGCCGTGACCGGATCAGCGGCCGCGTAGTCCTCGACGAATCGATCACAGATCTCATCCACACCCATGCGGACACGCTAACGGCCATCGGCCGCCCGCGGGCAACCTACGATCGCGAGCACGGCCACCGCGGTGTGAGCACGCCCGCACAGGAACCGCTAGGCGCTCTGCCGACGCACGATCTCGGTGATCCAGGTGGGCGCGAACGGGGAGGTGCAGCCAGGGGGAGTGGGGTAGTCCTTCAAGACCTCGAGGCGCTCGCCGATGTCGAGGGCGCGGGCGCGGTGTTCGGGGTGGTCGATACCGATCTGGGCGAGGCAGTGGTTCATCGCCCACTGCAGGCGATCGGGTGCGGTTTTCATCTGCGCTTCGATGAGGTCGAGCAGACCTGTGAGGTCGAGGCCCTCGGGCTGCTTCGCGACTCGTTCGGTGGTCAGTGCCCAGCCCGCGCTCGCGACCACGGGGTCCGGGTCGTCGAACCAGCTGACACGCAGTTCCTCGGCGTGCGGGTTCTTCTTCACGACATAGTTGACCAGCCAGTCGTGGACCTTGGGTGTGCGCGCCTGGCGGATCATCGCGTCCAGTTCGTCACGCTCGAACATCTTCGGGCGGCAGATCAGCAGGGCGAGGAGTTTCGCGGCGGTGTCGTCGGTGTCCCAGAGCTGCCGGGCAAGCGCCGGTTGTGTCTTCAGGCGTTTGGCGAGCGCGCGCAGCTTGGTGAGGTTGACGCCGTGATCGTCGCCGTGCTTCTCGTTCACCGCGCGCATCTTCGGGTCGTCGAGGGCGGCGAGTTCGGCCAGCACCTCGTCCACCGTCGTTTCGGACACCTGCGCCTCCTGGTCTAGTGCTCCTCGGAGACCATCATGCGTCGGGCCGTGTCGAGGTGCCAGGACCGGGGGTTCGGGAGAACACCGCGACCAGGAAGTCGGAGTCGTCGGTGAAGGGCCGAAGATCCCAGGTCGACAGCAGCAGGTCGACGGTGAGCCCGGCGTTTCCGGCGTCGGTCAGGAACTCGGCGAACTCGTAGCCGCGGTCCGCACCGAACCCGATGATCGCCCGCCCGCCCGGCGCGAGATGCCCGGCGAAACCCGCCAGCACCGCCGACCGGGTGGACGGGGCCAGGAACGTCATCACATTGCCCGCGCACACGATGGCGTCGAAGTCGGCGACGGGCAGGTCCAGCTCGGCGAGGTCGCCGACCAGCCAGGTCGGACCGGGATGGTCCGCGCGTGCCGCGTCGATCAGCACCGGGTCGACGTCGACGCCCACCACCGTGTGCCCCACATCGTGCAGGTATCCACCGGTCCGCCCCGGCCCGCACCCCGCGTCGAGCACCCGGCTGCCACGTCCGAGCATCGCGTCGACCAACCGCGCCTCACCCACGATGTCGGTCCCCTGCGTGGCGAGCGCCCGGAACCGCTCCACATACCGGCTCGAATGCGCCGGATCCGCGGCGACGATGTCCTCCCAGCCACTGCGTGTGCGCTCGTTCGACGCGTTCATGATCGCTCCCTCGATTCGGCCGCTATACCAACCTTGCCGACCTTAGCCGCGCTGGTGAGAAGTCCGAGCCAGCTGATCGGACGAGCGTCCGGCTGCGAACTGCCGCGAAGGTATCTGCCCTGCGCGGGAGCGTTGTCTAGATCGATGGAGGCATCGCGGGCCTGAATCCGCTTGCCGGTGGTCGCTGGGAGCGGCTGCGGCGGATGAGGGTGACGATCAGGATGGCGATGCCGAGCACAATGGCGGTGACCGCGATCGCCACCGCGAGCAGGATCGGGCCTGCGAGGGCGGAGCCGAGGTCTTGGCCGACGGCCAGGGTGATGCCGGGGCCGCCGTCGGTTTCGAGGGTGTAGACGCCGTCTCGGTCCGCGTGGAAGGTGAACTCGGCGGTTCCCTCGTGGCCACTCAGCTGATACGACTGCTCACCACTGAAGGCCTCGGTCGGCACGACTTGCCCTGTGGGGTCGGTCAATCGGGCTCGCACTGCTTCCGGCGGCTCGATCGTGGCCGCACCCGGATACTCGAAGTAGACGGTGTAATCGCCTGGCGCGAGGTTCAGATCGCCGGAACCAGGGACTGTGACGCGCTGGTATCGGTCGACGCTGTCCGACATGCGGAAGAATCCGATGGCGCCGACACCGATGGCGCCGAGAATTCCGCCCACGATCACCAGTACCGCCGCCACGATCCACCCACCCGACGACTGCTGCGGCCGCGTGGGGAGTTGTTGCAATGTCCGGCCCTGATGAGCGGTTGGATAGCGTGTGGGGTCGGACACAGCGGAGCCTCCTGAGCGCCGTGCGGTCTCACGGCTTCGCTGCTCAACTTATCTTGTCCCACAGACAGTTTCGTAGAACACTCGTGTGTGCACCCTGTGGTGGCGGCCCGGCGACGGTCCGAGTGGTGGCAGCGTGAGGCCGGCCACCACTCGGTACCCGTTACGGCGTCGAGTAGCCGATGAGGGCGCCGATGCCCGCACCGATCGGGATGGTGACCAGCGCGCCGACTCCGCCGAGGAAGAAGCCGAGCACAGCGCCGATGCCGGCGCCGATGAGCGCGCCGATGCCCGCGTTGTGCTGCTTGCGGGCCTCGGTGTCGGCGGCCGCGTCGACGAATTCGGCCATGTTGGCGGTGACGACGGCCGGTGCGGCGGTGGGGGTCAGCGTCGCTGACCTGCCGTCGGCGGAGATGCCCGCGACCAGGTCGAAATCGCCTGCTCCGGTGATGATGCGGGTCGGCACGGCCGCGACCACGTTGCCCTCCCTGTTCGTGAGCGTGACCGCACCGCCGACGACCCGGAACGTGCCGTCCGGGGCGGACACCGTGAGCCCGGAGCCATCGGCCAGCGGACTCGCGGTGAACGCGACGCCGCTGTCGACACCCTGCACGATCGGAGCCGCGGCTGATGGTGCGGCCTGCGCGGTGGTGGTCGCCGCGAGGCCGACAGCACCTGCCGCGAGAACGGCGATCACGCCGAGTCGTTGTGCGCCCGAAGTTGTTCGAGACGAGAAATGCATCCTGCCCCTCCAGTCTGCCCGCCAGATCCGGCGGAACATCCTCTGCCGGACCGGATCTCGGTCCGAGGACATTTTCGCATCGACGGCGATTCCGTGGAACCCACCAGCGGTGATACCGGAAAAACATCATCACTTCGACATAAATGGTGAATTACATTGCCACACCATAGATATCGGTACGGTTACCGGAAATATTCCGGTACTACGGGACGCTGGACGGTTCCGACTCGTCCTCCGGCTCCTGGACGACGACCAGGTTCGCCGACAGCGCGGCGGAATCGATACGGGTGATCGAGTCCAGCATCAACTGCGAGACATCGACAACCTCGACACCCTCGCCTTGGCCCTGCTCCTGACGCGCGGTCACCCCATCGTTGAGCATCACCCGGCAGAACGGGCAACCCGTCGCGATCTTGGTCGGATTCGTCGACAACGCCTCATCGACCCGATCGACATTGATCCGCTTACCGAGCTGCTCTTCCATCCACATCCGGGCACCACCGGCACCACAGCACATCGACCGCTCGCCATGGCGCGGCATCTCGATCAGATTCGACCCCGAGGCCTCCATCAACTCACGCGGCGCGTCGTAGACCTTGTTGTGCCGGCCCAGATAGCACGGATCGTGATAGGTGATGTTCTGCGAAACCGTCGCGACCGGCACCAGCTGCTTCTGGCGCACCAACCGGTTCAGCAACTGGGTGTGGTGCACAACCTCGTAGCGACCACCGACCTGCGGGTACTCGTTGTTGAGCGTGTTGAAGCAATGCGCGCACGTGACAACGATCTTCTTCTTGGACTGCTCGACACCCTCGAACACCGAGTTGATGACCTCGATGTTCTGCAACGCCAGCTGCTGGAACAAGAACTCGTTACCCGCACGACGCGCCGAGTCACCGGTGCAGGTCTCCTCCGCACCCAGCACCATGAACTTCGTGCCCGCGGTCGCCAGCAGCTCGGCCACGGCCTTGGTGGTCTTCTTGGCCCGGTCCTCGTAGGCACCGGCGCACCCGACCCAGAACAGGTACTCGTAGCCGTCGAAGCTGTCGGCGTCCTTACCGAAGACCGGGATGTCGAAATCGACTTCCTTGATCCAGTTGAGGCGGTCCTTGGAGTTCTGCCCCCACGGGTTGCCCTTGTTCTCGAGGTTCTTGAACAGACCCGCGAGCTCGGAGGGGAACTCCGACTCGATCAACACCTGGTAGCGGCGCATATCGATGATGTGATCGACGTGCTCGATATCGACCGGGCACTGCTCGACACAGGCACCACAGGTCGTGCACGACCACAACACCTCGGGATCGATGATGCCGTGGACGTCCTCGCCACCGACCAGCGGACGATCCGCCTCCGCACGCGCGGCCTCGGGGATCTCGTCGGCACCGGCGAGCAGATAGGGCGCCTTGGCATAGGTGTGATCACGCAGCGAAGTGATGAGCAGCTTGGGGGACAACGGCTTTCCGGTGTTCCAGGCAGGGCACTGCGACTGGCAGCGACCGCACTCGGTGCAGGTGGTGAAGTCGAGCAAGCCCTTCCAGGTGAAGTCTTCGACCTTGCCGACGCCGAGCGTGTCGACGTCGGGGTCGGCGGTCTCCAGGTCGAGGACGCCGCCCTCGGACATCATGGGCTTGGCCGCGCCGAGTGCGACGCCACCGTCGTCTTCGCGCTTGAAATAGATGTTGAAGAAGGCCGAAATCCGGTGCCAGGCAACACCCCAGGTGAGGTGGCGGCCGATCAGATAAAGGAACGCCGCCCCGGCGAGCATCTTGATGAACGCGAAGAGCGAGATCATCAGTGGACTGGCAGGCAGCAGCCGCGCGATCTGCATGGTGAACAGATCACTCGACGCGTGGCCACCACCGTAAGTGGCGATTTTGCCTGCCTTGAGCAGCACGTCACCGAGGCCGTGGATGAGCACGATCGTCTCGACGGCGTACGCGGCAACGAGATTCGACCCGCTGAACCGGGAGAGGCGCTCGGGGCGGCGTGGGTGGTTGCGCTGTCGGATGGTGATCAGCACCAGGATTCCGATCACTGTGGCGAGACCGAGTATTTCCTCCAGCAGGTGGTAGCCGAACGTGTCGCCGATGATCGGCCAGCCGAACTCCGGGTCGAAGGTCTGTCCGTAGGACTCGAAGTAGAACACCATGCCGAGCAGGAACCCGACCATCACGAGCCAGTGCGCCCAACCGACAGTACGAAACTTGTTCATCCGCGTGTGCGCGAGGACTTCGACGACGACGGTCTTCATCCGTGGCAGAACGGGGCCGATCCGTGACCGGTCGGGCTGGCCGCTGCGGAGAACGCGAATCATCCGGGACAGGCCGAGGGCCAGTGACCCCCAGCAGATCGCGGTGATGATGACGCCGATGACCCCAAGTGCGATCGTCGCAGCGCTCACGGTGTTGCCCCCTGTCCCCGCCGGCCGGCAACACAAGCATGTTACTGGCCGGTAACTTGATTTCCGCTGTCAAGTTAGCACCGATTCGGCAGCGGCGAAAGCCCCGGGCAACCGGATTCGTTGCAGCGCTGCGGACTTGCGAATCTGCCTGCGATCCCACGCGAAATTGCCATGTGCGCCGCGCGGATTTCGTTGGCAGGATCGAGTGGTCCAACGAACCGAGACGGAGGGAAACCGATGACAATCCTGGTTACCGGGGCGACGGCCAATATCGGGCGCATGGTCGTGGACCAGCTGATCGCGCGCGGTGCGACCGACATTCGCGCGCTGACCATCAACCCCACCAAGGCGGCGCTGCCCGCAGGCGTTCAGATGGCGCGGGGGCATCTGGGACGACCGGCCGGCTTGCCCGCGGCATTCGAGGGCGTCGACCGGATGTATCTCGCGCCTTCGCCGGACAATGTCACCGAGATCCTCGAGCTGGCGCGCGCAGCCGGGGTGCGGCACGTCGTGGACCTGTCGGGTGAGCCCGAAAGCTGGTGGGGCAGTGTGTGTAACGCCGTCGAGGGCAGCGGGCTGGACTGGACTCATCTGTGGCCCGCCGACTTCATGGAGAACACTCTGACGTGGTCTCAGCAGATCCGTGACACCGGTGCTGTTCATGAGCCGCACCCCGGCACAGCCAGTGCGCCCATCGCCATGAACGACATCGCCGCCGTAGCCGCGACCGCTCTGCTGGAGGACGGTCACCTCGGCCGCGCGCACTCCCTCGCGGGCCCGCAGATCCTCACTCGCGCGGACCTGGTCGCGCACCTCGCCGATGCCCTCGACCGCGAGATCACCTTTCGCACCTCCACCCGCGAGGAGACCATCACCGCGCTACGACCCACCATGGGCGACAACGCCGCCTGGTACGTCGACAACGTCCTGCTGGACTTCGCCCCGCCGCCGGAATCCCTGCTCACCACCAGTGTCGAAGACATCACCGGCCACCCCGCCACCACATTCGATCGCTGGGCGCACGCGAACGCTGCCCGGTTTCTCGCCGACTGACACACCCCACGCCGCCGCGGCCATCGTGGAAACCGGACACGGAAACGATGCGGAGGCGGCGTACGGGGTGCACACTGGTCGGGTATCCGATTGCAGCGCTTGGTTTTCCGGGAGGGGGTCCGGTGAGCACTGTCCTTCTCGCCGTACACGACGCTGTGGGTCCCGTGCTCGCACAGGCTCCGACGCCCGAGCCGCCGCCAGGATCCGCGAAGTATGTGCAACTCGTGCGCTACTTGTCGTGGCTCGCGGTCCTGCTGGTCCCGGTGCTCGTGATCATCGTTGTCATCGTGATCGTGCGGGTGACGCGGTCGCGCCGCACCGAGCCGAGCCAGCACCCGCGCCCGACACCGCCACCGGTCGTGGCCCCTCCTGTCGTGGCGCCTGCGCCGAGCTCGGCGACGCCTGCGTCGCCGACACCGCGCCCGCTTCGAGGTGGCTGGCGTCGGGTTGCCGATCCGTCGAGCCCCGATCGATCGAGTGCGGTTCCAGACCTTCCGCTCCCGGGGGCGCAAGGCTGGCCTCCACCGGATCCGACGGTATGGGGACGCCCCGAGCAGCGATGACCACACCGGAATATTCATTGCCTCGGGGTAGGAAATGTTGTCGGAGACAAGGAATCCGGGGGCCTCGAGGGAGTTCGACCAAATCTTGTTCGGTCGGTTCCTGATTGCCGGGCGAAATGCCACTATGTGGGCATTTCGGGTGGCTTCCAGGGGTTCGGCGGTAGGGCTGTGGGAAAAATATTGGCGCCAATAGGTCGGCTGGTCGCGGCGGTCGTTTTGATTGTCGCGGCGATTATCGCGCTGCACGGGCGTTTACCTGGGACCGTTGTTCCCAGTGAAACCGGTGGGACTTCGCCGGTCGCTGTCGCGTTGATGCCGGTATTGCTGCTGGTATCGGTGGTGATCTTGCTCGCGGGCGTCATTGTCAGTCAGCATCGGCTGCCGTTGGCGATGCCCGCGGTCGAGCACGGTCTCCGGGTTCGTCTGTCGTTCACGCGGTTCGCGGTGCTGGCCCCGATCGCGCTCAGTACCGTGGCGCTGACGTTCGCGGTCGGCATCACCATGCTGTTCGTCTTGCCCGGCGCACGGCGTCAGCCGACACCGGTCGCCTCGGTGACACCGGCGGAAGCGGGACAGCCCGGTGCGCCCGCCGCTGTCGATGTGCAGGTGGTCGATTCGGCGGTCGACTCGTCGCGTCTGAGCGGAATGGCGTTGCTGGGAGCCGCGGGCCTGGCGATCGTGCTGATCGGCATCGCGGTGGCCGGTCTCGTCGGCGTCGCCGTCGCCGGCCGGGCGCCGCTGGTCGACAGCGTGGAACTGACCGAGGAAGAGGTCTCGAACACAGTCGACTCGCTGACCAGGGCCGCCGAGATGGGACTGGCCGCGATGAACGCGCCAGGTCAGGATCCGCGGACCGCCGTGATCGCCTGCTATGTGGCCATGGAGGCCGGGCTGGCCGCGGATCGGGCTGCGGCGCCGTTGATCTCGGATACGCCGAGGGAAGTACTGGAGCGGGCTTTCGACAGCGGCGTGCTGCACGACGACGGCGCGCATGAACTGGTCGCGCTGTTCGAGGAAGCCAGGTTCAGTCCGCACGCCATGCTGGGCTGGCAGCGTATCCGTGCCGAACAGCTGCTGCGCCTGGTTCTCGCCGACCTCCAGTCCCGCGACGAGGTGCCGGTAGGAGCCCAGTGCTAGTCGCGGCCCCGCATCTCGCCGTACAGCCAGGTGCCGATCATCCGCGCGGTCATGGCGATGGCGGCGGCGCGGTCGCCGTCGGCCACGTCGTCGGCCGAAGCGCGCAAGACCGCGGCGAATCCGGTGTTGACCAGAACCCAGGACATCATGTCGTTGTCACGGTCGTCGCCGGGCCCGACGAACTGGATCACGATGAGCTTTACCAGCATTCGCAGACGCGGCTCGAATTCGGGTAGCCCGCTGCTGTAGAACTGCACACTGCCGACGAGCGCGCGAACCAGATCCGACTTCGCGATCAGTACTTCGGCGAAGACATCGAGTATCTCGGACGCGACGGCGACATAGTCGTCGCTGCTCTTCGGCGACGTCGCCACGGGCAGGCTGAATACCCGCTGGGTGAACTCCTGCTCGACATCGGCGATGAGCCGATCGAGGAGTTCGTCGACGAGAAACGACCGCTCCGGAAAGTATCGGTACAGCGTTCCGATGCTGACGTGCGCCTGCGCCGCGATGACATTGGTGGAGGTGTTGTCGATTCCCCGCTGCCCGAACAGTTCGGCGGCGGTGTCGAGAATGTGCTCCCGGGTCGCCTTCGCCCGCTCCTGCTTCGGCCGGATCCGCCGGTCGACGGGTTTCGGTGGCATCGGTATTCCTTTCGGCGAGTCGGTGCTACCCGCTTGTTGTCGATCACAGCGGCAATGGTGAATTCGCACAGATCGGGGCCGGGCGCACTGTGGAGATCCGGGCGGCTGTCGACAATTCGCCTATCGACCACTCGCAGGAGGCCACGATGGCAGACCGGCAGATACCGACAGGCCGGCTCGTGCGCGGAGCGCGGCTGGGACGGTTGGCGGCCGGTCAGGCGGCGCGCGGCGCGGGCACCAAACTGGCCATGCTGGGGCGCACCGAGCAGGCCCGTCGAGTGCTGGCCGAGCGATCTACGCTGCAGGCCGCTCAACAGGTCGTCACCGTGCTCGGCGGGATGAAGGGCGCGGCGATGAAGCTGGGACAGATGGCATCGGTCCTGGACCTGGACCTGATCCCGGCGGACTATCGCGAGATGTTCCGCACGAAGCTGGCCACACTGCTCGACAGTGCGCCGACGGTGCCGTTCGCGGAGATGATGGCGGTGTTGGAGCACGATCTCGGCCGGGCCGGTCGAGTGTTCGCCGATATCGACCCGGTCCCCGTCGCCGCGGCATCGATCGGTCAGGTCTATCGTGCGCGACTGCACAACGGCCGGGACGTGGCAGTCAAAGTGAAGTACCCCGGCGTGGACCGTGCGGTGCAGGCGGATATGCGCAATCTGCAGTTCTTCAGCCTGCTGTGGAAGTCTTTTCTTCCGTCGGCAGGCGACCACGATGTGCTCGAGGAGATAGCCCGAAACATCACCGCGGAACTGGACTATCGGCAAGAGGCACGCAACCAGCACCGGGTCGCTTCGCGCTATCGTGGGCATCCGTACATCACCGTCCCGGACAGCATCGGCGAATTCTGTACCGACAACGTACTGGTGACCGAATTCTTCGACGGCAGACCATTTCAGACCATTCGCGGACTTCCCGCGGCGCAGCGAAATCACGTCGGCGAGCTGGTGTACCGGTTCTATATCACCGCCATGTTCACCGACGGCGAGTACTGCGCCGACCCCCATCCGGGCAATGTGCTGGTCGCCGATGACGGGCGCGTCGGCTTCGTCGATTTCGGGCTGTACAACACGATCGAACGCGAGCATCTCGAGCTGGAACGACAGGTGCTGTGCGCGGCCGAACAGTACCGGGCCGACGAGGTCTACCGGCTGTGGGCCGAGCGCGGGATCGTCGAGCCCGGATCCCGGGTGCGGGCGCAGGACTGCCTGGAATACGTGTGGTCGGCCGCGGGCTGGCACCTGCTCGACGAGGAGATCACGGTGACTCCCGAGCTGGCCACCGGTGCCGTCGTCCTCGCACTCGATCCGCGTTCCGCGGACCACCGCGGCGTGCGGCATCTGCTGCTGCCGCCGGAACACGTATTCTCCCGCCGCGCCGACCTTTTCACGCTGACCGCGCTCGGCCGGATCGAGGCGACCCACAACTGGCATCGCCTCGCCCGGGAGTGGCTGCACCACGAGGCCCCGACCACCGACATCGGTCGCGCGATCGAGGAGTGGCGCCACGCCGAGCTCAGATCCGAGCGGTGACGAAATCGGCTGCGGCGTCGGCATGGCGGGCGTAGCGCGTGTGCACGTTCCAGTCGGTGCCGTCCGGGTCGCAGACGGGGTCGTTGTCGTTGCAGACATCGAAGGTGCGTTCGGTGTAGGGGCCGGTGACTTCCTTGCCGATGCCGCGAATCGGGTTGCCGAACAACAGGATCGCGGCGATCCGCCCGTCGAGCTGCGCCGGCAGCGTGGCGACGATCGGACCGCCGACCTTGGCGCCCTCGCTGCTGATGCCGATCGCGTTGTCCACCACGTTCGCTCCCTGCGAGTACCCGACCAGCACGAACCGCTGGTTCGGGCAGGCGGCGGCCTGCCGCACCACATGGTCGACCAGGTCTCGATTGCCCTTCTGCACCGAGGCCGGCTGCTCGAGGCTCGCCGGGTACTCGACCCGGTACGCGTCGACGGTGCCGGATGCCGCGTCGTCGATCGCGGCGTACACCGGATTGCCGACGACGGTGCCGAGATGGAACTTGCTCCACATGCCGCCGGGCTCGTTGGTGCCGCGAGCCGAAACCAGGTGGACGTCGGCACAGGCCGGCGCCGCTGTCGCCGTTCCCGTGCCGAGTGCGGTCATCGTGCCGGTCGCGACTGCGGCGGCGATGACGAGAGCCACCGTCGCTGTTCGGCGAGGTCGTGGAGTTGTCATGGGCGAAGGGTAGATAGCGGGAGCCGCTTTTCGCCGCTCGGCGGTTCGGTATTGAGTCGGCTCATCAAGGGTTGCGCTCGGACGTGCGTTTCCCGCACAAAAAGGCGTCCGAGTGCGAGTCGAATTCCCGGCGTGGTCCTAGGTTGGGCCGATGTTCTCAGCTCGGCTCGGCGTTCGCACCCGCATTCTGGCGATCGCGCTCGTCCCCAGTCTCACCTTGCTTTTCCTCGGAATGCTGACGGCGGGAAATCTGGTTCGTGACAGTTACCGGATCCGGAACTGGATCGACGATCTCGAGCGAATACGGCCGGTCGCCACCGAGGCGTTGGCGGCTACGCAAGCCGAGCGGTTGCTCTCCCTGCGACTGCTGACCGGCGAAGAGGCGATTTCCGGACTGGCCGTGGCGCGGGGGCGCGTCGACCGGGCTTTCGAGATGCTCGTCCGAGTCGACGCCACGCGGCACGAGCCGTCGGCCGACCTGCCCGCTCAGCGTGCGAAACTCGCGGAGGCCATCGCTGCTCTGCGCACGGGGGTCGACGGCCGCCGGATCTCGGTCGGCGACGCCTACACTTTCTTCAACGCGCCGTACTCGATGTTCGGCGATGGATTCCGCCGGGCACAGCAATCCGCACCGGATCCGATTCTTGCGACGAGAGTTTCCGAGGCTGTCCGTCTGCTGAGTGCCACCGAGGCGATGTCGCGCAGTAACGCGGTAGCCCTCGCCCTGGTCAGCTCGCAGGGCAGCGCGTTCGGGCTCGACGAATTCACGACGCAAGTAGGCTTTTATCACGCCGAGATCAGAAATCTGGCGGCCGAAGCCGGCTCGCCGCAGAAGCAGGCGTTGCTCGATCTCATGGCGAGCGAATCCTGGCGGCGACTCTCGGCGATGGAATCCGCGGTCAATCTGCGTTTCGCATCGCGGTCGGTGTCGGGTAATGCCGAAATGCCGATGTCGATTCTCGAATGGCAGCAGGTTGCCGACGCTGTCGTCGGTGGTCTCTTCGCCGCGTACGCCGGTCAACACGAATACGCCCGAGTCAGTGCCGTCGACGTCGCGCAACGCTCCGAACGTTCGGGTCTGGTCACCGGGGGCATCGTCCTGATCGGCAGTATCGTTGCCCTGTTGATCGCGGTTGTGCTGGCGGACAGGATCATTCGGCGGCTCCGGCGATTGCGTGCCGCGACCCTGGTCCTCGCCGACGAGCAGCTGCCGAGCGCGATCCGCTCGGCGACAGCGCAACCCGAGATCGACGACGCGGCGCCGACGCTGGACTTCGGGCGCGACGAAATTGGTGAGGTGGCACAGGCGTTCGAGCATGCTGCCGCGGTCGCCCTCACCGCGGCGGTCGACGAAGCCCGGCTCCGCGACAGTGTGCACGCTGTGTTCGTCAATATCGCCCACCGCAGCCAGGTCCTCGCGCACCGCCAGCTCGAGATTCTCGACGACGCCGAACGCGGACAGCAGGATCCCGAACTGCTCGAGGTCTTCTTCCGGCTCGATCATCTGGCGACGCGTGAGCGGCGCAACGCCGAGAATCTGCTGATCCTGGGAGGCAGCAGGCCCGGCAGGCAATGGCGCCAACCAATTCCGATGGCCGATGTCGTGCGCAGCGCGGTGGGGGAGACCACCGAGTATGCGCGGGTCCGCGTCGCCGCGATACCGGAGATCGCCGTGATCGGTGCGGTGGTTGCCGATCTGGTCCACCTGATCGCCGAATTGGTCGACAACGCCACCGCGTTCTCGCCGCCGGAGGCGAAAGTCGACGTCGGCGGTGGGATCGTCGGCAAGGGCGCGGTGGTCGAAGTCTGTGACCGGGGTATCGGGCTGACCGCCGCCGAGTTCGGAAGCTACAACGAAATGCTCGATACCCCAACAGGAACCGGGCTCGGCGCGCTGGCGCGAGACTCCAGGATGGGTCTGTTCGTGGTGGCCCGGCTGGCGAGCACCCACGGTATCTCGGTCCGGTTGAACGAGTCCGACTACGGCGGAGTTCGTGCCGTCGTCCTCATTCCCGCCGAACTTCTCGGCGACATCGCTCCAATATCGGCGGCGAATCGGTGACCTGCGCGTGCGGATCCGAGCGCGGATGTTCGGCCCACAGATACGCAGTTCTACCGATGCCGACACACCGGGCGGCGCGGCACGCTGGATCGCGGTTCGAAGCGCGTGAGGAGCGTCCAATGAGCGAGAGACCACAATCCGGGCTCGCCCTGCTGAGCAGGCCGGAGACGGTGTGCGTAGTGCGGGAGTCCGAGCTCGATCGGGTGGTGCGGCTGGCGGGTTCCGCCGACCGTGGGCCGAGCACTCTCCGGCGGCACGAGATCGGGCCGATAGCGGGTCTGTGCTCGGAGCTGGTCGCCGCGCTGCGGGCGGACAGATCCGTGGACTCGGCGATCGGGCAGCTGGAACGCGGCGCGGTGGAATGGGCGCGCGACGGCATCGCGGTCGACGCCGTTCTCGACATGGTGCACCGGTGCGTGCGGGTCATCCTGGAACCGGGCGACGATATCCGCGCATCCGAGCTCGTCGACCTGCTCGGCAGCGTCTCCGCGGCGGTCGCCGCCGCCTATGTGCGGTATGCGCTGGACGTGACCGGGCACAGCGACCACGCCAGGGACAACCTCGCAGAGCAGCTGATCGTGGGCAGTCGCTCCCGCATCGCGGCCCGTGATTGCGGGGTCGTGCTGGCCGCCGAGTACTGGGTTCTCGCGATGGACATCGGCGACGAGTCGCGCGACGACAGCACCGACGGACTCGACGAACGGGTACGAGCGCGCCGTGCGATGACCCGTATCCGGCTGGAACTCGATCGGGCGTGCGACGGTGACGCACTCGCGGCGCTGTCGGCTCAGGGCGGCACCGTCCTGATACCGACCGCCGATCGGCCCGAACACCACGTCGACACCGTGGCGGCCGCGCTGTCGCGCGCCGCGGGTCGCCGGATCACTGTGACGGTGGTGCGCGCGGAGCTCGACGACATTCCCGCCGCCGCGGAATGCGCGCACGAATTGCTCGAGATCGTCCGGCGGATCGGCCGGGTCGGTGGGGTGCACCGGTTCAGCGATTTCGCACTCGAATATCAGCTCAGCCGCCCCGGTCCGGCACAGGAGTACCTGCGCACCGTGCTCGAACCGCTCGCTGTTCATCCCGAATTGCTGGAAACGCTGCGCTGTCATATCGCCAATGATCTGAACCGGCGCAAAACCGCACGAATGTTGCACTTGCACACCAACACCGTGGATTACCGAATTCGGCGCATCGCGGCCTTGACGGGCTTCGACGCCAAGCGGTGCCCGGACCTGTGGTATCTACGCTCCGCGCTTGTCGTCGCGGGCATGCCGATCGAAGGAAAAGCGAAATGAGCAGTAACGTACGTCTCCTGCCGTGCATCGCGGTCGCCGCTGTGTCGCTGGTGGGCGTTCTCGCCGGGGCGCCCGCGACGGCGAGCCCGTCGGATGCGGGCTCGGTGGTCCTGCGCAACGGGCCGCTGGGATCGGGTACCGGCAGTTCCGAGTCGCAGGCCCCGGCCGCCGTGACCATCGACAAATGGGCCGACCACACCGTGTATCGGCCGGCCGACCTCGGCGCGACCCGCCACCCGGTGGTGATTTGGGGCAACGGCACCGGGGTGGGTCCGGGCTACTACGAGGAATGGCTGCTCGAGCACTGGGCAGCGGCGGGTTTCGTCGTGGTGGCCGCGAATACCACGATGTCGAATTCGGGCGCGGAAATGCTCGCGGGCGGCCGGGAACTTCTCCGGCGAAACGACAAGTCCGACAGCGTCTACTACGGCAAGATCGCGACCGACCGAGTGGCGGCCGCCGGACATTCCCAGGGCGGGGCGGGCGCGATCAACGCCGGTGCCGACGGAATGGTACGAACCGTACTGGCGCTGCAGCCCGGCCCACTCGCGTCCCCGGGCAGAATTCTAGGGCCGACATTGTTCCTCGCCGGTGCCGAGGACCGGATCGTGGACACCGATCTCATCGTGAAGCCGTTGTTCGACAAAGCCGATCAGGTACCCGCGATCTTCGCCGAGCTGGGCGGTGCGGGGCATCTCGACGGCCGAGAATATGTGGACGTGATGACCGACTGGCTGAAATATCAGCTGCTCGACGACGCGGCCGCGCGCGCCCGCTTCGTCGGCGCCACCTGCGGTCTGTGCACCGATTCGGCGTGGACCAGGGTGGATCACAACGAGAAGGCGACGACCTTGGGCTGATTTGCTCGCTTGCGCCAGTCCGGCCACTGCTTCGTTGGTGCGCAGTACCATCACCTGTGACCCAGCACACCCTTGAGCCGGATGGGCACAGCCTTCGCCTCGACCGGCCGGACCCGAAGCGATAGATGGTGCGAAACGCGCTCGACCCAGCGGCGACGAGCTACCTCGGCCGTGACGCCGAGATCGAGACCGTGCGACAGCTGCTCGACAACAGCTGTCTGGTCTCGATCACGGGTGCGGGCGGTCTCGGCAAAACGCGGCTGGCCCGGCGGCTGGCCGCCGAGTTGGTCGCGGCCTACGAGTGCGGTGTCTTCTTCGTGGAACTCGCCGGGCTGCGACATCCCGAGGAGGTCGCCGTCGCGGTGGCCGGCGAGCTCGGGCTGCGGGTCGGCGCCAGAGAAGCGACTGTCGAACGGGTACTCGACCATCTCGGGCGCAGGGCACCTCTGCTCGTCCTGGACAACTGCGAACACTTGCTCGACGGGTGTGCCGACCTGGTCGCGAGGATCCTCACGGACTGTCCCGGCGTGACCGTGCTCGCCACCAGCAGGCAGACTTTGAGCGTCGCGGGCGAGCAGGTGTTCCGGATGCCCGCGTTGGCCGTGCCCGGGCCGGGCGAGGACGACCCGGCGCGCATCGCCGAATATCCCGCGGTGCGATTGCTGCTCGATCGGGCCCGCGCGGTCCGGTCGGACTTCCGGATCACCGCGGCGAACTCCGCCGATGTGGCCCGGCTGTGCCGGCTGCTCGACGGCATCCCGCTGGCCATCGAACTGGCGGCCGCCCGCCTGCGTTCGCTCTCGCCCGGCCAGGTGGTGTCGCGCTGGCCCGGCGGCCTCACGCTGCCGACAGCGTGGTCGCACGGCGTGCCGGATCGCCACCAGACCCTGCGCGCGACCGTGGACTGGAGCTACCACCTGTGTGGCGACGACGAGCGCGGGGTGTGGGCGTGCCTGTCGGTGTTCCAGGACTGGTTCGAGCTCGAGGCCGCCGAATACGTCTGCGCGGGTGTGGATCTCGGTGTCCCCGTGGTGGACCTGGTGGATTCGCTGGTGGACAAGTCGATCCTCGAGCGCCGCGGCGACGAGGTGGTGCACTTCCGGCTGCTACAGGTCGTGCGCGAATTCGGTGCCGAGCAACTCGCCGCCGCGCGCCTGTCCGACAGCGTCGCCCGGCGGCACCGGGACTGGTTCCGGGAGCTGCTCCTGCTGGCCGACCGGGAGTTTCTCGGCCCGCGCCAATACGAACTGGTGCGGCGACTGCAGTTGGCGCATCTGGATCTGCGCCTCGCGATGGAGTGGTCGCTGTCCACCGACGGTGAGGCGGGCACCGCGCTGGAGATGGCCTCGTGTGTCGAGGAATTCTGGACGATGGCCGGCGCCAACCACGAGACGCACACCTGGCTGGAACGGGCGCTGGGCCTGGCACCGGATTCGCCGCACGCGCCACGCGGGTGGTCGATGCTGGCGATGCACTCGCTGTGGCTGACCGATCGCGACAGCGCCTACCGCGAGCTCGACCTGGCCGAGACCGCCGCGGGGACCGACCCGCTCGCGATGGCACGTGTGCTCACCATTCGGGCGACGGTGGCCAAGATCGAACTGAACAATGTGCTCGCGGCGGAACTGGCCGGTGCCGCGCTGAGCAGCATGCCCCCCGGCAGCGGCCTGCGCGAGACCGTGTTCGCGCGCAGCACCTACGCGCTGGCGACCGCGGCCGCGCATCCGCAGTACCGGCTCCCGGAACTGCGCGATCTGGTGAAAGCCTGTGCGGCACAGGGTGATTACTACTACCAGACGATGCTGCTGTTCACGATCAGCCTGATCGAGGTGCTGGTGGGGCATCCCGACGCCGCTGAAACCTGCGCGCGCACCGCGCTGGGCATCACCCGCCGATGGGGCAACACCTTCGGCGATGCCTACCACATCGAATCGTTGGCCTGGGTGGCGTCCGCGCGCGACCGGCACCACCGTGCGGCAACGCTTTTCGGTGTCGCGGCGGCCGGCTGGGAGCGGCTGGGCACCGACCCGCGGATCATTCTCGTCCATCCGCACACGCTGTTCCGTGACGCGACCGAGCGGGCACTGGGAGCCGGCGGGTTCGCCGCCGCTTTCGGGAAGGGGCATGCGATGCCACTGGAAGAAGCGGTCGCGATGGCGCTCGATTGCCCCGATGCCGGATCCACGATCGCTCCGCTGACCCCGCGCGAGTACGAAGTGGCGGCCCTGGTGGCGAGCGGGCTGACGAACAAGGAGATCGCCGCACGGCTGGTCATCGCGCCGCGCACCGCCGACACCCATGTGGGCAATATCTTGACCAAGCTCGACTCCGCGAACCGGGCACAGATCGCCACCTGGGTTGCCACCAGACGGAATTCCGCGGTCAGCAACTGATCCGGCGAATTCTTTCACCGCTGTCCGCGGCATGCGCCGGCTATGTGCCGGCACAATGGAATACGTAATTCTGTGTGATCTGGGTGTGCCGCCTCGATTCCCGCCGGATTATTCGTAAAAGACTGCGGCGCAACGGTGAATAATATTTCCTGTGTGCGGCCATGGGGTTCCGCGACAGTGAATGGTGAGGTGCACACACCTGACCGGAAGCGATTTCCGTGCCGGTTGTTCCGGCATACGTTCGGGGCGGCTTACGAGCCGATTCCTTTTTCGCATTCGGAAAGGCAGACCTTGCATGACCATTACTCGTGGCCGCACACGCTCGGTGCGTGCGGCAATACTGATGGGCGTCAGCGTTGTTGCTGTCGCCCTCTCCGGGGCGGGGGCGGCGGCTGACCCGGCGTCCGAACCCACCGAACAGCAGCTGGCCGAAATCATTTACCAGGGCCGCGATGTGGCCTGGGGTACCGATGGCGGGCTCGGCGGCACGGGTTCGGCCTGTACCTCCGGTAGCGGTGCGGGCTCGGGTAACGGCTCCGGCGACTGCCTCGGTGGTTCCGGCTCCAGCTCGGGCTCCTCGGGTGGCTACTCCTCCGACCCGGGCGCTATCGGCCCCGCGTCGACGGCGTTCCTGCCCGCGTTCGGGTACGGCCTGCTGAACCCCGACGCGGGTGCTCCCGGCACCAACGACTGGAACTGCAAGCCGACCGCCGCGCACCCTCGCCCGGTCGTGCTGCTGCACGGCACCTGGATGAACGCCTACAACGGTTACGCCTACATGGGCCAGCCCATCAAGGACGCCGGCTACTGCACGTTCACGTTCAACTACGGCCGTTCCAGCATCGTCGAAGGCGGCGGGCTCGGTTCGTTCCTGCCCGGTGTGATGGGCACGGGCTACATCCAGGATTCGGCCAAGCAGACCGCGGCGTTCGTGGACCGGGTCCTCGCGGCTACCGGTTCCGACGAGGTCGACATCATCGCGCACTCCCAAGGTGGGTCGATGGCGAACTGGTACACCAAGTACGAGGGCGGTGCGGCCAAGGTGAAGAACCTGATCACCTTCGGTGCCACCCACCACGGCACCAGCCTCGACGGCATCGGCGCCCTGGGCCGCATGGTCAACAACCTCGGCATCGATGTGCTGGGACCGATCGAGATCTTCGTCGGCCACGCCGGTATCCAGCAGACCGTCGGTTCGGATTTTGTCAAGACGCTCAACGCCAACGGTGACACCGTTCCCGGTGTCGACTACACCGTGGTCGGCACGCGCTACGACGAGGTGACCAACCCGTACGAGCTGACGTTCCTCGACCAGGGCCCCGGCTCGACGGTCAACAACGTAGTGCTGCAGGAAGGGTGCGAGCAGGACATCTCCGATCACCTGACGATGATGTACTCGCCGCGTGCTTTGTCGATCGCGCTGCGGGCGCTCGACCCGGTGCAGAACCCGAACCTGACCTGCACGTTCAACCCGTGGCTGATCGGGGGTGGTGGCTCCCTGTAGACGAGCGGACGATTCGGGTGCATCGCGGCACGGCTTGGCCGCGATGCACCCGATTTTCGTGTGTCTAGGGGACGAGCAGCGTGGCGGCGCGTTCCCAATAGGTGTGCATGTCCTGCTCCCAGTAGCCCCACGAATGCGTGCCCGCAGGGCGGAAGTCGAAGGTCGCCGGGATATCCAGGGCGGCCAGGCGGTCGCGCAGCAGCGCGGTGCACACCACGGTGATCCCGTCGAGCACGCCGCCGATGAGCAGCTGATCGAGCAGTTTCACCGGATTACGCTGGATACCAGGGCCGTTCAAGGTGTCCAGCGGGCCGGGCAGGCCGTTGCCGGTGCTCACATACACCTGGACCCCGCGTAGCTTCTCGGCATTGAGGGCGGCGTCATTGGCCGTCCAGGCCGGATCGGTGGGTGGTCCCCACATGTTGAGCGGGTTGCCGCGGCGCGCGGTGACGATCGAGGCCACCATCGCCTGTCCGGCCGGGTTGCTGGTCTGGATGCAGCCACTGAACGAGCCGACCATCTGAAACCGCAGCGGTGCTTGCTGTGCCATCCGGAAGACCGCCGAGCTGGCCATCGACAGTCCGGCGACGGCGTCGCGGCCGGTGCCGTGGAAGGCCGAATCGATGATCGGCGGCAGTTCGGTGGTGAGGAAGGTGAGCCAGCGGTTGCGTCCGGTACCGGGATCGTCGGCCTGCCAGTCGGTGTAGAAGGTGCCCGCACCGCCGATCGGCATCACGATGTTCGCCTGTTTCGCGGCGAAGAAGTCGAGGGCGTCTGTTTTGGTGAACCAGTTGCTGCCCTCGCGCCAGTCGGGGGTGTCGGTGCCACCGTCGACGCCGTTGATCAGATACAGCGAGCCGGCGGGCGCCTCGGGGTCGGCGGCGGGAATGACCGCGACGGTGACCGGTCTATTCATCGCCGCGGAGTGCACGGTCACATCGATCACCTTGCCCGGCCCGTTCGCCGCGGCCGCGACGGCGTAGGACCCGTTCGGCGCGGGCAGAGCCGCCGCCATGGCACGGGCGGCCACCAGATCCGGGGCCGCCTGCGCCGTCGCGACGACAGGCAGGCCCGCGGCGGCGACCGCCACCGTGAGCGCGAGCCGTCGCACCATCGAATTGCGCACTGTTTTGTCTCCGTTCACTGCTGCGTCGTTATCGCCCATGCCGACTCGTCCCGTCGACCAGGCGCAGTTCCTTGGCATCGGGCCACAGGGCCGACCACGGTTCGCTCGGTCCGTCGCACAGCCACAGCGCGACGCCGCGGTTCACGCCGGGAAAGCCGAGGGGTTCGTCGACGCGGGTCAGCAGCGTCGTCTGTGTGAAACGGGTACGCAGCGCGGTCTCGGGACCGTCGACCCCGATGTAGAGCACCGTGGTCGCGGTGTCGGGTGGGGTGCCGAAGTAGCCGTAGCCGCGGTTCGGACTGAACACCGCGGGAAGACCGGCGGCAGGCCCGAATTCCTCGAGTGCCGCTGCCTGCCAATAGTTCTGGGTCACGATCACCACACCCTCGCGCTGTCGCGGCGGTATCCGGTGATAGGTCTCGGCGACCGCGGTGGCCAGGTCGTCCCAGCCGCTCGGACCGAAAAGCACACTGCGCGAGTGGATCTGCGAATAGTCGGTCGTCGACTGCCGCAACGCCGACTCCGGTAGGGGCAGCGCGACGACGAGCGCGACGCAGATCGCGGTAGCCAGCGCGCCGAGGCCACCGCCGATGATCGCGCCGCGTCGCGTGATACCCCGGTCCGCCAGATACACCGCGCCCGCGGCGAACAGGCCGGGGAAAGCGCCGGCCACGAAGTAAGGGCGCAGGCCCGCGAGCACCACCGCGCCCAGCCCGATCGCGATCATCGGGATCAGGAAGTAGTACGGACGGAACCGCTGCGCGCGCAGCCCGGCCCACATCCCGGCGAGCAACAGCAGACCGGCCGCACCGGTGACCTGAATCATCGTCCACGGCGCCGCGAGAACCCCGGCGGTGGCGAGCTGCTCATCGCGCACGATCGCACCCATCGCCAGCTGCGGCCAGCCGTTGCTGTGCTGCCACCACAGAATCGGGACCGCCGACCCCGCGAGCAGACCCGAGCCGAGCCACCACGCGGGCCTGCGCAGCATCTCCCGCGGCCCGAACACGGCCACGCCGAGCGCGAGCACCGCCCAGATGATCGGAATCAGCCACTTGACCTGGAAGTCGACGGCGGCGACGAACCCCGCCGCGACCAACAGGTAGTCCTCGCGCGTGCGCACCCAGCGGATCAGCAGCCACGCGAGCACCGCCGTCAAGGTGATGTCGAGGGCGAAGGTGCTCAGCATCGCCGATTGCATCACCGCCATCGGGGTGGTCGCGTAGGCGATCGCGGCGACGGTCTGGGGGAGTCGGCCGCCGCCGAACTCCCTGGCCATCACCGCGCTGAGCACGATGGCCAGCACCGTGAACAGCAGCGCGGGTACCCGTAGCGCCAGCGTGGATCCCGGTGCGAGGTGGTCCGACAGTGCGGCCAGCAGCGGAACCAGCGGGCCCTGATCGGCATAGCTCACCGACGGATGCCGTCCGGCCGCGAGGAAATACAGTTCGTCACCGCCGATCCGATAGCGGTCGATCCTGGCGAGGAACAGCGTCGCGGCCACGGCGGCGACGATCGATACCTCGCGCCACGCGAAGGCGGGCAGCGTGTGGATGGGGGCGGCGGGCACCTCGACGGTGCCGCTCCGGACGTTCATGGTGGTACTCCGCGGGTTCAGTCCCGGTCGCCGCGGACTGGCGTCGGAGCAGCTCCGGAAGGTGTCGGGTGGGCGAGGGTTTCGTGTTCCGGCGCGGGCCGCAAACGTTCGAGCCACGCCGGCGCCCACCAGCAGGCGTCCCCGAGCAGCCGCATGGACGCGGGGACCAGCAGCATCCGCAGGATGGTGGCGTCGATGAACAGCGCGGTCACCATGCCGAAGGCGATGTACCGCATCATCAGCAGATCCGACAGCGCGAACGCGCCGGTGACCACCAGCAGGATCAACGCGGCCGCGGTGATGATGCGGCCCGTCCGGGCGATACCCGCCTGCACGGCTTCGGCGGTGGAAGCGCCCGCCGCTCTGGCTTCGACGATGCGCGACAGCAGGAATACCTCGTAATCGGTCGACAGCCCGTAGACCACCGACACGATCACGACCAGGACCAGCGACATGATCGGTTGCGGGGTGAAGCCGAACACTCCCGCGCCGTGCCCGTCGATGAAGACCCAGGTGAGTACGCCCAGGGTGGCGCCGAGCCCGAGCAGGTTCAGCACGGCTGCTTTGAGCGGCAGCACCAGCGAACCGAAGGTCAGCGCCAGCAGCAGCGTGCTGGCCAGGAAGACGAACGCGATCATCAGCGGCATGCGCTCGACCAGCGCGTCGATGCTGTCCTTCTCCACGGCGGGCTGCCCACCGACCATCAGCGTCGTGCCGGGCGGCAACGGCATCGAGCGCAGATAGTCGATGGTCGCCTCGGCGTCGCCGGATTCGGCGAGCACGGTCTGGGTGGTGAGGACCTGGGGCTGGAACGGCGACTGCATCGGTTCGGCGAACGGCGCGGCCAGGCCGGGGGCGTGGTTGGCGTCGGCGCGCACGGTATCGGCGGTGGTGGGGTCGAAGGTGACGATGACCAGGTCGATCGGGTCGATCTGGCGCAGTGGGAACAGTTCGTCGAAGTGCTGCTGGGCCAGGCGCGTCGGATGTGACGGCGGGAGAAACCGCTCGTTGATGGAACCGAAGGCCAGATTCTGGATCGGGACGATGAGCAGCAGCAGACTTAGGCAGATCGGAACGGCCACCACCAGTGGACGTTTCATGACTCCCGCAGCGAATCGGCCCCAGCCGTTGCCGGTAACACGATCTCTCGCGACCGGTTTGCGGAACCAGTCGACGCCGAGCCAGTCGACGCGCCTGCCCAGGACAGCCAGCATCGCGGGGAGAAGGGTGATCGAGGTCAGTGCGGCCAGGGAGATGGTGATGATCGCGCCGTAGGCGAACGATCGCAGGAAGCCCTGCGGGAACACCAGAATCCCGGCTGCCGCGACCACGACGATCAAGGCCGAGAACAACACAGTGCGTCCCGCCGTGGTCACCGAGCGACGGACCGCGTCGTCGACAGTGCGTCCGTCGGCGAGTTCCTCGCGGAACCGGCTGAGCACGAACAGTCCGTAGTCGATCGCCAGGCCGAGCCCGATCATCGAAACGACCGGGGAGACGAAGGAGTTCACCTCGGTGACCGCGGTGAGGCAGCGCAGCAGTCCCCACGCGCCGAGCATGGTGAGTCCGCCGACGATCAGCGGCAGCGCCGCGGCGACGACGCCACCGAACAGGAAGAACAGCAGGATCGCGACCGCGGGGACGGCGAACAATTCCACGCGGCGCTGATCCTGAACCATGGTGTCGTTCAACGCGAGTGCGACCGGCTGTCCGCCGGCGAGCTCGACCTCGACTCCGGGGATCACGAACTCCTCGGCGACCTTGCGGTAATTGCGGCCCTGTTCGGTGGGGTCGAGGCCGCTGACCGCGACCGAGGCGAACGCGTAGTCACGGTCGGGGGACCCGAAGACCTCGGGAATCGCCACGCCGGTATCGGTGGGCCAATACGCGCCGTTGACGCGGTCGATCTCGTTCGGGAACCGCTGCGGCAGAGTGTTCAGGCCCGCCACGACCGTCGCGGCGAAAGCCGGATCGTCGATGGTGGTGCCTTCGGGCGCCCGCACCAGCAGGATCACGTCGCTGCTGTGGTCACGGCCGAACGCGTTGTCGCGCACGTGCGCCGCCCGCACCGATTCCGAGGACGGATCGTCGAACCCCTTCGAACTGAGATCCGCGCCGAGTCCGAGCCCGTAGGTGCCCAGTGCCAGCAATCCGGTCACCATTATCAAGATCACCAGATATCGCCGCCGCACGACGGTGTCTGCCCATTGTGTCAACTCGGCGAACACATTCGCCTCCCAACTGCTCGCGATGTGGTCGAACTTGTCAGGAGTCGCCGCCTTTTCGGTCGCTACCGCGCAATGTTGCGGCCGGTCACAACGATTCTCGGAATCCTGTTGTGAGCCATGACTTCGCGCTCTGGGTCCGATCACAGGAGACCGCGCGATTACCCGTCCGAAATTCCAGAGGTCGGTAATCGCCACGATCGCCGCGGTGGTGGGCTTCTACGTTGACACCAACGGTCAAATGCCACAGGCCGGTCGAGCCGGAGGAAATTGCGTGTCGGATATTGCCATTGTCGGAATCGGATGTCGGTTCGCGGGCGGAATCGATTCCCCGGAATCGTTCTGGGACTTTATCGTCGACAAGCGCGACGGCGTCGTGGAGATGCCCGCCGATCGCTGGGATTGGCGCCGCTACTACGACCCCGAACCGCGGACCCCGGGGCGCAGCTACACCAAACACGGCGCCTTCATGACCAACGATCCGTGGGAGTTCGATCCCGACTTCTTCGGGATCTCACCGCGTGAGGCCACGGTCCTCGACCCGCAGCAGCGGTTGATGCTCGAGGTGACCTGGGAGGCCCTCGACGACGCCGGGATCGCTGGGCGCTCGGCCGGCGCGCAGGTGGGGGTCTATGTGGGCGGTTTCGTCGTCGACCAGTCGGTGATCGGCGTGGTGGGCCCCGCGCTGTTCCACACCGACATGCACACCCCGGCCAGCGCCTCCTACACGATGCTGTCCAACCGCATCGCCTACGCGCTGAACCTGATCGGTCCGGCGATCACCGTCGACACCGCGTGCTCGTCGTCGCTGGTCGCGCTGCACCTGGCCTGCCAGGCGCTGGAGAACGACGACTGCGAAGTCGCGCTGGCGGGCGGGGTCAATGTGATGCTGCAGCCGGAAACCTTCGTGCTCATGTGCAAAGGCGGCTTCCTGGCCACCGACGGCCGCTGCAAGTCCTTCGACGCGTCCGCCGACGGCTACGGTCGCGGTGAAGGCGCGGGAATGGTGGCGCTGAAGAAGCTCGACGACGCTGTCCGCGACGGTGATCGCGTGTACGCGGTGATCAAGGCCACCGGGTCGAATCAGGACGGGCGAACGACCGCGATCACGGTGCCGAACGCCGACTCGCAGGAGTCGCTGGCCCGCACCGTGTGCGAACGCTCGGGCCTGGCGCCCCACGAGATTACCTATCTGGAGGCGCACGGCACGGGCACGCTGGTCGGTGATCCGGTCGAATTGCGCGCTCTCGGAAGGGTTTTCGGTTCAGCATCCGGGCGTAGCGGCACCATCGGCGTCGGCTCGGTGAAAGCCACGATCGGTCACACCGAGGCCGCCGCGGGCGTGGCCAGCGTGATCAAAGCCGCACTGGCACTGCGGCATCGCACGTTGCCGCCGCAGGGCTGGCTCAACGATCCGAACCCCGACATCGCGTTCGACGAGCTGGGCTTGCACATCCAGACCGAGGCGCAACCGCTGCCCGCCGACGCCGCGCCGATGTCGGTGGCGGTCAACGGGTTCGGCTACGGCGGCACCAATGCCCACGCGATCCTGCAGGAGTTCCGCGCGCCCGAAACGCCGACCGAACCGGCCCGCCACCTCGGCATTCTGCCCATCTCGGCCCGCAGTACGGGTGCCGCGCGTGCGTTGGCCGGCCGGTTCGCCGACCTGATCTCCGCGGGGGCCGACCCGGACCGGCTGGCCGAAGCGGCGTGGACCCGGATGGCGCACCACCCGTTCCGCACCGGTGTACTCCTCGACGGTTCCACCGACGACCTGGTCCGTGAACTGCACGAGTACGCATCGGGTACCGGGCGCGACGCCGGCCGCACGGTGTCCTCCAGCGCCGCCGAGCCGGTGTTCGTCTTCTCGGGTATGGGACCGCAGCACTGGAAGATGGCGCGCGGTCTGCTCGCCGCCGGTGGGGTGTTCGCCGAGACCGCCGAGGAGATCGACGCGGAATTCCGCGCGATCGCGGGCTGGTCGATCATCGAGGAGCTGAGCAAGCCGGAGGACGAGTCCCGGGTGACCAGCACCGAGGTCGCGCAGCCCGCGAACTTCCTCGTCCAAGTGGGTCTGGTACGCGAGCTGGCCGAATACGGCATCGTCCCCGCGGCCATCGTCGGACACAGTGTGGGTGAGGTGTCGGCGGCGTATGTCAGTGGCATGCTGACGCTGCGCGAAGCGGTGCGGGTGGCCTATCACCGAGCGCGACTGCAGGCCACGACCGCCGGGACCGGCGGGATGCTCGCCGTCGGCTTGACCAAGGAACAGGCCGACGCGCTCGTCGCCGACGATGCGCGCGTCGACATCGCCGCGATCAACAGCCCCACCTCCCTGACCCTGTCCGGCGACGTCGACCGTCTCGACGAGATCGCCGAGAAGCTCACGGAGGACGGCATATTCGCGCGTCGGCTGCGGGTAGAGGTGCCGTATCACAGTCGCCTGATGGATCCGATCCACGACGAACTGCGCACGGCGCTCGCCGATCTGGCGCCGCAGGCGCCCACGGTGGCGCTGTACTCCTCGGTGACGGGGGAACTCGTCACCGACGGCGACTGGGACGCCGAGTACTGGTGGTCGAATGTCCGTCAGCCGGTGCGGTTCTTCGCCGCGGTCGCGAGCTTGATCGCCGCGGGCAACCGGATCTTCCTCGAGGTCGGCCCCCACCCGGTGCTGTCGGGCAATATCCGCGAGGCCCTGGTCGACGCGGACGTGAACGGCACCACCGTGCCCACCCTCGACCGCGAGCAGACCGATTCGCACAGCATCCGGCGCACCCTCATCGGCCTGCATGCCGCCGGGGTACTCGACCGTGAACTGCTGTTCCCCGCCGAGCGTGGCGTCACCGCGCACGTACCGCTGCCGCGCTATCCCTGGCAGCGCACCCGCCTGCACTCGGCGCTGCCACTGTTCGAGCAGGCACGCCTCGGCACACCCGGCGGGCACGCGATGCTCGGCGACCCCGATGTGGAGGGGCGCCCCGAGTGGCTGCTGCAGGTGGGCACCGAACTGCTGCCGTGGCTGGCCGACCACGTCGTCAACGGCGTCAAGATCATGCCCGGCGCGGCGTACCTGGACGCCGCGCTGAGTGCCACCGCCGCGCGGATCGGCAGCAAACAGGTTGCGCTGGAAGGCGTTCGGTTCGTCGCGCCGCTGATCATGGGTGCCCCCGATGTGCCGTTGGTCGCGATGAGCGTCGAGGAGGCCAGCGGTCGCTTCATGATCAGATCGCGCAGCGCGACCGGAACAGCGTGGACGGTGCACTCGACCGGGCGCACGCTGACCGGCAGTCACGAACAGACAGCAGTCGAGGTGCCCACCATCGAGGTCGGTGTCGATGTCGACCCGGCGATGTTCTACGCGGGCCTGGCCTCGGCCGGGCTGCAATACGGTCCGACGTTCCAGCGGGTGACCTCCGTGCGGGTGGGACGCGACGTGGTGCTGGCCACCGTCGACGGGAGCATCGCCGAAGACTCGCGACATCTGGCGCATCCGGCCGTCGTCGACGCCGCGATGCAGTGCGCGGCCATGCTTTTCACCGACGAACGGATCAACGAGGGCGTCATGGTGCCCGTCGGGGTGAGCGCGGTGCGGCTGCTCGCCGAACTCCCCGCGGAGATCACCGTCATCGCACGCCGTGACCCCGGTGCCCGCCTGCGCGCCGATGTCGACCTGCTCGACCGGGACCGAAACCTGGTGGCGCGGTTGACCGGCCTGCAGATCGGTGCGCTCAAGCCCGGTGACAGCCCGCTGCACCGGATGGCCGACTTCTACTACACCGAGGTGCTCGAAGAGCGTGACCCGATCGACCCCGCGGCACTGGCCGAAGCCGGGTCGGTGTCGACGGTGATCGTCGCGCTCGGTGACAGCCCGCGCACCGCCGAGCTGGCCGCCGCGATCCCGGGATCGCGGGTACTGCTCGTCGACCCGGACAGTGACGAACTGGAATCGGAGCTCGTCGCGAATCTGGAGGCGGCGAAAGCCGACGAGACGCAGCGCACCCACGTCTGTGTCGTGGTCGGTGCGGGCACCGACGATGTCGCCGACCTGTGGACGCTCAAGCGCGTCGCGGTCGCGGTGTCGGAGTACGTCACCCCGACCGTGGAAGGGGCCCCGCCGCAGATCAGCTTCGGTGACGGCAACGTCCATGCCACGCTGGTCACCGAATCGGCCTTCACGGTTCCCGGCAGCGATGTCGCACCGGACCCGCGCCAGGCCGCGCTCGCCGGTGGCCGCCGGGTGCTGCTCAACGAGCAGACCCCGCTGCGCTGGCGATTGGTCGACGCCGAACCCGGCACCACCGTCACCGAACTCGTCGCCGAACTGGGTGTGCCCGGTGCCTTCACCTTCGACAACAGCGACGAGGTGCTGCTGCGCGACGGCCGGCGCTGGGCGCCGATGGTGACCAAGCCGCTACCCGAGCGGATCGACGAGCTCGAGACGTCGCACCCGCTGGCCGATCCGGCGGCGAACTTCGAGCTGGACATGCCACGTACGCGGGTGCTCTCGCAGGTGGCATGGCGTGAATGCCCACGTCCGGAACCGGCCGCGGGCCAGATCGAGGTCGCGATGGCGGTGATCGGATTGAACTACAAGGATCCGCTCAAGGTCATCGGCCTGCTCGGCGAACGCGAACTCGCGCCGACCTATTTCGGCACCGTGCCCGGTATGGAGGGCATCGGCACCGTGGTCCGGGTCGGCGCCGAGGTCACCGACGTCGCGGTCGGCGACAAGGTCGCGGTGGCGTCCAAGGGCATGATGCGCCGATTCGCCGTCGTCGATCGGGCGCTGGCGGTGATCGTGCCCGCCGACACCGATCCCGGCTACTGCACCAGCACCATCGCCTTCGGCACGGCCGAATACGCCCTGCACGACCTGGCCCGCCTCGAACCGGGCGAGACCGTGCTGATCCACGGTGCGGCAGGCGGCGTCGGCACCGCGGCCATCCAGGTGGCCAAGTCCATCGGCGCCCGTATCATCGGCACCGCGAGCTCGCCCGAGCGGCGCGAACACGTCCTGGCCATGGGCGCGGATTTCGCGGTGAACTCGCGTTCGCTCAACTTCGTCGACGACGTCCTCGCGCTGACCGGCGGCGCCGGTGCCGACGTGATCGTCAGCAGCGCACCCGGTGAGATCCTGCGCCAGAACTTCAACGCCGCAGCCGAATTCGGTCGCATCGTCGAGGTCGGCAAGGCCGACATCTACACCGGTGGTCTGCTGGAACTGGCCAACTTCGACAAGAACCTCGCCTACTACTCGATGGATCTGGATCGCCTGGTCGCGGTGCGCCCGCAACGGCTGTCGCGACTGCTGGAGCGGGTGTTCGAGAAGGTCACCGAAGGCGTCTACACCCCGCTGCCGTACCAGATGTTCGAGACACACGAGGTGAGCCAGGCGTTCGAGGAGACACTGCGGTCCTCGCGTGTCGGCCGGGTCGCCCTGCGGATGGACGACCCGCTGCCGCCCGTGCGGCCCTCGCTGCCGGCGCTCGACATCGACAGTGCCGGAAACTATCTCATCACCGGCGGGTTCGGTGGATTCGGGATGGCGATCGGCCGCTGGCTGGCGCTGCGCGGTGCGCGCAGGCTGGTGCTGGTCGGGCGCAGCGGCGCCGCGACCGAGACGGCTCGCCGCCAGCTCGAGGTGTGGCGCGCGGTGGGCATCGAGGTGATCGAAGAACACGCCGACGTCACCGATGCCGCCGCCGTCGCCGCGATCGTCGCCCGCGCGCACAGTGCACAACACCCGTTGCGCGGGGTGTTCCACGCCGCGGGCGCGGTCGCCGACAACCGGCTCGCCAGCATGTCGCGCGACGAGCTCGGCCGGGTCTATCGCCCCAAAGTTCATGGCGCACAGGTGATCCACCAGGCGGTAGCGGACGCGGGTATCACCCTCGACATGTTCGTGCTGTGCTCCTCGGGCGGCTCGATGTACGGGATCTACGGTCAATACAACTACTGCGCCGCCAACGTCGCCGTCGAAACATTGGCCCGGCGCTGGGCCGCCGAGGGGGAGCGCGCACTGTGCATCGGCTGGGGCCACCTGTCCGGCGCCTCGGGCGGCATGGCATCGGATGAAACCGCCGAAAAGTATCTGGACCTGGTGGGTTTCGGTCCGATCGACATGGCCGATGCCACCGCCTACCTCGAACAGACCCTGCGCCTCGGCGTGACGAACGCGGCGATCATTCCCACCGACTGGGCGAAACTGACCGGAACCTTCCCGCAGCTGGTGCGGACCGGCCGCACCGCCGCGCTGGCGCAATCCTCGGCCAAGGACACCTCCGAATTGGCCAAGCTCCGCGCCGAACTCGCCGCGATGGAGGAAGCCAAGCGCGGACCCGCCATCGCCCGCAAGATGGCCGACGAACTCGCCGTGGTCATGGGGGTGCCGGTCGAGTCGATCGACATGACGGTGCCCGTACCGGAGTTGGGGCTCGACTCGTTGATGGCGGTCGAACTGGGCGCGCGGGTCACCAAGACGCTCGGCATCGACCTGATGTCGATGCAGATGGGCCGATCGTTCAGTTTGGAACAGGCGGGCCCGAAGGTCGCGGAGCTGATCCTGGCCTCCGAACCCGCTGTCACACCGCCACTTCCGGAGGTGGCGCCCGGTGAATCCGCCCCGCCGATCGTCGAGGTGCCCGACCAGTGGACCGTCGAGCGGCCGGCGGAAGTCTCGATGGCGGGATCGCACTGATGGTCGACTTCGGCTTGATCGACGAATGGCGCCCGGCGCCCGGTCGGCTCGTCACCTGGTTCGCCTCGGCGGACTCGGTCGCGCGCGCGGCCAGGGCGCCGGTCCATCCGGCACCGCCCTCGCTCCAGCAGGAGCAGTACCTGCGCCTGGCCGACCGGCACGCAGGCGCGGACTTCCGGTTCTCGGGCCTGTGCCTGGTCACCGCCGAGATCCCCACCGGTGACCTCGACCGCGACGCGATCACCCGGGCGATCCACGCATTCCTGCTGCGCCACGACACCTTTCGCACCTGGTTCGCCGTCGAAGCCGGTGGCAGCGTGCGGCGACATCTGGTGCCCGAAGCCGATGTCGAGTTCGTGCCGGTCGACTACGGCGCCATCGACGACCCCGAGGCGATCTGCCGGCACGTGGAGAAAACGACACCCGGCCCGTTCCAGTGGGATTGCTTCACGTTCGGCACCATCGAGCACGGCGATTCGACCACCGTGTACCTGGCCGTCGACCACCTGCACACCGACGGTCTCGGGCAGTACCTGTCCGCGGCCGACTTCGCCCAGCTCTACGCCGCGCAGCTGTGGGACGAGGCCGAACCGCTCGCGCCCGCGGCGAGCTATCTCGACTACTGCCGCAACGAGCGGTTCTTCAGCGATCAGCAGAGCCTGTCTTCTCCAGGTGTGAAGAAATGGCTGGCACTGTTGGGCGGCAACGACAACAAGCTTCCGGTCTTCCCCCTCGACCTGGGCAAGAAGACCGACGGATACCATCGCAGCGCCCACCGCAGCGTCGTGCTGTTCGACGACGACGAGGCCGATCGATTCGAAGTGGTCTGCCGTGCCAACGGCGCCGAATTCGTCGGCGGTGTGTTCGCCGCGGCCGCACTGGCCGAACGCGAGCTGGTCGGCTCGGACTACTACTTCGGAATGACCCCGGTGAGCACCAGAACTTCGGCGGCCGAGAACAATTCGGTGGGCTGGTACGTGACGCTCGTTCCGGTCGCGTTCCCGCTCAGCGAACGCACCACGGTCGCCCGCGCGCTCGCGCTCGCGCAGCGGGCCTACGACAGCGGACTCCTGCTGGCGCCCACTTCTTTTCACCGTGTTCTCGATCTGCTGCCCCCCGATTCCGAGATCAAGGCCGAGCCGGGGTGGGTCACCCCGATGATCTCGTTCATCGACGCCAGGGACTTTCTGGGCAACGAGCTGTTCGACAGCATGAACGCCGGGGTCTTCGCCAACCGCGCTGCCTCCGAGGAAGCACTCATCTGGATCAACCGGCTACCGGGCCGGACGTCGCTGAGCGTCATCTTCCCCGACACCGCGATCGCGCAGGAGTCGGTGCGCCGCTACCTGGCCACCATGAAGTCCGTATTCGAAGCCATCATCGACAGCGCCGCGGAGCACCCATGATCCGAGAAGAATTCGTCCCGACCATCTTTCGTGACCCCGGCATTCCCGATGGCGAGAAGTCGAGATACCGCGTGGGCATCACCGGCGAGCCCGGCGGCTTCGAGATATCGCACGTCGTCGTGCACGACCGGGGCGGCTACCACACGACACTCGAGGCGAGCCCGGAGGACAAGAGCGGGCGCGACCGCGAACTGGTGATGACCGTCGAACAGCGCATAGGGCGCATCGACGGGCGACTGCACGCGGAAAGCTATCGCGCGCAGACCCGGTCGGGATCGACGGTGGTTTCGCGCGAGGAAGTGAATTTCGTCGACACCGTGCATCTGCAATTCGGTGGCCTGCCCGGTCCGTTCCCGCCGAATGTGATGCCGATCGCCGGTGGGCTGACGATGCTGCGCGGATTGGACTTCGCCGACGGGCTGGTCGACACGGTCGACGTGTGGCTCGCGGCGTCGGTGCACTGGCCACTGCTCGTCCGGGTGGAGAAGCAGGTCGTCTTCGCGGGACCGGCCGGGGTGTTCCCGTGCTGGCAGGTGCGGTTGCGGCCCGGCTTCGATCAGGTGAACGGGATGCTGGACAAGATGGTCGGCTCGGTCGTGCCGCCGTTCATCGCCCTGTTCGAGGTGGCGGCGCCGCACCGGATGGTGCAGTTGAGTTTCCCGACCCAGATGTCGATGTCGGCCCCGCGCGCCACGATGGAATTGGTCTCGTGAGCGAGACCACCGGGGTCGCGAAGGCTCGGGTGCCCGAGCTCGGCGCGTGGCTGGCGTTCGGCGCCTGTCTGATCGCGGTGTTCATGCAGATGATCGACGTGACGATCGTGAACACCGCGCTGCCGAGTCTGACCGCCGACCTGGGTGCGTCCAGGTCGGCGCAGCTGCTGGTGATCTCCGGGTACGCGCTGGCGTTCGCCTGCACCCTGCTCACCGCCGCGCGGATCGGTGCGATGGTCGGCCGGCGCACGATGTTCCTGGTGTCGGTGGTCGCTTTCACCGCGGCATCCGTGTGGTGTGGATTGGCCTCCGGCCCTACCGAACTCGTGCTCGCGCGGGTGGTCCAAGGTGCGGCGGGGGCGGGGATGGCCGCCCAGACGATCGCCATTCTCACAGCCGGTTTTCCGCGCGAGCGCCATCCCCTGGTTTTCGCGCTGTATGGGGGAGTGGCCGGATTCGCCGGGATGCTCGGACCCATCGTGGGCGGCGCGCTGCTCACCATCGATATCGGTGGGTGGGGGTGGCGGTCGGTCTTTCTGATCAACCTGCCGATCGGGCTGTTCGCGTTCGCGTTGGCCTGGAAATTCCTGGACCGGAGCAGTCCGGGCGGTCGTCACCAACTCGATCTGGTCGGTGCCGCGCTGTCCGGGCTCGGCTTGTTCGCGCTGATCGCGGGCCTGGCTCAGATCCAGGAGCACGGGTGGCGGCTCGACCTGCTCGCCGTCACCGGCGCCGGGCTCGTGCTGACGGCGGCGTTCCTCGCCCAGCAGCGCACCCGCACCGCCCGCGGCGCCAACCCGCTCGTGCGCCTCGACCTGTTCGGCAACCACGGCTTCCGGATCGGCTCGGTGCTGGTCGGCGCGTTCTTCGGGCTGTTCACCGCGTTCGTGTTCGCCGCCTCGATCACCATGCAGGATGTGCTCGGCTACTCGCCGCTGCTCACCGGCATGGTGATGACCCTGTTCGCCCTCGGTGCGGGCGCCGGGGCTCTCGGTTCGCTGATTCTGGTGCCGCGCTGGGATATCTGGGCGCTGGCCGCCGGGATCGCGCTGTTCGGCGGATGTATCGGCGCGGGCGGGGTGTACCTGTATCTGGTCGACGGGGTGGCGAACGCGCTGCTCTGCGCCGGTCCGGTGTTCGCGGCCGGGTTCGGTGTCGGCCTGTTCGGCGTGCAGTTGCAGCCGATGATGCTGTCCGGGTTGGACGCGAATCGGATGGCCGAGTCCTCCGGTGTGCTGCCCACCATCGAACAGGTCGGCAATGCGGTCGGACTCGCGGTGCTGACCACAGTGTTCTTCAGTTCGCACAGCCTCGGCGGCAGCATCATGATGATGGGCGCCATCGCCGCCGTGGCGCTGGTGCTGGCGGTGCTCACCTTGGCGATGCCCTCGCGCGAGCGTCGAGAACAGGCCGCGGTCGGCGTTTCGTAGGGTTTTTGCTGGTCGTCGGCGTGCGGGTGCCGCTGGTTGTCGGACCCCGGTGTCAGACTCTGGCAGGTGAGATGGGCGATAGCGGAGACGGGCGAGGGCGGCGCTCGGTTGTGTCCGCTCGATCAGGACGGTCACCCGGCGGGACCGGTGCTCGACGAGCCCTCGCTCGTCGAGGCGGTGCGCACCCGCCCGGACGTGGAGCGGTGGGTCTGGCGGTCCACGGCCGACATCTACCGCGCGTTGCTGGCAGCGGGCGTGTGGGTCGAACGGTGCTACGACGTCCAGGCGGCGGAGTCGTTGCTGATCGGCCACGAGGAAGGACAGGCGGGGCAGGCGCGCTCGCTGGCGGCGGCCTGGGCACGGTTGCACAACCTGGCCGTCCCGCCGGACGCGCCGGTGCGGGCCGCCGAGACGCAGCCGTCGCTGTTCGAGTCGGGTCCGGTGCCACTGCCGCCGGGGATCGACGAGTTCACCGCCCTGCTGGCGGTGTACGCGGGACAGGTCGCGCGCACCGCTCGCGCCGAGCATCCCGAGCGGATGCGACTGCTGCTCGCCGCCGAATCGGCGGGCATGCTCGTCGCCGTCGAGATGGGGCAGCTCGGAATTCCGTGGCGCGCCGACGTCCACCGCGAACTGCTGGATTCGATGCTGGGAGAGCGCTTTCCGGGGGGATCGGAACCGCGGCGGATGGCGGAACTGGCCGAGGAGGTGTCGCGGGCGTTCGGGACAGGAGTCCGAGTCCGGCCCGACCTGCCCGCCGACATCATCAGGGCTTTCGGTCGCGCCGGAATCCTGCTGTCCTCCACCAGGAAATGGGAGCTCCAGCGGATCGACCACCCGGCGGTCGCGCCGCTGCTGGCCTACAAATCGCTGTATCGCCTCTACACCGCGCATGGTTGGTCCTGGCTCGAACAGTGGGTGCACGGCGGACGCTTCCGCCCCGAATACCTACCCGGCGGCACAGTGTCCGGGCGCTGGACCACCAACGGTGGTGGCGCACTACAGATTCCGAAGATCGTCCGGCAAGCGATCCGGGCCGACCCCGGGTGGTCGCTGGTGGTCGCCGACGCCGACCAGATGGAGCCGCGGATCCTCGCGGCGATCTCGCGCGACCCGGGGCTGATGGAAGTGGCCGGTCGTGGCGAGGACCTCTACGCGGACCTGGCCGCCCGCGGATTCGGCGGCGATCGCGATCAAGCCAAGATCGCGCTACTCGGCGCCATCTACGGCCAGACCTCCGGCGACGCTCTGACCCACCTCGCGGGCCTGCGCCGGCGCTATCCCGCCGCCGTGGCCTACGTCGACGACGCCGCGCGCGCCGGCGAGCAAGGCCGTCTCGTCCGCACCTGGTTGGGGCGTACCTGCACGCCGCTGTCGGTCGCGCTCGACGACGCGGACCCGCCCCAGGACACCCGCACCGAGTTCGGCGCCGATTCCGCCGCCCGTGCCCGTGGCCGCTTCACCCGCAACTTCGTCGTGCAGGGCAGCGCCGCCGACTGGGCACTGCTGGTCCTGGCCGGAATCCGGCACGCGATCCGCGACCTCCGTGCGGAACTGGTCTTCTTCCAGCACGATGAAGTGATCGTGCACTGCCCGATCGAGGAGGCCGCTGTGGTGGCCGAAGCGATCGCCACCGCCGCAGACACCGCGGGCCGGATCGCCTTCGGGCAGACGCCGGTCCGCTTCCCGTTCACCACCGCCGTAGTGCAGTGCTACGGCGATGCCAAGTAGGAATCGCCGCCAGGTTAGTACGTCCCCCAGATGGGTCTAGCGTGGTCGCATGCTCAGTCTCGAACAGCTGGTCACATTCGGCGTGGCAGCCTTGATCATCATCGTGATTCCCGGCCCCAGCGTGGTCTTCGCCATCGGCAGGGCTCTCGCCCACGGCCGGTCTGTCGCATTGGCCAGCGTGGTAGGCAACACCCTTGGCCTGCTCACGGTGCTGGCGCTGGTCTCGGTCGGGCTCGGTGCGATCGTCGCCGAGTCGGCCACGGTGTTCTGGATCGTGAAAATCGCCGGCGCGGCCTACCTGGTCTACCTCGGGGTCACCGCGATCCGGCACCGCGCGGCGTTCGGAGCGGGCGACCTGGACCCGGAACGTTCCGCGTTGCCGTGGCGGACCTCGGTGCGGCAGGGCTTCGTCGTCGGCGCGTCGAACCCGAAGTCGTTCATCCTGGCCGCCGCCGTCGTACCGCAGTTCGTGGATCGAGGCGCCGGGCAAGTCCAGCTTCAGATCTTGCTGCTCGGCCTGATCGCGGTCGCGATCGCCTTGGTGTCGGACAGCCTGTGGGCGGTGCTGGCCGCGCGGCTGCGCGACTGGTTCAGCCGGTCGCCGCGACGCGAGGAGACGCTCGGGACCGTCGGGGGCTTGTCGATGATCGGGCTCGGCGTCTCGGTGGCGTTCACCGGCAACCATGCGAAATAGCGTTGTGACCAGTTCGAACGGCGACACCTGCCGCTCACGGGATTCGGCCGAACGGGGTGAGCTTCCCCCGATCCTGACAGCTCGAGAATGTCGGTCCGTAGATGTCGGTGGGTATCGGTAGCGTCTTGTCCGTGGAAACAGGGGAACGTATCCAAGAACTCGCCGACCGGATGGTGGCGCTGCGCGACGCCTACTACCAGGGGGCACCGCTGGTCGCCGACGCGGAATTCGATGCGATCGAAGACGAGCTGCGCGCCCTGATCGAGGCGCACCCCGACCTCGCACCGGACCCGAATCCGCTCGAGCAGGTCGGTGCGCCCGCGGTGCTGCACGCCCCGGTCCGGCACTCGCGGCCGATGCTGTCGCTGGAGAAGGCGACCAAGCCCGAGCAGGTCGAGGCGTTCTTCGATCGATTCCCCGGTCAGTCGGTGGTCGTGATGCCCAAGCTCGACGGCTTGTCGCTGGCGCTGGTCTTCGAGAACGGGCGGCTGGCGCGTGCTGTCACCCGCGGTGACGGCACCACCGGTGACGACGTGACCCCACTGGTCCGTGCCCTCGTCGACGGGGTCCCCGAGCGGATCGACCTGCCGGGCCGCGTCGAGGTGCGTGGGGAGGCGGTGATGTTGCGTTCGACCTTCCTGGCGTACAACGCCGCACACCCCGACAAGCCACTGATCAATCCGCGCAATGCCGCGGCGGGCACCCTGCGCGCGAAAGACCCGGCGACCGTGTCGGAACGGCGCTTGCAGTTCTTCGGCTTCGACCTGGATACCGCCGCCGACGACGCCGCGCACGACCTCGGGGAAGGACTGCGGGCGATCGGGGTCGCGGGTGCGCAGATGCGGCTGTGCGCCGACGCCGCGCAGGCCCAGGCGGCGATCACCGAGATCGAGCAGGGTCGCAACGATCTGGACTACGACATCGACGGCGCGGTATTACGGCTGGCCGATCGTGACGCCTACGCGGCGGCCGGAACCCGGTCGAACTCCCCGCGCGGTGCGCTGGCGTTCAAGTTCGCCGCCGAGGAGAAGACCACGCTGCTGCGCGAGGTGATCTGGGATGTCGGCAAGACGGGCAAGATCGTCCCCGTCGCCTGGCTCGAGCCGGTGTTCGTCGGCGGCACAACGGTCACGAAGGCGACGCTGGCGAACCAAGAGGTGATCCGCGCCCGTGACATCAAGGTCGGTGACACGGTGCTGGTGCGCCGCGCCGGTGATGTCATCCCGTTCGTGGCCGGTGTGCTCGACGCCGCCAAGCGCACGGGCGAGGAGCTCGAGATCATCTCGCCCACCGAGTGCCCCTCGTGCGCTCAGCCGGTCATCGAGCAGGGCAACAGCCGAGAACTGTTCTGTACCAACGTCGCCTGTCCCGCCCAAACAGTGCGCAGGCTGATCCACTGGGCCTCGCGCGCGGCGGCCGACATCGACGCCATCGGGGGAGTGTGGATCGAACGCCTCGCCGAGGCAGGCATTCTCGAAAGCCCGTCGGACTTCTACACGCTCACCAAGGAGCGGCTCCTCGAATTCGATCGCATCGGCGAGGTCTCCGCCGCGCGCATGATCGATTCGATCGACGCCAGCCGCCAGGTCGGTCTGCGCCGCGCTCTGATCGGCCTCGCCATCCCGATGGCCTCCGACGGCACCGCCGCGCGCCTGGCCCGGTCGGGCTTCGGCTCCCTCGAAGAGGTCGCCGACGCGGGCGAGGAACGACTGGTCGCGGTAGAGGACATCGGCCCGAAGGTCGCCGCCTCCCTGGTCGTCCACCTGACGCGGTTGCGTCCGGAACTGGACCGCCTGCGCGAGCTCGGTGTGTCCCTGGATGTGCGCGAGGAGGACCTGCCGCCGGTCATCGCGGCAGGCGCACCCCTCGAAGGCAAAACAGTGGTGATCACCGGTGCGATCAGTGACCCACGCTCCGGCGAGAAGGTGGCCCGCCCGACGTTCCAGCGCCTGTGCGAGCAGGCGGGCGCGACGGCGGCCTCCTCGGTCTCGGCGAACACCGACCTGCTCATCACCGGGGCGGGCGTCGGTGACAGCAAGCTGGCGAAGGCCGAGAAGCTCGGGGTCGAGGTCGTCGACCAGGGCGAGATCTGGAAGCTGCTGATCGACGCCAAGATCATCTGACGAGCGCGGCGATGCCTCACTCGGACTGATGGTCGGGGGTTCGGTCGGCGACGAAGTCCTTGGCCCAGCGGTAGTCGGGTTTGCCACTGGGGGAGCGGGAGATCGTGTCCGCCACCCAGATGCGTTTGGGGATCTTGTACCCGGCGAGGTGGGGGCGCAGATGGGTGCGCACGGCGTCGAAGTCCAGGGTGCGGTCGGCGGCGATCGAGATGATCGCCGCCACCTGCTGGCCCCACCGTTCGTGCGCGACACCGATGACGACCGCGTCGTAGATCGCGTCGTGTGACTTCACGACGGCTTCGACCTCCTCGGGGAACACCTTCTCCCCGCCGGTGTTGATCACCATGTTGCCGCGCCCGATCAGGGTGATCGAGCCGTTGGACTCGGCGCGGGCACGGTCGTCGGTGACCACGATGCGGGCACCGTCCACCGTCTTGAACAGCCGGGCAGTGCGTTCGGGGTCGTTGTAGTAGCCGAGCGGGACCGCGCCGGTCTTGGCCAGCCAACCCTCCTCGCCGGCGGCGACGGGCCGCCCGTCCTCATCGACGACCACCGCCCCGCGCCCGGTCTGCACTCGTGGTCCGCGTGCCGGATCGTCGTCCTTCTGCGCGAAACCGATACCGCCGAAACCGGTTTCGGACGAGCCGATCGAGTCCGACACCATCGACGTCGGAAACTGCTCCAGCAGCGCGTTCTTCACGGGCTGGGACAGCAGCGCGGCCCCGGAGGCGATGACGAGCAGCGAGGAGGCGTCCACCGGCTTCTCGCTGTAGGTGTCGATGAGCGGGCGAGCCATCGCGTCGCCGGTGATGACCATGACGTGCGGTTTGTGGGTAGCCACGGACTGCCAGATCCGCTCCGGGTCGAAGCGCGGCTCGAACAGCACGCTGTTGCCCGACCACAGGGCGTTGAAGGTCGGCATCATGGCCGCGGCGTGGATCAGCGGCGGGAGCACGAACCAGATGGCGGGCACACCTTGGGCGCCGGTCGCGGACTGCTGGAATTCGTCGCGCACCGGTTCACCGCTGTAGAAGTCGACGCCGCCACCGAGCACACGCCACATGTCCTCCTGACGCCACATGACGCCTTTCGGCATGCCGGTGGTGCCGCCGGTGTACATCATGAACAGGTCGTCCGCGGTGCGAGTGACCGAGGGGCGGATCGGGTTTCCCGCCTCGACAAGCTGCTCGTACAGGACCGCGCCGGTCTCGGGGGTACCGACGTCGCGGTCGTCGTCGACACAGATCGACAAGCGCAGCCCCGGAGCGAGCGCGAGGGCCGCGCGGACTGTCTCGGTGTAACAGGCGTGGTACAGCAGGACTTCGAGGTCAGCGTTGTTGTAGACATAGGCCAGCTCGGTCGGCCCGTACCGGTAGTTGATATTGATCGGGACGGCGGCCAGCTTGAAGCACGCGAGCAACGTCTCCATGGTCTCGATGCTGTTGTGCATCTGGAATCCGACGTGCGTGCCGTGGCCGACGCCCGCCTCGGCGAGCTGGTGCGCGAGCCGGTTGGCACGAATATCGAGTTCCCGGAACGTCACTCGACGATCGCGCTGAATCAGCGCGATCCGATCGGGCATGGCGTCGACGGAGTGTTCGAACAGGTCGGCGAAGTTGTTGGCCATGTCAATCCATCTCTCGACGATCTCTCACACGACGGTGAGCGGCAGGGGTTTGCCCCGGTCGGTGAAGGCGAAGCTCGCACCGGTGCTGAAGCGGGTCACCGCGACCTCGGACGCTTCGCGGAAGGGTTGTTCGGCCCGGTCGATCTCGACGGTCCAGCCGTGCTGGTCGGTGGCGGCCACCCGCGCGACGAATCGCGGGTCGACCCCACGCACAAGGGCATCGAGCGGGCGAAGGTCCTCGGGCGTCAGCATCGAGGGCCACGCACCGTCGGTCCGCGCCCCGCTGGAATGCGGAAACCGCAGACGCACCACAGAGTCCACTACCGCGATATCGATTCCCGTGTAGCCCAGCGGGTTCAATGCCGGATGCACGCGCAGAATCTTGGCCAGCGCAGCGGGATCGCGGCCGAGATCCAGGCAGTCGCGGATGCGCTCGGAGGTCAGCCCGGCGATCCCGGCGAACTGCTTGCGCCCGATGCCGAGGGCGGTCGCCGCATCGGCGCGTTCCCCGATGGCGACCATGAACCCGAGGGTCAGCAGGTGCTGTTGCAGGCAGATCTCGTCGGCCATCCGCCGCAACGCCGCATGGGAGAAATCGGCGAACCGCAGATCGCTCAGGAGCGGACCGGTGTAGTCGGACAGGCCCTCCTCGCTCGCGTCGATCTCGGCCAACTCCAGCCCCGCGGCAACGGAATTCGCGAGCAGCGCGGCGTTGCGGGGGACCTCGGGCGGGACGTGCGCGGAATCGATGACGACCGTCCACGCGCACACCGGAGTCCGGTCGGCGGGCATGCGCGGTGGGCGGTGCACCGGCCGCACCTGGGCGTGCGGGTTGGTGGCCAGGGCGGTGGCATCGAAGGTGGGGTCCTCGATGTCGTGGCACATCGCCACCACGAACTCCTCGCCCATCGGCTCCACATCGGCCAGCGCCCCGCAGTGATCGAGCC
The DNA here is from genome assembly GCF_042668615.1 of Nocardia sp. NPDC057272. Classification (NCBI taxonomy): domain Bacteria; kingdom Bacillati; phylum Actinomycetota; class Actinomycetes; order Mycobacteriales; family Nocardiaceae; genus Nocardia; species Nocardia sp. NPDC057272. The sequence continues at coordinate 75,735 of NZ_JBHUYK010000009.1, read as the reverse complement.
AGAACTCACCGTGATCGTGGTCGTCCACGCGGAACCGGAAGTCCATGAACTGCGGTGGCGCGCCGATGTCGAGTTGCAGCCCTTTGAAGATGGTTTCGACACTGTCGCCGGTGAAGCGCAACGCTCGCTGCATCCGGCGGGTGTAGATCGGACTGGCCAGCTGCCACTCCTCGATCGCGACCGCCGTCATTCCCTCGCGGCCGAAGGCGGCGATGGTGTGCGCCATCCCGGACCGGTCGATGAGGTGACCGCACAGCAGCAGTTCGGGGACCAGCGCGGCCAGCTGGTCTCGGGACAGTTCCGCGTACCTGCTCATCGACGTCACCACAGGGAAGCAGGCGATTCGCCGATGGGGTACCAGCCGGGCAGCGGGTCACGCGAGACGGAGCGCTCGATGCGCTGGTGCATGCCCGGCGACAGCGCGTTGTCGGTGATCATGTCGAGGAACATCGCCGAGACATTGCCGAAGTCGAAGAAGTCACGCTGCCAGGACCATTGGAAGTCGCCGCCGTAGCGGAACCAGCTGCCACCGATGCCCTCGGGGGAGTAGTGGCGTCCGTCAGCGCGCTTGCCCTCGTTGATCTGCTTCCAGAAGCCGATGACGGTGCCGCTGCGTTCGTCGACGACGAACTCCTGATACGGGTAGGTCCACCCCTCGAGGCCGAGCATCTCCTGGCCGAGTGCGTAGTCGCGGATCTCGTCGCGGCCGACGGCCATGAACTCCTGCTTGGGGCCATAGTTCCAGCCGTAGGTGGCGTCGGCCGTGTACATCTCGGCGAGGGGCTTCCAGTCACCCTTCTCCTCACATCGCTGGTTCTCCACGACCCAGCGCCGAATCATCTCGTCGAGTTCGGCCCGCTCGAAACTTGCCATCAGTCTGTGCCTTTCGCAGTGGAGTCGGATTCGCCACCGTCGGCGATCGACAGAGCTCGGGTGGGGCAGTAGCGGATCGCGGCCTCGACGGCCTTGTGCTCCGCGGCGCCCGGGGTGGCGTCGGTGATCTGGACCGGGCCGCGCTTGGGCACGGTGAAGACCGCGGGCGCCTCGTCCTGGCAGACGCCGTGTCCCTGACACAGGTCCAGGTCGACCACGATCCTCATGACGCTCCTCCGTCCGGCGTCGGCCGCAGCGGTGCCTCGGGCTGCACCTCGACCAGCACCATGTGCGCGCCCCGCGGGACCGAGACCACCGTCGCGACCGCGTCGGCGAGGTGGTGCGGTCGCAGCATGTAGGGGTGGCGGGCCAAGCCCCAGTTCTTCCAGTCCTGCAGTACCGGCCCGACGATCTCGGGAGTCGAATCCATGCCCATCCCGGTGAGGGTCGGACCGGGGCGTACCAGCGAGGCGCGAATTCCGGTGCCCTCCAGTTCCATTCGCAACTGACCGACCATCGCCTCCAGCCCGTTCTTGGCGGCGCTGTAGGCGCCGGACCGTGGCCGCGGGTTGTCGGCGCAATCGGAGCTGATCACGACCAGATCGCCGCGCCGCCGCGTGGTCATCCCGGGCAGTACCCGGTGCACGAGACGTTGCGCGCCGACGAGATGGACCTGCACCTGGAACAGGAAGCGTTCCGGGTCCATCTCCCCGACCAGGGAGAATTCGATATCGCCCGCGCCGGAGACGAGGATCTCGGTCGGCCCGAGCGTGCGCTCGGCGGCCGTCACGAACTCGTCGACGGAGTCGGCATCGGTGACGTCGAGACGGTGGGCGTACGCCTCGCCGCCACCGGCGCGGATCTTGGCCGCGATCTCCTCGCACAGCTCCACCCGGCGCGCGCCCAAGGCCACCGGATGGCCGAGTTCGGCGAGCGCGACGGCCGTCGCGGCGCCGATTCCGGAGGACGCGCCGGCGATCAGCGCGGGTCTGCGGTCGGGATGGGGTTCGAATCGGGGCACTAGCTGACCTCTACTGTGATGGGGAGTTTGGCGAAGCCACGGACGTTGGTGGAGTGCACCCGTTCGATGCCGTCGGCGTCGACGTTGTATCCGGTGACGCGCGAGGCGAATTCGCCGAGCACGATGGTGGCTTCGAGCCGGGCCAGGTGCGCGCCGAGGCAGAAGTGCACGCCCGCACCGAAACTGGCGAGTGCGCTGCTGTCGTTGCGGTCGATCACGTAGCTGTCGCCGTCGTCGAAGGCGGTCGCGTCGCGATTGGCCGAGCCGATCAGCAGCAGCACCTTGGCGCCTGCCGGGATGGTGCCGCCGTGGTAGTCAAGGTCGACCGCCGCGGTGCGGGCCACGATCTGGCTGGAGGTGTCGTAGCGCAGCGTCTCCTCCACCCAGTCGCTCACCAGCTCCGGCTCGGCGACCACCTTGGCGTATTCCGCGGGATTGGCCGCCGCCCAATAGAGTGCGTTGCCCAAGAGCTTGGTGGTGGTTTCGTTTCCGGCGACGACCATCAGGAACATGAAGCCGATGATCTCCTCGTCGGTGAGGGTGTCGTCGTCGATTTCGGCATCCAGCAGCGCCGAGGTGAGATCGTCGGCGGGCGCGGCGCGGCGCTGGGCGACCATGTCGGCGTAGTAGCCGAACAGCCGAATCGAGGCGTCGATCGCGTCGACGGGTACATCGAGGACGCCCTCTTCGCGGTGCACCACGAGATCGGCCAGCCGGCGGATCTCGGCGCGATCGGGCTCGGGCACGCCCATCAGTTCGGAGATGACGTCCATCGGCAATTTGCCCGCGACCTCGTCGATCCAGTCGAAGCTGCCGCGCGCGAGGGCCGGCTCGAGATGTTCCAGGGTGATCTCTCGGATGCGGACTTCCATCTCGGCGACGCGTTTCGGTGTGAATCCCTTGAAGACGAGCCTGCGCATCCGCATATGCCGTGGATCGTCCATCGCCAGGAACGACATCACCCGATGCGCATGCGGACCCCAAGCAGCCGGATCGAGGGAGACGCCATTGGCGCTGGAGAGCCGGTTGCTGTCGCGAAAAGCCGCGATCACATCGGAATGCCGGGAAAGCGCCCAGAAATCGAGATCGGGATTGTGATAAAGCGGTGCCTCGGTGCGCAGGCGGTGGTAAGTCGGATACGGATCATCGTGGAATCCGTAGTCGTACGGGTCGAAAGTCAGGGGTTCCACAGCGGCGCTCGTCATCGTGAATACCCCGGTTTCGATAGGTCGTCGCCGCCGGGTGCTGGGGTCGATCGCACCGAGGGAGACAGGTAGCTGGACATGTGTCTGGACGGTACCATCGACACAAGTTCGGCACAACGGTTTCCGGGCTGAAGGAGGGCCTCGACCGGCCGTTGTCGGCGGATTTCGAGGCTGGTCAGAAATCTGGACCAGTGTCTGGAATGTGGTCCAAATCATATGGTACGGTCACCGCCATGGCAGGGGTAGACGGCGAAGTCGCACCGGCTCGGGTCGGTGCGGCGGACACGGGCGACCCGGATGTACCGCAGGCGGAACAGGCGAGTGCGGCCCGGATAATTCGACGCAACTTCTCCGAGACCGTCCTTTCGAGCGTGGCAACGCTCGGCCGGGCATTGCGGATGGGCGCCGGCGCCGTCTATCTCGGGGCGAACGACGCCGTTCGCGGGCGATTCCAGATACACGAAACTCTCGCGCAGGCCTGGTTTCTGATCAGAGTTACCGCGGTGCCGAGCATTTTGATGGCCATTCCGTTCGGTGTCATCGTTTCCGCCCAGGTCGGCAATATCGTGTCCGAACTCGGCGCCGATTCGATGATCGGTGCCGCGGGTGGTCTCGGCGTCATCAAACAGGGCGCGCCGATGGCCACCGCGATGCTGCTCGGCGGTGCGGGCGCCGCCGCGATCGCCGCCGATCTGGGGGCGAGAACCATCCGTGAAGAAGTCGACGCGCTCCGGGTGATGGGCATCGACCCGGTGCAGCGGCTGGTGGTGCCCCGCATCGCGGCCATGATGCTGGTCGCGCCGCTGCTCAATATCTTGATCATCTTCGTCGGTATCAGCTCCGGGTTCGTGGTCGCGGTATCGGCGTTGAACGTCACCCCGGGCAGCTACTGGCAGTCCTTCGGTTCCTTCACCACCTCGATCGACGTGTGGGTCTCGCTGGTCAAAGCGTTGATCTTCGGGTTCCTGGTCGTCGTGATCGCCTGTCAGCGCGGGTTGGAGGCCAAGGGTGGACCGCGCGGTGTCGCCGACGGGGTCAACGCGGCCGTGGTGATGTCGATCGCCGCGGCCGTGGTGCTGAACACCGTGATCACCCAGGTGGTCACCATGTTCTTCCCGGTGAGGATGGCCTGATGAGCGCCGCTCCATACTATCCCGCCGGGCTGCGCTGGGTGGGCAGACTCCGGCGCCGCGGTATCCGGCCGCTCGGTCCGATCGAGTCGATCGGCTTCGTGATCGGCTTCGGCTGGCAGGTGCTCTCGTCGGTGCCCTACACGCTGGTGCACTACCGGCGGCAGACGGTCACGATGGTGACGGACATGACGTGGGGTCGCGGTTCGGTGATCATCGGCGGCGGCGTGGTGCCCCTGATGCTGTTGCTCGGCGCCGCCATGGGCGCGTCCATCGGCATCGAGGCGTTCAGCGCGCTGAACCTGTTGTCGCTGGGTCAGCTCAGCGGTCTGATCTCGGCCTTCGGGGTGACCCGCGAGCTCGCGCCGATCGCGGCCGGGATCGGCTTCGCGGCCCAGGCCGGGTGCCGGATGACCGCCGAGATCGGTTCGATGCGCATCTCCGAGGAGATCGACGCGCTGGAATCACTCGGGATCCGGTCGGTGCCCTTTGTGGTCACGACGCGGGTCATCGCCGGGATCTTCGCCGTCGCACCCGCATTCGTGGTCGCGCTGATTCTGAGCTACGCCTCCTGCGCCTTCATCGTGACGACCATCCACGGCACACCGACCGGGACCTACAACCACTACTTCGATCAGTTCGTGGTCGGGTGGGACGTGTTTGCCGCGACCGTCAAGGTGATGGTGTTCGCCATCGCCGTCGTGCTGATCCATTGCTATCAGGGTTATTTCGCCACGGGCGGCCCCGAAGGCGTCGGCATCGGTTCCGGGCGCGCCATTCGGGCGAGTCTGGTGGCGATCATCGCGCTCGACATGGTCGCCACCATCGCACTGTGGGGATTTCAATCCCCCGTCACGTTCACCGGGTGATGCCATGCCTGCCTACGCCCTGCCGGGAACCGAAGTCGGGCCGCTGCGCGCCCGGATCCTCGGCGCGCTCGCCATCGCGCTCGCGCTACTCGCCGTGCTGGTCTGGCGCGTGGTCCCCGACAGTGTGCCCGCCGACCAGATCCGGGTCGCGCTGCTGGTCGGCGAGGTCGGCGAGGGAGTGGGGGAGGGCACCGATGTCCGGCTCGACGGTGTGCGGGTCGGCTCGGTCCACACGATCGACTTCGCCGGCCGGAGCAAGCAGCGCATCGAGCTGACGCTGAGCGGGTCTCAGCTGTTCGGCCTGACCGACGCGCTGGCCGTCGACTACGCGCCGGGAAACCTGTTCGGCATCAGCGCCATCGAGCTGCACTCGACGGTGGGCGGTGCTGAGCTGGTCGACGGTTCGATTGTCGACTTGACCGGTCGTGACGCTGATCGGGTCCACGACGCCACGCTCTCCGCCTTGCTGAAAGCAACGGGACAGCTCACCGACGAGGTGCTGACACCGAAACTCGTCGCCTTGCTCAGTACCGTCTCCCGCGATCTGACGGCGTTCACCCCGCTGCTGGAAGCCATCGGCACGACCGCCCGCTCCTATGCCGAGACCAGGCAGCTACCGCCCTCGGTGCTGTTCGAGCAGTTCGGTTCGGCGCTGACCGGTCTGCCGCCGATGCTGACCGGCGGCCTGACGCTGCTGAACGCGGAGTACACGAACAAATACCTGGCGGTCCCCGATCAGCTCCAGCGGTTCGGCCGGATGTTCGAGGGCGTCCAGTACCAATTGCTGCCGACGGTCACGCGACTGTTCAGCACCTCTCAGCAGTACTTCGGGGAGATCCTGCCCATGCTCAGCCTTGTCCTCGACCGCCTCGCCGCCTCGGTCAGCACCCCGCAGCGCTCGGCGCAGCAGCTGCGCGAGCTGCTCACCCGACTCGACACCGCCTTCCAGGACACATTCGAGGGCCCGGTGCTCCGAGCCGACGTCGCGCTCGACGGTGTGCCGGGTCTGGCCGCGCCGCTGGCCGCGATGCTCGGGGGCGGGCACTGATGACAACGCGTGCCCTGCTGATCCGGGTAGCCACCGCGGTCGCGCTGATGGCAGTGGTGCTGGTCGGCGTCCTGCGCGTGATCGAGCGACCCGTCGACGGCGAAACCGACACCTATACAGCGCTGTTCACCGATGCGAACGGGCTGCGCAGCGGTGACGACGTGCGCCTCTACGGGGTGCAGGTCGGCAAGGTGGTGGCCGTCGAACTCGACGGCGCGCTCGCCCGCGTGCGCTTCACCGTCGCGCGGGATCGGACGCTGTTCATCAACTCCCGGATCGCCATTCGCTACCAGAACCTCACGGGTTTCCGGTATCTGGGCGTCGAACAACCCGACCAGCCGACGGGCCGACGTGATCCGGCGTCGGTTTTCAGCACCGCGGAGACGGTGCCGGACTTCGACATCACCCGTCTGTTCAAGGGTTTGCAGCCGGTGCTGGCCGAACTCTCTCCCGAGGATCTCAACCAGTTCGCGACCAGCATCCTCGCGGTGATCCAGGGCGACGGTACAGGTCTCGGCCAGGCACTGGGCGCCATCGACAAGCTCAGCCGCTTCGCTTCCGACCGTCAGATGGTCCTGTCGACGCTCGCGCGCAACCTCGCCGAGGTCGCCGATCATCTCGACGGAAAGTCGGGCAACGCCATCACGCTGCTGACCAATCTGACCAACCTGTTCATGGCCATCACCGCGAAACTGCCCGGGCTGGTGGACTTCTCGATCGGTATCCCCGGTGTGCTGAAACCGCTGCGCAGCATGCTGACCGTCTTCGGGGTCACCGGCGAGCCGAACAGCGATCTCGACGCGGCGCTCACCAGAGCCTTCCCCGATCCGTACGAGGCGGTGGCCGCGTTCGAGAGTCTGCCCGGCCTCATCCAGTCGATGACGCGCGCGATTCCCCAGACCGGGCCCGACCTCACCTGCTCGCACGGTGACGCCACCGCACCGCCACCGCTGCAAGTGCTCATCGCCGGACAGGGGATCGTGCTGTGTCATCGATAACGCGCCGACGCGCCGTCAACGACCCCCGCGTAGGTGAATTGCGCTGGGGGATAGCGGGAATGTGCGCCGCGGTACTGCTCCTGGTCGCGATCGGTCTCGTCCATGTCACCGGAACCACCTCGCAGAGAACCTATTCCGCCGACCTGACCGAGGCAGGTTCGGTCCGCGTCGGCGACGATGTGCGGCTCGCCGGGATCCCCGTCGGGAAAGTGGCCTCGCTGGACCTGCTGCCCGACCGGGTCAGGATGAAGTTCACCGTCGCCGCCGACGCGTTCATCGGCGATCAGACCACCCTCGATATCCGGATGCTGACCTTTGTCGGCGGCTACTACGTGGCGGTGCTGCCCGCGGGCACGCGACCGCTGGGGGATGCGGTGCTGCCCGCGCAGCGAGTGATCGTGCCCTACAACCTGACCCGGGCATTCCAGGACGCGGTGGAGCCGGTGCGCCGCATCGACGGCGAGGTCTTCCGACGCGACCTCGCTGCGCTGTCCACCGCGATCGACAAGAGCCCGGACGCGGTGCGGTCGGCCGTGCGCGCCGCCGGTGACGTGGTCGCGATCCTGGACGAGCAGAACGCGGACATCTCGCGCACCCTGTCCATCGCCGACGAGTACCTCAGCGCACTGCGGGCCAACGCCGAGGTGCTGGCGAACCTGATCATCACCCTCGGCACGCTCGAGCAGATCATCCAGACCAACAAGGTGGTGGTCGCGGATTCCCTGATCGATCTGTCGGTCGTCCTGAAACAGGTCACGCCGCTCGGGCGCGCGTGGGACGCCTCGATCGCGCAGCGGGTGGCCCCGCTCGCCGCGGCGGTCCCCGCGCTCGAAGAGCTCGGTACGCGCCTGGGCGCCCTGTTCGATTCCGTGCGCGCGCTGGAGCAGCGCTTGCTCCCGCTGCTTCCGCCGGGCGGCGGGGTGAGCGTCGATCAATCCGGGGCGACGATCCAGCTACCCGCGGTCTGCGTACCACTGCCGGGGGGTGGCTGTTGATAGCGAAACAGGTACTCGGATCGCGGGGGTTGATGTCGGTCGCGGTGGTCCTGACGCTCGTCCTCGCCGGCGCGCTCGGCCTGCGACTGAGCACGCCGAACCCGCCGATGCGGGCCTACTGCGCCGACATGCCCGACAGCATCGGACTGTACGAAGGCAGCGCCGTCACGGTGCTGGGGGTGCCGGTCGGGCGGGTCACCGACATCAGCATCGCCGGTGCTTCGGCGCGCGTCGAATTCACCGTCCGCGCCGACCGCAAGCTGCCGCTCGAGGTCGGGGCGGTGACGGTCAGCGACACCTTGATCGCCGACCGCCGACTGGCCCTCATCGGCAACGAACCTGTCGGGCCGGGCTGGGATTCGAGCGCGTGCATCACCAAAACCCTGACGCCCAAGAGCCTCACGCAGACCTTCGACGCCCTCGCCGGTCTGGCCGACCAGCTCAACGGCACGGGCGATCCGGCGCAGCGGACCGCCCTCGGCGCCGGGATCACTGCCCTCGATCGCGCCACCGCGGGAACGGGCGAGCAGATCAACGACATCATCGTCGCGCTGAGCCGGGCACTGGCCGCACCCGATGCGGCGATCGGTCACCTCGGGCAGTTGCTCGACGCGCTCACCGAGCTCGCGCACCGCGCGCGCGGCGGCTGGTCGCAGGTGGAGACGACGGTGACCGGGTTGCCGCAGACATTCGACGACATCGTCACCATCGCCTTTCCCCCGGTGATCGCTATAGTCGCCACCCTCGCCGATCTGCTGCCCCAGCTCAACGATGTGATCATGATGTTCGGCTCGCCCGGACTGCGCGCACTGGACGCGGTGCCCGATCTGTCGCGGATGATCGCGGCGGGGGTCGGCTCGCTGGCCGACGTCATCGCGATGGCGCCTGCTGTCGCCAGTGGCTTCGCCGGTGCCGTCGACCCGGCCACCGGCGCGCTGACCATCGGCTACGCGCCGCCGAAACTCGCACTCGCCCAGCAGGACTCGGCCCAGATCTGCGCGGCCGTGCAGGTCGTCACCGGGCAGGTGTGCGTTCCTTCGGAAAGTGGTGCGATGACGATTCCCGCGATGCCCGTCCTGCTGGGAGCGGTGAGTGCCCGATGAAACGTGCCGCCCTGCTCGTCCTCGCGGTGCTGCTCGCCGCCACCGGTTGCGGATTCCAGCCCGCCGATCTGCCCGTGCCGGGCGCCGATGTCGGCGGACCCACCTACCCGCTACGGATCGAGTTCGCCGACGTCCTCAATCTCCCGCAGGGGGCCAAGGTGATCGCGGCGGGTGTCCGCGTCGGCGGGCTCACCGGGGTCACCCTGGTCGATCCCGTCCCCGCCACGGCGGATCGGGCGGCCGTGCCGGGGTATGCCGTCGTCGATGTCGAGATCCAGCAGTCGGTCCGGCTCCCGGTGGGCACCACCGCCGAACTGCGCCAGGAGACGCCGCTCGGCGACGTCCACATCGCCCTGAGCGATCCCGCCGACACGACCGCGGGCGAGCTGACAGCCGGCGCGACCATTTCGCTCGCCAACACCACCCAGTCGCCGCCGATCGAGGACATCCTGGCCGGGCTGTCCACCTTCATCGGCAGCGGCGCGGTGACCGACTTCCAGGACATCGTGCGCACGATGAACGGGGTCTTCCCCGACGATCCGCGCGAAACAGCCAGGATCGCAGACATTCTCGGCGCCGATATCGCCGACCTCGGCAGCCACCTGAACTCGGTCGACGCCCTGCTCGACGGCATGGAAGCCACCGTCGAAGACGGGATGCGGCACAACGTGCCGATTCTCGACGAGCTGCTCACCCCCTACGGCGTCCAACACACCACCGATGCGGTGAACACCCAGATCAGCGTCATCTTCGTGCTGACCGCACTCGGCCCGGTCGCGCCGAGCGTGCAGTGGCTCGGCCCGCTGCTGTCCTCCCTGGACGACACCACCCGCGCCGTGGTCCCCATGCTGCTGGGCAGCCACCCCCTCGACACCGACGCGCCCTCGAACATGAAGGCGCTCATCGACCTGATCAACACCGACCTGGTCCCGTTCGCGCGACACGGACCGAAGGTCGACCTGTCGATCACCCCCGGCGAACACACCGAGCGGATCGTCGATTCCCTGCGAATGATCGGCCTGGTGCGATGAATCTTCGTGCGACAGTGTCACTCTCGGCGATCATGGCGGTGCTGATCTTCGGGGTCGGGTACATGTCGCTCGGTGTGCTGCGGCTCGATCCGCGAATCAGCTACCGCACCGCGGATCTGCGGCTGGCGAACTCGGGCGGGCTGGCGCCGAACTCACCGGTCCTGCTCTCCGGTGTCCAGGTCGGGCGCACCGAGTCGGTGCGAAAACAGGCCGACGGTGTGCTCGTCCGGTTGCGCATCGACAGTCGCTACCGCGTCCCGGTGTCCAGCGATGTCCGCATCGAGCAGTTGTCGGCGCTGGGCGAGCCCTACATCGCCTTCGCACCGGAGTCGGGGGCAGGCCCGTATCTCGAGGACGGCCAGGTCGTCGCGGCGGACCGCGTTCACCTGCCGACGACCATCACCGCGCTCTCGGCCCGGCTGGTCGAGCTGCTCGACCAGATCCGTCCCGAGGCGATCGCGAACCTGGTCGACACCTTCGATCGCGCGCTGGCCGGGACCGATGCCGCGATGGGGACCCTGCAGCGGTCATCGACGCTGCTCGCGGCGACGCTGCTCAGCCGCACCGCAGCGATTCGGCAGCTGTTCGCCGACATCCAAGCCCTCGGCGGTGACATGGCGTGGCTCGGACCGTCACTCGCTACGGCGGGCCCGCTGTTCGGCGAGTTCGGTGTCACGCTGAACGCGATCGTCGAGTCCGGTTCGGAGCTCGTGGAAAGCCGTCCGGTCGACGACTACTTCACCGGCGACGGCCTGGTTCCCTTCCTCGACAACCTGACCGCCCTGATCACCGAGATCGGCCCGAGTATCGCCCCGCTGGGACAGATTCTCGGCCCGGTGGTCACCGATGCGGTACATCGGACGCCGGCCATCGACATCAGCACCCTGATCGACCAAGCACTGCAGAACGTGGACGCCGACGGCACCGTGCACTTCCGCCTCGGCGTCAAATAGCCGGACAAAGGAACTGACCATGAGTACAGCGACCGAAGCAGAAGCCACCGCTACCGGCGAGCAGGCGCCGCGCACCGTCTCCGTCCGGCTCTCGACCGTTCTGGTCAGCGGCACGATCGGGGTGCTCGTCGCCGCGGTCGTCACGTTCGCGGCGCTGTATTTCTCGGCGCGGGCGACGATCGCCGAGCGCGACGCGCGCGCGGCCGACGCCGAGCGCGTGGAGCAGATCGCGACCGGCTACGGCGTCGGCGCGTCCACGATCGACTACCGCGACGTGCCTGCCTGGTTCGCCCGGCTCAAGACCGGCACCACCGGGTCTCTGGCCGCCAAATTCGACGCCACCGCACCGCAATTGGAGCAGATCCTGCTCCCGCTGCAGTGGACGTCGAAGGCGAACCCGCTGTCGGCGAAGGTGATCTCGGAAGCCGGTGGCATCTACAAGGTCAACGCCTACCTCGACGTGGTCTCCACCAGCGCCCAGACGCCCGAGGGGACGCGGACCACCGTCACCTATTCGCTCACCGTCGACCGGAATTCCGACTGGCAGATCACCGAGGTGGGTGGCCTGCAGAACGCCCTGCCGACGAAATGATCAGTAGGCGATGAAGAGGATCTCGTCCGGGGTGTAGTCGTGGCCGGGGTGGTTCGCGGCCAGGTGCTCCTGGGTCTGCTTGATCAGATCGGCCTCGTCGGTGCCACGAATGCTGACGCCGCAGGGGCAGTTGAGACGAGTCTTCATCGGTGTTCTCCTTGGGTTCCGGCTATCCGAGCATGTTTCCGGACAGTAGTCCGGATTGTATTCCAGGTCATGTGTTAGCGTCACCCGCATGGGAGCTGTAGACGAGATCTCCGCCGGTACCAGCGACCTGTTCGCCCTCGCCGAACAGACCGTCGGATTCATGCCGCCGGAGGAGGGACAGGCGCTCTACACGGCCGCCCGCGCGTACGCGGGTGACGGAATCATCATGGAGATCGGCACCTACTGCGGCAAGTCGACCGTCTATCTCGGCGCCGCGGCCCGCGAAACCGGTGCCACCGTGTGCACCGTGGACCACCACCGTGGCTCCGAGGAACACCAGCCGGGCTGGGAGTACCACGACACCAGCATGATCGACCCGGAGACCGGCGTCTTCGACACCGTGACCGCGTTCCGGCGCACCATGATTCGCGCGGATCTCACCGACACGGTGACCGCGATCATCGGCTCGTCGAGTGCCGCCGCACGCCTCTGGCGGGCCCCGCTGCGCATGCTGTTCATCGACGGCGGCCACACCGAGGAAGCCGCCCAGCGCGACTACGACAACTGGGTGCACTGGGTGGCCGGCGGCGGGCTGCTCGCCATCCACGACGTTTTCCCCGATCCCGCCGACGGTGGTCGCGCGCCGTTCAACATCTATCGACGCGCGATCGACAGCGGCAAATTCCGCGAACTCTCGGTCACCGGTTCGCTGCGCATCCTGCAGCGAACCGCCGCATGTAACTGAGCCGGATCACCGGGGGAGTGCGTCGCGGAAGATGCCGTTGCCCGCGGTGGTGCGGCTGAGGGCGTCGGCGGCGAGCACGACCGCCGCCGCGGTCCACGTGGTGCGCTCCTCGGGCCAGCGCTTGCCGTCGGTGAAAACGAGTCCGGTCCAATAGGATCCGTCCGATTCGCGCAGATGCTGCATCGCGGCGAACAGCGTGCTCGCGGCGGCGGTGTCGCCGATGGCATCGAGTGCGAGCACCAGTTCGCAGGTCTCGGCGCCGGTGACCCACGGTGCGTCGGACACGCAGCGAATGCCGAGATCGGGGACCACGAATTCGTTCCAGTGCCGCGCTATCCGGTCCGCGGCCGCCGCGCCGCGCACCGCGCCGCCGAGGACCGGGTAGTACCAGTCCATGGAGTAACGGCTCTTGTCCAGGAACGCTTCCGGATGACGGCGCAGAGCGTTGCCGAGCCGCCCGCGAGCCACCGCCCAATCCGGTCGCGGGTCGCCCACCCGCTCGGCGAGGGTCACCGCACAGCCGAGACTGTGGAAGATGCTGGAGCAGCCGGTCAGCAGAGCCTCCCCCGACGACCCGGATTCGTTTGCCGACCAATGGATCTCGCCGTGGGCGCCCCGTTGCAGCCCGAGGACGAAGTCGATGCCGGCGCGGACTGTCGGCCACATCTCCGCGGCGAACCCGGTATCGCCGGTGATCGTGAGGGCGTGCAGAACACCGGTGGCCAGGTAGGCGCAGAAATTGGTGTCGGAGTCGTGGTTCTCGATCACGCCCGCGCGGACCTGCATGGGCCACGACCCGTCGGACCGCTGCGATTTCGCCGACCAGATGTAGGCCTCACGGGCCACGTCCCACAATCCGCCCACGGTGAGCGCCATCGCGGACTCGATGTGATCCCACGGATCGGTGTGGCCGCCGCTGAACCAGGGGATCGCACCGTCGGGTTCCTGTGCGGCGGCGATGGATTCGGCGGTGCGCCGGATCTCGCACGCGGAGACGACCCCGGCAACGGCGGGCAGTTCAGCGGGCATCACTGCGCACCGCCGGTTTGGTGAAGTAGAGGGCGACGGACTTGCCGACCAGTGGGTTCAGCAGACGTTCGGCCGTGCGCGTCAGCGCGGGCGCCGACATCATGTCCCACACCAGCATGCGGTGATAGGCGCTCACCAGCGGATGGTCGTCGTTGCGCACGCCGACAGCGCATTTGAGCCACCAGAAGGGCGAGTGCAGGGCATGCGCGAAGTCCTGGTGGTGGTAGCGCAGGCCGCGCGCGGTGATCTTGTCGCGCAATTCGTCGGCGCGATAGATGCGCACGTGGCCGCCCTCGTTGGCGTGGTATTCGTCCGACAGCGCCCAGCAGATGCGTTCGGGCAGCCAGCGCGGCACCGTGACCGCCAGCGCGCCGCCGGGTTTGAGCACCCGCACCAGCTCGATGACGGCGCGGTTGTCCTGCGGGATGTGCTCGAGGATCTCCGAGGCGATGACCACATCGAATTCGTCGTTGCCGTAGGGCAGGTCGAGCGCGTCGCCGCGCACGGTCTCGGCCTTCGCGTACTCGGGGGCTTCGCCGACCTCGGCCATGGCCTGGAACATCACGTCCACGTCGGCCAGGTCGGCGGCGTTCTGGTCGAAGGCGACGACGTCGGCGCCGCGGCGATACGCCTCGAAGGAGTGTCTGCCCGCACCACAGCCGATGTCGATTACCCGTGATCCGGGGCCGACGCCCAAGCGGTCGAAATCGACGGTCAACATGGGGCCTCCGGAAAAGGGTGGGAAGGGATCGTGGTCGGGAAACGCCGGGCGACGGCCTGCTCGTAGATCGCGACGGTCTGCGCCGCGACGGCCGCCCAGCTGAACAACGCGAGGACGCGGCTCCGCCCGGCCGCTTCCATGCGGGCGCGCCGGTCGGGATCGGTGAGCAGCTCGCCGAGCACCCGGGTCAGGGCGTCCACGTCGCCAGGAGCGACCAGTTCGGCGCAGTCGCCGACGACCTCGGGCAGTGCCCCGGCTCGGCTGGCGACGAGGGGTGTGCCGCTCGCCATCGCTTCGACGGCCGGCAGCGAAAACCCTTCGTACATCGAGGGAATGCAGGCGATCTGGGCCGAGGCGAGCAGTTCGGCCAGCTGCTCGTCGCTGACTCCGCTGACCGGGGTGACGATATCGGCGATGCCGAGTTCGGCGATCAGCTTCTCGGTAGGGCCGTTGGGCTCCAGCTTCGCGACGAGCCGGAGCTCGACCTCATGGGTATGGCGCAGCCGGGCAACGGCTTTGAGCAGATGCGCGATGCCCTTGAGTGGTTTGTCGGCGCTGGCGACCGCCACGATCCGCCCACGCACCCGTGGTGTCGAGCGCGGCCGGAACAGCTCGGTGTCCACCCCGAGGGGGACCGTGTACAGGTGCCCCGGGCGCACCCCGAAGTCCTCGGCGATGTCGGCGGCCGAGGACGACGAGACGGTGATCAGATCCGGAATCCGGCGTGCCACCTGCTGTTGCATGCCGAGGAATCCGTACCAGCGCCGCACGAACAGTTTGCGCCGCCACGGCGTCGCCGCCAGGTCCACCGCGCGGTCGCGGGTGATCGGATGGTGCACGGTCGCCACCAGCGGCAACCGCTCGGCGATGGCGAGCAGGCCGTAGCCCAGGCACTGATTGTCGTGCACCACATCGAATTCCGTGGCGCGCGCGGCCAGCAGCTTGGCCACGCGCAAGCTGAACGTGCGAGGTTCGGGGAACCCGGCCGTCCACATGGTGGCGAGCTCGAGCAGGTCGACGCGATCCCGGATCTCGCGGGGATGCGGTGTGCGAAAAGGGTCTTCGTCGCGATACAGGTCCAGGCTCGGCACCTCGGTGAGCCGCACCCGCGGGTCGAGATCCTCGGGATAGGGCTGGCCGGAGAACACCTCGACCTGGTGGCCGAGATCGACGAGTCCCTGACTCAGGTACCGCACATAGACACCCTGCCCGCCGCAATGCGCCTTGCTCCGATATGACAGCAGCGCGATCCGCATCAGTGCACCGTTCCCGACTCGTAGCTGACCTGCCAGTGTTTGATGCCGTTGATCCAACCCGATCGCAGCCGCTGTGGCTCCGAAACCTGGGACAAATCGGGCATCACGTCGGCGATGGCGTTGAAGATCAGCTCGATCTCGAGCCGGGCCAGGTTCGCGCCGACACAGAAATGCGCGCCGGTACCGCCGAAGCCCAGATGCGGATTGGGGTCGCGCGAGATGTCGAAGCGGAACGGGCTCTCGAAGGCGTCCTCGTCGAAATTGGCTGAGCTGTAGAACAATCCGACGCGCTGACCGGCGCGGATGAGTTGTCCGCCGAGCTCGGTGTCGGCGGTCGCGGTGCGCTGGAACACCGTCACCGGCGTCGCCCAGCGCACGATCTCGTCGGGCGCGGTCCGTGGCCGCTGTCGCTTGTAGAGCTCCCACTGATCCGGATTGTCGATGAACGCCTTCATCCCGTGGGTGATGGCGTTGCGGGTGGTCTCGTTGCCCGCGACCGCGAGCAGGATCACGAAGAACCCGAACTCGTCGGAGCCGAGCGCCTCCCCGTCGAGATCGGCGTGCACGAGCCTGCTGACGATGTCGTCGCTGGGTTCGATGCGGCGCTGCTCGGCCATGTTCCAGGCGTAGCCGAGGATCTCCATCGCCGCGGTGGACGAGGCGTCGGTGGTCGTGGCGTCGCCGTACTCCGGGTCGTCGTAGTTGAGCATCTGATTCGACCAGTCGAACAGCTTGCGGCGGTCCCGCTGGGGGACCCCGACGAGTTCGGCGATGGCTTGCAGCGGAAGCTCACACGCCACCTGTTCGACGAAATCACCGCTACCGGCCGCACGCGCCGCGGCCACGATCGCCCCTGCCCGTTCGGTCAACGCCGCGCGCAACCCCTCGACCGCGCGTGGCGTGAACCCTTTGGCGATGATGCGCCGGATCTTGGTGTGTTTGGGCGGATCCATGTTCAGCAGCAGGGCGCCGGTGAGTTCGATCTGCTCGGGTGTCACCTCGCCGGGCAACCGGATCACCGAGCCCTTGCGCTCGGAGGAGAACAGCTCCGGATTACGCGAAACCTCCTTGATGTCCTCGTGTTTGGTGATCACCCAGTAGCCGCCGTCGCGGAAGCCGCCCGACTGCGCGTCGGTCTGGGCGTTCCACCACACCGGTGCGGTCCGGCGGAGCTCGGCGAATTCCTGGACGGGGTTGCGGGATTCCCACAGGGCCGGATCGGTGAAATCGAATCCGGCAGGGATGGATGTCGCGGACACAAGTGACCTCCGCTCGCGCTCAGCGCTGCCTGCGGCGGTAGCGGACGCGGCAGGGCTGCTGCAACTGCACCACCATCTTGGAATGGTCGTTGCGGTAGGTGTCCGACGGCTGTGCGAGCTCGAACTCCCAGTCCCGCAGCAGAATCGAGAAGATCGCCTTGAGCTGCATGAGCGCGAACGGCGCGCCGACGCAGCGGTGCCTGCCCGCGCCGAACGGAATCCAGGTCCAGCGGTTGAGGATGTCGTCCTGGCGCGGGTCGAGATAGCGCGCGGGATCGAAGGCGTCCGGGTCGGGGAAGTCCTCCGGAATCCGGTTGGAGACCGCGGGGGTGGCGGCCACCATGTCGCCCGGCTCGATGCGGTGCCCGCACACCTCGAACTCACCGCGCGCCAGGCGCATCAGGATGATCAGCGGCGGATGCAGCCGCAGGGTCTCCTTCAGCGCGGCTTCCAGATTCGGAATCTGGCGCAGCGCATGGTGACTCACGTCAGCGCCGTCGGCGTAGAGCTCGTCGAGTTCGGCGACCACCCCGGCCAGCGTCTCGGGATGGCGCAGCAGTTCGATGATCGTCCAGGCCGCGGTGCCCGAGGTGGTGTGGTGGCCGGCGAACATCATCGAGATGAAGATGCCGGTGATCTCGCTGGCCGAGAACCGCAGCGCCCCGTTCTCGTCCTTCACCGAGATGAGGACATCGAGCATGTCGCGATCGTCTTTGCTGGTGGGCGGATCCGCCTCGCGCTGATCCATGATCGCCTGCACCAGCTCGACCAACGCCGCGCGCGCCGCGTCACGCCGGACGAAACTCTCGATCGGCGCGTACGGGTCCACGTAGGCCAGGGCGTCGGTGCCCTGCTCGAGCTCGTGATAGAGATGCGCGAAACGTCCGTCGAGCTGATTGCGGAACTTCACCCCGATCAGACAGGCCGAAGAGGTGTAGATGGTCAGCTCGGCGAAGAACTCGAGCAGATCGATCTCGCCCTCGTCGTCCCACTGCGCGACCATCTGATCCACTTCACGGGCGATGGTGCCCGCGTGCCCGCGCATGTGATCCGCGCGCAGCGCCTGGTTGTGCAGCATTTCCTTGCGGCGCTCGGGGGGTGCGTCGAACACCACGCCCTCACCGAAGATCGGCTTCATGAACGGGTAGGCCGCGCCCTGGTCGAGATCGTCGTCGCCGGCCCGGAAGAAGAATTCATTGGCCTCGGCGCCGGACAACAGGACGACATCACGTCCGGCGAGCTCGAAGGATCCGACATCGCCGCACTCGGCGCGAACGCGCCGCATCAGGGCGATCGGGTCGGTGCGGAACTCGGCCAGGTGCCCGTGTTCGTCCTCGCCTCCGGACACGCGCTGCGGTTTGACCAGCGTCATTGGAAAGTCCTTCCCGGAATACTGTCCAGACACTAAATGGACATGTGTCTGGACAGTACTACGGCTTCCGGATGCGCGACAAGGTTCGGGCCGAATCCGACGGACGGTTCGCTAGCTGTCCGTGGCGGGTGTGGCCAGTAATCGGCGTGCGCAGATCTCGAGCAGGTCGGCGACCTGCGCATAGGACAGCAGGCCCATCCCGCCCTGGAGAAGCGCCCCGGAGTACAGCAGTTCGAGCGCGGCCAGGCTCTCCGGATCCTTCGTACCGAGGGCTTCGCCGAGCCGGTGGCGGATCTCGCGGCCGATGCGCACCCGCAGGTGCCGCACATCGGGATCGTCGCCGAGCATGGCGCTGCTGACCGCTCCGGCCAGGGCTGGTTCGTCGGCCACCAGCATCGAGACCTGGCGAAGAACGGCGACCACGCGCGCGGTCCGGTCGGCCTCGCCGGTCGCCAGCGGCGGCATGGCGACCAGCCGCCGCCAGAACACCTCGGAGATCAGGTGTTCCTTGGAGGAGAAATACGTGTAGGCCGTGGCGGTGCCGACGCCGGCCGACGCGGCGACGAGCCGGATCGTCGTCCCCGAATAGCCCTCGCGTGACAGCACGTCGACGGCGGCGACGGTCAGGCGGTCCACCGTATCGGCCTGCTTTTCGGTCAAGCGTCGGCGAGTTGCTTCGATGCCGGTAGGCGCGATTTCGGACATGTGTCTGGATGGTACTACAGCCTGGTGTACGGACCAATGAACGAACCATGGTCTTGCGTCTGATCGATGAACCGAACTATATTCCGTACACCTGTCCAGACACGTATCGGAGCCTCGCTATGAACGGCCTCGTCCCCGCCGAAGGCACACCACTGTTGATCGGCGGCAAGTTGATCCCGGGTGGCTCCGGTGTCTTCGCGACCATCAATCCCGCCACCGAGGAGGTGCTCGGCTACGCCGCCGACGCCTCCGGCGCCGACATGGAGGCGGCCATCGCCGCGGCGCGCACCGCCTTCGACGAGACGCAGTGGTCGCGCGACCCGAAGTTTCGCGCGCACTGCCTGCGCCAGCTGCGCGACGTACTGGGCGAGCACCTCGAGGAACTGCGCGCGATCACCATCGCCGAGGTCGGCACACCGATCATGCTGACCAGCGGACCGCAACTGGAAGGGCCGATCGCGGATCTGTCCTACGCCGCCGACCTGGCCGAGAACTACACGTGGGAAACCGATCTCGGCACCAGGGACCTGATGGGTATCGCCAGTCGCCGGGTGATCCGGCGCGAGGCGGTCGGTGTCGTCGGCGCCATCACGCCGTGGAACTTCCCGCACCAGATCAACCTGGCCAAGATCGGGCCCGCACTGGCCGCGGGCAACACCGTGGTTCTCAAGCCCGCCCCGGACACACCCTGGTGCGCGGCGGTGCTCGGGCCGCTCATCGCCGAGCACACCGACATCCCGGCCGGGGTGATCAATATCGTCACCTCCTCCGATCACGGCCTCGGCGCCCAGCTGGTCCTCGATCCACGGGTCGACATGATCACCTTCACCGGCTCGACCCAGACCGGCCGTTCGGTGATGGTCGGCGCGTCGGCCACGCTCAAGCGCACCTTCCTCGAATTGGGCGGCAAATCGGCGGCGATCGTGCTCGACGACGCCGACATCGCGGCCGCCGCGAGCTACACCGCGTTCACCGTCGCCGTCCACGCGGGCCAGGGGTGCGCCCTCACCACGCGGCTGCTGGTGCCGCGCGAGTCCTACGACGCCGCGGTCACCGCCGCGGCCGGTGCGCTCCGCGGGCTGGCTGCCGGCGACCCGACCAACCCCGGAACCGTGTGCGGCCCCGTGATTTCCGAGCGTCAGCGGGCGCGGGTGGAGCGCTACCTCGAGATCGCACGCGCCGAAGGCGGACGGATCGAGGTGGGCGGCGGCAGGCCAGCGGACAAGGAACGTGGGTACTTCATCGAACCGACGCTGATCAGCGGAC
Organism: Nocardia sp. NPDC057272; assembly: GCF_042668615.1. Taxonomy (NCBI): domain Bacteria; kingdom Bacillati; phylum Actinomycetota; class Actinomycetes; order Mycobacteriales; family Nocardiaceae; genus Nocardia; species Nocardia sp. NPDC057272. Next base: position 55,417 of record NZ_JBHUYK010000009.1, on the reverse strand, counting down.
TCGACAACACCGCGACCGTCGCGCAGGAGGAGATCTTCGGGCCCGTGCTCGTCGTGATTCCACACGACGGCGACGACGACGCGATCCGGCTGGCCAACGATTCGCCCTACGGACTGTCGGGTTCGGTGTGGGGCACCGACCCCGACCGGCTCGACCGGGTCGTCTCGGGGGTGCGCACCGGGACCCTGAGCGTCAACGGCGGCCTCTGGTACCACGCGGACGCGCCGTTCGGCGGCTACAAGCAGTCCGGCATCGGCCGGGAGATGGGCGTCGCCGGTTTCGAGGAATACCTCGAAACCAAGCTGATCGCCACCCCCGCCTGACCTCACCGACACCGTCCACACTCAGGAGCTGAACACCATGGCACGTTTCACCGGTCGCACCGCGATCGTCACCGGCGCCGCGCAGGGCATCGGCGCGGTCTACGCGAGCGCACTGGCCGCCGAAGGCGCCAATGTCGTTGTCGCCGACCTCAATGCCGAGCGCGGCGAAGAGGTGGCCAAGCAGATCGTCGCCGACGGCGGGGTCGCGGCCTTCCGCCGCGTCGATGTCGCCGATCCCGAATCCGCTGTCGCACTGGCGGAGTTCACCGTCGCCGAGTTCGGCGCGATCAACCACCTGGTCAACAACGCGGCCATCTACGGCGAGATGAAGCTCGATCTGCTGCTCACCGTGCCGTGGGACTACTACAAGAAGTTCATGGGCGTGAACTTCGACGGCGCGCTCAATGTGACGCGCGCGGTCTGGCAGCCGATGATCGCGGCAGGTGGCGGCTCGATCGTCAACCAATCATCTACCGCCGCATGGCTGTACTCGGGGTTCTACGGACTGGCCAAGGTCGGTATCAACGGCCTCACCCAGCAACTCGCCACCGAGCTGGGTGGTTCGCGGATCAGAGTCAACGCCATCGCGCCCGGCCCGATCGACACCGAGGCCACCCAGACCGTCACGCCAGGAAACATGGTCAAGGACATGGTCAAGCGCATTCCGATCAAGCGGATGGGCACCCCGCAGGACCTGGTCGGCGCCTGCCTGTATCTGCTGTCGGACGAGGCGAGCTGGGTGACCGGCCAGATCCTCAACGTCGACGGCGGGCAGATCATCCGATGACGGCCGAATCCGCCAGCGCCCCGGTCGGATTCATCGGGCTGGGCAATATGGGCGCGCCGATCGCGCGGCGGCTGCTGGACTGGCCGGGCGGGCTCACGGTCTGCGATGTCAGGCCCGAGGTCATCGAGCCGTTCGTCGCCGCGGGTGCGCGTGCGGTCGCCGAGCCGGCGCAGGTCGCGACGCACGCGCGGATCATCTGCGTGACGGTCATCGACGATGCGCAGGTGACCGAGGTGCTCACCGGCCCTTCCGGCATCCTGAGCACCGCGGCACCGGGCACGGTGGTCGCCGTGCACTCCACCATCAGCGACCGGACGGCGCAGGAGCTGGCCGCCCGGTGCGCCGAGCACGAGGTCGACTTCGTCGACGCGCCCGTCAGCGGCGGCGCACCCGGCGCGACCCGGGGGAGCCTGGCTGTGATGGTCGGCGGTAGCGCCGCCGCGGTGGACCGGATCCGGCCGCCGTTCGGGTGCTTCTCCGACCTCGTCGTGCACGCCGGTCCGGTCGGTGCGGGAACACGGATGAAGCTGGCACGCAACCTTCTTCACTTCATCTCGTTCACCGCCGCCACCGAGGCGCAGCGCCTGGCCGAGGCCGCCGGGCTCAGTCTCACCGCACTCGGGAAGGTGGTCCGCCACTCCGACGCGGTGACCGGTGGGCCGGGCGCGATCATGCTGCGCGACACCACCGCGCCGATCGACCCCGACGACTTCTGGTTCCCCATCCTGGGCCACGTGCGCGATCTCGGCGAGAAGGACCTCTCGCTCGCGCTCGACCTCGGCGACCGGCTCGCGGTCGACCTGCCACTGGCGCGACTGGCCCTCGCCCGTCTCGCCGAGGGACTCGGCGTCGCCGAACCCGCGCTCGACAAGGAGATCTCATGACCACCAACGGAGAAACCCCCGCCGACGTCCGCAAGCGCGGCTTGGCCAAGATGACCGAGGTCTACGGCTGGGAGTTCGAGGACGGCCCCGGCGAGCACTTCGCCGTCACCGCCGATCACCTGTTCGCCGACATCTGGTCGCGGCCCGCCCTGACCGTGCGCGAGCGTCGGCTGCTGCTGCTCGGGGCGCTCACCGCGCAGGGCAATGTCGATGTCGCCGAGATCCAGATCGGCGCCGCTCTGCGTAATGGGGAGCTGTCCGAGGAACAGTTGCGTGAGATCGCCCTGTTCCTGTGTCACTACGTCGGCTGGCCCGCGGGGACGAAGCTCGACGGTACCGTCGGCAAGGTGATCGCGCAGGAGCGTCGCAAGAAATGATCGACCCCGTTATCGCCGATCCGCGATCGCTGTAGCGTGCGGACGATGGTTATGCCGAAGAATCAGCCGAAAGGGCTGAACTCGCCGATGACGACCCGGATCATCCGATACGGGTCGCGCGCACAGGCGTGGGTCTATCGCCGCACCAACGGCCGCGTCGGCGGTACCTGGCGCATCGGTGCCGGGTTCCGCAGCCCGGTGCCGACGCTGCTGCTCGAACATCGAGGTCGCAAGTCCGGCAAGATCTTCGCCGCGCCGCTGCTCTATCTCGTCGACGGCGAGGATCTGGTCATCGTCGGCTCCCAGGGCGGCCTCGCGAATCATCCGCAGTGGTACCGGAATCTGCTCGCGGATCCGAACGCCCATGTCCGGATCCGCAGCGAGCACTACCCGGTGGTTGCCCGTGTGGCCGACGCCGACGAGCGTCAGCGCCTGTGGCCCTTGCTGACCCGCCTCTACGCCGATTTCGATGCCTACCAGTCCTGGACCGAACGCGAGATTCCCGTCGTGATCCTGTCGCGCACCTGAGCCCTCAGTCGGCCGCGAGCCGGTCGTCGTAGGCGCGACGGGCATCGCGGTCGACATCGATGAAGGTGCGGTGCACGCCCAGCCGCCGAGCCATGAACTCACCGAGCGGGCGTGGGGTCAGCTTGTTGAAGGCGGCGAGCATGCCCGCGGTGCGGGTGACCGACACGCGGCGGCGTGGCCGGGCGATCAGGGCGGCGACCGCGCCGGCGACGTCGGCAGGTTCGGCGAGCAGCGCACGCGGAGCGCGGGTTCCGGCGATCATCTCGGTGCGGGTGAACGTCGGCAGCACCGCGGAGAACCGCACGCCGGTGCCGCGGTGTTCCAGGCGCATGGTCTCGGTGAAGCTGAGCACCGCCTGCTTGCTCGCGCAGTAGGTGGCCATTCCCGGCGTCGGGTTCTCACCGGCCATCGAGGCCATGTTCACGATGTGGCCGCGGCCGCGGGTGAGCATCGGTGGCAGCGCGAGCTTGGTGCCGAGCAGGACGCCGTAGACATTGATGTCGAGAATCCGGCGGGTGATCTCGTCGGACTCCTCGGCGAACCGGCCGACCGGCATGATGCCCGCGTTGTTGATCAGTACATCGACAGGGCCGCAGGTCTTTTCGACTTCGGCGAGGAAACTCGCGAACGACGCGGGATCGGTGACGTCGAGGTGCCGCGCCATGGCCGCGCCTATCTCGGTCCCGGTGCTCGCGACCGTGCTCGCATCGATATCGCCGAGGGCGACGACCGCCCCTGCCCCGGCAAGTTCGCTCGCGACCGCACACCCGATGCCGCGCGCGCCGCCGGTGACAACGACTACTTTGCCCGCGGTGGACCGCATGTTCGGTGCATCAGACATGTGTCCAGATTGTATTCTGGACATGGTTACGAATCAACCTCCACCCCCGCGCCGACGTGGTGTGGTTCGCCGACGCCGTGGGACTGGCGAGTAACATCCGGACGCATGTCTGAAAGCGATTCCATCAGTCTCGAAGCGACCCGGCGTCGATTGACCGGGAAGCAGGCCGACACCGTCGAACGGCTGACCAGGGCCGCGCTGGTGGTGCTGACACGCGATGGCTTCTCCGGCATGACGATCCGGCTGGTCGCCGCGGAAGCAGGCGTCGCCACCGCAACCGCGTACACCTACTTCTCCTCCAAGGAGCACCTGGTCGCCGAGATCTTCTGGCGGCGCCTGCTGGCCTCGCACTCGCCCGCGAGCGAGGACCAAGACCCGACGGTGCGGGTGCTGGCCGAGCTGCGCAACATCGCGCTGCTGGTAGCCGAGGAGCAAGAGTTGTCCGGCGCGGTCACCGGCGCGCTGCTGGGCTCGGACCCGGATGTCGAACACCTGCGCACCCGCATCGGCATCGAGATCCGCGGCAGACTCGCGCGCGCTCTCGGCCCCGACGCCGACACCGAGGTCGTCGAATTGCTCGAGATCATCTACGCGGGCGCGCTGGTGCGGGCGGGCATGGGCTACGAGTCGTACTCCGAAATCGCCGACCGGATCGAGCGGGCCGCACTGAGGATCCTGCATACCGCCTGACACTCAGGGTTCGAAGCTCGCCAGCATCTGTTCCAGCGCGGCCTGATCGGGACCGACGAACGGCGCGGCATGCGGCGCCTCGGCAAGCATGTCCCAGTACTCCGCCGTGCGTCCACCCGCGGGCGGAAGATGTGTACTGAGGATCCGTCGCGGGTCGAAGGCGCGCATCGCCGACACGGTGGCGAGGTATTTGCTCTCGTCCACGATGTGCACCCACGGGCTGTCCACCGCCGCCCAGAGATGCTGTGCCGCGCGAATCGCGGCCGGTGGCGTGTAACCCACGTCGTCGGCGGTCGCGAGTTCGGCGCTGGGCAGCGGAGCGCCGAAACAGTCGGAGGTGAAGCATGATTCGCTGCGTTCGTCGTAGAACCCGACCGTGCTCGGATTATCGAACAACGGTGGGCGAAACGCGGTGAGGCGTCGGTCGCCGACATCGAGGGACTGCCCCGGGTTCAGCAGGTACACGCGGTCCATCGGGACCGGTCGAGCGCACGACATGATGCCCAGGCCGGCGAATGTCGTGATCAGCCGGGCGTTCGGGGCGGCATCGAGCAGGTCGAACAGCGATCCGGTGTGGTCGCGATCGGGATGGGTGAGCCACAGCCATTCCACGTCGGCCGGGTCCACGATCGAACTCAGTGCCGCCATGAACCCGCGGTCGGGAAGGCTGAGACCGGTGTCGACGACGACGGGTTCCGCCGCGTGCAGAACGTAGGCGTTGACCGGGATATGGCCGATGCCGGGGACCTCCAGTTCATCGGCGAGAACAGTGATGTCGTGCTGGATTCGATTGATACGCATCGTGTTTCCTCAATCCTCGAAATCGACTCGAATGATCGAGCGCGCGATGACAGCGAGGTCGTCGGCGGTCGGGTCGTAGCCGCGCGTGATCTTCAGCCCGAGTTCGAACGGGCCGGCGCCGTCGTCCATCGCCGCTCGCATCGCGGCGCCGACTCGGGCAGGCGCGGCATCGAGGAGCACGGCGCGACCGTGGCGGATCTGCCCGCGGTGGGTGATGGTGACGGGTGCGCCGCCGACCAGATTGTGGCGCCATGCTCGCTCGGTGAAGATCAGCGTCTCGTCGCCGACGTGGTGCAGGCAGACCGGGATCCGCAGCGTGCGGCCGGTGCGGCGGCCGGTGAATTCGACCATTCCCTGTCGGCGAATGCGGCTGCCGAGCCATCGCGTCGCCAAGATACGCCGCACGACAGGATTGATCAGTCGCATCAGTTCCGGCGGTGGCGGACTGAGGCGCACATTCGTGGTTCCGGTGTTCGTCATAGGTCGAGGCTAGGAATTTCCCGGTCGCCGCGACATTCCACAAATCTGGTATTTCCCCTGGTCCGGCCGCGGCCTACCGTTGATCTGTGAGCACGGATGCGAGGCAACGCGCCGCCGACAAGATCGGGCGGTTGTGCCGGGAGCCGCACGATCTGGTGTCGCTGTGGCGGGAGACGACGGAGGTGCTGGCCACCGTGGTCCCGCACTACTGGACGCCGTGCTGGTACACCCTCGATCCCGCGTCGCTGCTGATGACCAGTCACTTCCATCTCGGCCTCGCCGAGTTTCCGCCGCAGTGGCTGGCCGCCGAGTACGGCGAGGAACGCAACGGCATCGTCGACGTCGTCAAGTCGGCGACCGGATTGTCGACGCTGCACGACACCACTGGTGGAGACCCCTCGAACAGCGAACGCTGGCAACGCAATATGACGATGGGCGGGGACCAGGAACTGATCGCCCGGTTGCGCACCCGCTCCGGCGAGGTATGGGGCGCGCTCGCGCTCTATCGCGAACCCGGCGCCGCGATATTCGACCCCGCCGAGAAGGAATTCGTGGCGACCGTGGCGCCGACACTGGCCGACGGCGTGCGCCGGGCACTGCTGATCGGGCAGGCGGACGAACCCGAATACGGGGACTCACCCGGTCTGCTGGTGCTCAACTCGGCCTGCGAGATCGAATCGGCCAGCGCCGGCGTGCAGCGCTGGCTCGGTGACCTGCCCGACGGCGACTGGGATCGCCAGAAGCTGCCGAGCGCCGTGGTGACCCTCGCCGCCCGCGCGTTTCGCAACGCGGCGGACGACCGACCCGACGAGGTACTGGTGTCGCGAGCGCTGAGCAGGTCGGGAACCTGGGTGGTGTTGCACGGCGCCCGCCTGACCTCGTCAGCACAGACCAGGGTCGCGGTGATCATCGAACCGGCCCACCCCAGCCGGATCTACCCGCTGCTGATGTCGGCCTATGGGCTCACCGAGCGCGAACGCGACGTCACCCGGCTGGTGCTGCAGGGTGCCTCGACCTCGCAGATCGCCCACGACATGACCGTCTCGGCCCACACCGTGCAGCAGCATCTGAAGAGCATCTTCGACAAAACCGGTGTCCACAGCCGCCGAGACCTGGTCGCCAAGGTGTTCTTCACCCACTACGAACCCCGCTTCCGGGACAACGAGCAGCGCGTCACCGCCACCAAACCGATCCGGGGTGGGCCCTGGCCGACGTACTGACCTAGGTGCCGACGGCGGTGGCGAGCAGGACGCGCAATTCCTCGACGACCTCGTCGAGCGCGGTAGTCGAGCGGTGGACGCGGCACAGGATCACCGCCCCTTCGACGCTCGCGATCGCCATGGTGGCCAAGCGTTCGGCGCGTGCCGGTGCGACGCCTTCCGCGGCGATCGCGCCGGTCAGGGTGTCGTGCCAACGCTGCAAGATGGCGGCGACCTCGGGTTGCAGGTGACGGTCCTCGGGCGACCCGCCTACCGCCACCGACACCACCGGACAGCCCGCCTCGAAATCGGACGTCAGCAGGATCGCGGTCCAGAACTCGGCGATCCCGGCCAGCACCCCGGCGGCGCCCCGCTTGGCGGCCTCCTCGATGAGGGCGCTGATCGTATCGCCTGCGAGAGTGAGCGATTCGGTCATGATCTGGGCGCGTCCGCCGGGGAAGTGGTGATACACCGAGCCCCGCGGAGCGCTGCTGCGGGCGAGTACCGCGTCGACGGTCACGCCCGCCGCGCCGCGTTCCCGCAGCAGTTCGATCGCACTGCCCAGCATCTTCTGCCGGGTGTTGGTACGAGCTCCCACCGTCAGGCCTCCTTCACCGGCGCCGTGAGCACCTCGATACGGGCGGGAACGTTCTTGTGCCAGGGGCTGCCGAAGAACTTGTCGCGTCGCGACGTCGAGGTCAGTGTATTGAGCGCGACACCGACGACTGTGTCCGCGCCCGGATAGGAGACACCCATGCCGTTGGGGAGCGAAATATGTCCTGCCTGCATCATCTCGCTGATCTCGATCGACGTGGTCGCCGAACCGGATTCGGTGACCACACGCACCCTATCGCCGGTGCTCAGCGCGAGCCGCTCGGCATCGGCCACCGCGATCCGCAGCGCGCCCTCACGGTCGCGGCGACGCCAGTCCGGGTTGCGGATGATCACGTTCGCCGTGAACGCGCGCCGCTCACCGGCGGACAGGGTGAACGGGTACTCCTCGCTGGTGTAGTCGGGGTCGACCGCGCAGACCGCGCGCAGCTCGTCGAGCAGTTCCGGGATGGCGGCGTGGATCTTGCCGTCGGCGTGCTGGATGTAGCGCCACGCGTCCTCGTAGCGGTCATCGGAGAACATCACCCCTTCCGGGTGCGCGCGCACAGCCTCGAACAACTCCTCGGCCTGCCCGAACCCGGACCCGGTGAACCCCGCCCTGGCCACGGCGTCGGGCTGGGAGATCACGCACAGCAGCGCGAATCCCCATGCCAGCGCCAGCGCGGCTTCCCCGTCCGGAAGGCTCGCGCCCAAGGTTCGATACAGCAGATACGGTGTCAGCCCGGCCAGTTCGGGGCGCGCCTTCAGCGTGGAGAACAGGGCGAGCGCGAACGCCTCCCGGCTCACCCGCGCCGCCGCGGCCAGCTCCTCGAGCAGCCGGGGCTCGACCACGCCGAGCCGGTCGATCACCGCACCGTAGATCTCGGGTTCGGGCCGGGTGCCCGGCAACGGCGCCATCAACGGCGCGCGCATCTGAAAGCTGTTGTGCGGGAAGTGCAGCGTGAACAGCGACGCCTCGTACTTCTCGAACTGGCTCGCCGCGGGCAGCACATAGTCGGCCTGGCGAGCGGTCTCGGTCATCGCCACATCGACGACCACCGACAGTTCCAGCGACCGCATCGCCGCCACGAATCGCGCCGAATCCGCCAGCGAGTGCGCGGGATTCGACGAATCGATCCACATGGCCCGCAACCGGGCGGGGTGGTCGGTGAGGATCTCGTCGGCGATGGAGTTGCACGGGATCAGGCCGTAAAGAATCCGGGCCCCGGAAACCGGTGTGCGGGTGGGACTGTCGGCCATGCTCAGCGTGTCCGCGATCATGCGCGCGATCGGCACCGCCACCGCGTCGAAGAACACGTCGAGCGTGGTACTCGCCGTCAGTCCGGCCACGTTCCGCGAGATCGCGCCACGTCGCGCGGTCGCGGCGAGCAACCGGCGCGCGGGCGTGGCACCGTAGCGCATCGCCACGGTCGCGACGCCACGCCGCACGCGCTGCGCCCTACCCGCCCCGGCCTCCTTCGGGATGGCGTGCCAACGTCCGGCGAGCGGAAACATCCATGAATGAATATGCACTCCACCGGGTTTGGCGAAGTTGCCGGTCAGGATCCACAGCATCTTGTTCAGGTACGCGACCAGGGTGCTGTTGGGTGACTGCTGCACGCCGAGGTCCTCATAGGTGGCGACGCTCTTCGCGGCGGCGATCCGGCGCGCGACGGTGCGGATCAGCGTCTCGTCGAGACCGCAGCGGTGCGCGTTCGCGCTGATGTCGACCGCCCGCAACGCTCGCAACAGCGGTTCGACACCGGTCGCGTGTTCGGCCAACCACCCCTCGTCGTGCAGGTTCTCCTGCACCAGCGTCGCCGCGATCGCCGACACGCACCACGCGTCGGTGCCCGGCTTGACCTGCAGGTGATAGTCGGCCAGCGCCGCCGTCTCGCTGACGCGCGGGTCGATGACGATCATCGTCCGGTTCGGATCCCGCGCGATCTCGCGCAGTACCGGCCGTGCCTGCGCGATGCCGTGGGACTGCCAGGGATTCTTGCCGACGAAGATCGCGACCTCGGTGTGCTCGAAATCGCCGGTGGTGTGATTGCCGTAGAGCTGGGAATCGACCCAGGATTCACCGGTCTTCTCCTGCGCCAGCGCATTCGACATGTACCGGCCACCGACCGCGTGATACAGCGCCCGACCGTAGGCGCCACCGAGGTGATTGCCCTGCCCGCCCCCGCCGTAGAAGAAGATCGACTCGCCCCCGTGCGCGTCACGAACCCCGGCGAGCTTGGTGGCGATCTCATCGAGCGCGGTGTCCCAGTCGATCGGCTCGTACGTACCGTCCGCGGTGCGTCGCAGCGGAGTGTCGATGCGGTGCGCGCCCGACTGGTACTTGTCGAGCCGTAGCGGCTTCTCGCACGTGTAGCCCGCCGACCCCGGATGTTGTTTGTCGCCACGAATCTTCACCAGGTTGCGGCCATCGGTCTGGATCTCGAGACCGCAGTTGCATTCACAGAGAATGCAGGCCGTCTTGCGCCACCGCGCGGTCTCGGCGGTGTTGTCATCGGATTCCGGGCTGGTCAGATGCATGCTATGCAGTATTGCATAGAACAGGACATCGGCGCGGGCTGATGGCGGTCAACGCGGTCGCTGACCTGGTCTTCCGCGTCGGCCGACACGAATCGGCGGTCGTTATCCCGAACAGTCCGGTGGTGGAGATTTTGTGACGAGCGCCGCAAGTTTGCTAGCGCTATTGCCGGGAACACAGTGCGCGTCTCATGATGGTCTTCTGACCAACTTGATGCCGAGGAACTGCTGTGACGCACTTCGCCGCCCGCCTCAACGAACTCTTCGACAACCCCTCGGGTCCGGACGTGCGTCAGTGCACAAACCGCCAAGTGGCGCGCATGCTCCAGGCGGCCGGTCACAGTATCTCCGCACCGTACCTGTCCCAGCTACGGTCCGGGAATCGCGAGAATCCCTCGGCGAAGACTGTTTCGGCGCTGGCCGACTACTTCCAGGTCACGCCCGACTACTTCTTCCTCGCCCCGCATCATCCCGGCGTCGACGATCACACGCTCATCCGAGCGCTCGAACTCGAGGAACCGCGCGCCCTGCTGCTGCGTGCTGTCGGCTTGTCGAGTGAGGCCATGGACATCCTCGTCGCGATGGCCGAGCGTCTCCGTGTGAGTGACAGATTGCTCGCCATTTGCCTCGACGATTGACCTAGCGGTCCGCGCACTGGATCACCGCAACCGCTCGTCCGAAGATCTTCCTGCCGTCCTGTGTGGCGGTGACCGCGATCGTCGCGGTCTTGCGGTCTGCGTCGACCGCCTTCACCCTGCCGGTGTATTCGACGATCGCTCCGCTGTCGGAGACGTAGACCGGGCTGGTCGATCGCACCGCGTATTCGGTCACCACACCGGGGCCGCCTGCCCATGAGGTCACGTACCCCGCACCGATCCCGATCATCAGCATGCCTTGTGCGACAGGCGATTCCAGATTCACCGACGCCGCCGCCTCCTTGCTCCAATGGATGGGGTTCGGGTCGCCGGCCACGCCCGCGTAGTTGACCAGGTCACCGAGCGTCACAGCCACGATCCTGGGCGGCAGCTCGTCGCCGACGGCGACGGTGCTGAACGGCACCATATTCCGGCCCGGGTCCGCGGTCGGTGCCGGGCGTGCCGGCGCGGCATGCTCGGGTGTGTGGTGCTGTCGCGGAATCGACGTGCCATGACGGAAGTTCTGCATCACCAGTCGATCGCATATTCGCGCCGCGGCGACGTTCACCTCCGGCCGGCCGGCGAACGACGTGCGGGTGGTGACGACTTCCTTGCCGTACTGGTCGGTGACCGCGCACTTGAATCCGAAGATGTCGCCCCCGAACGCTTTTCGGCGCGATTCGAGTTCGACCTCGAAGCGCAACGAATCGCCCGCGAGGATCGGCCTGTCGATGATGAGGCCGTAGTCGGTCTGCATGATCTGGGTCAGGTCATAGCCTTCGGCCACCCGATCGAACATCTCGATCTGGGCCAGAAACGCGGGGATCGAGACGAAGGTCAACGGCGCGACCAGGCCACCGTAACCGTGGTCTTCGGCCGCTCGCTCGCAGTGGTGAGCGGGATGATCATCCTGAACCGCACGGGCGAACTCCCGGATCTTCTCGCGCCCGACGACGTAGCAGTCGCCGGTAAGATAGGACTGCCCGACCGTCGTCGCGGAGGCGGCCGAATCTGCGGGTGAATCGAGCGATCTGGGGTCGTCTGGAGTTGTCCGCACACTCAGCAAAGTAACCAATTGTTAGCCGTGCGAGCGATATTTGCTGTTCTCAGAGTGTCGCAGTCCCACCGATCTGCTCGCGCAGGATGTCACCGTGGCCTGCGTGGCGCGCGAATTCCTCGATCATGGCGAGCAGAGTCCACCGCATGCTGACAGTCCCTTCCCGGGGATTGCGCTTGGTGTCGTCCAGGTCGAACCGGGCGGCGATCGCCCGTGATCGGCTGCTCGCACGCTCGAACTCCGCGATGACGTCGGCCAGCGACTCGTCGTCGGCCACGGCGAACGTGCCCTCGTCGCGTTTCGAGTACCCGTCGCATTCGGCTTCGTCGAGCCCCGCCCAGAACCGCTGGAACCAGATCCGCTCCGCGGCGGCGGCATGTTTGATCAAGGAGATCGGTGTCGTCAACGACGCGACAAGCCGTCGCCGAGCATCGGCGTCGGACAACCCGCGTGCGGTCGCGATGAGCGCCTCGCGGTTGCGATCGAGCGCGTTCTCGATGATCGTTCGCTCGGTGCCGGTGGTAATCGTGTTGGTAACCATGGACTTTCACTCCATTCTCATGCTGATCGAAGTCCCCGGGGTTGGCCGGCAGTCGGCAGGGCACGGCTCGGCGCGTCCAGTGACGGAGGCGAACCAGGGGAGGGGGAATCTGATGTGTTCGTCGCGGAACGCGCGCTCACCAAGGCGATGCGGGTCGATCTTCACCGCAGCCGATACCGGTCGAGCGCCGAAGAACTCGACGCCGCCTGCCGTCAGTCTGTCATGCCACTGCTCAGCGCGGAACCCCGCGCGCCGAACCTGGGCACCTTCACGGAACCGGATGGGACCCCTACGAACTCGACGCGGTTGCAGGCTCCGCCGCAAGACCGCGGCCACTCCTCCGGATCGACAAAAAGGTGCATCTACCAGCCGATTAGTACCTTCGCCAAGAGGTGAGGTAATCTTTTCGAGCACCCGGAGACGGGGGCAAGAACGGGCTGTGGCGCAGCTTGGTAGCGCACCTGACTGGGGGTCAGGTGGTCGCAGGTTCAAATCCTGTCAGCCCGACCATGCAAAAATCCCCTCCGACCTGGGTCGGAGGGGATCTTTTGTTACTGGACCAATCGGAGCTTGGGACCAATTTGGGACCGTTTCGGCGATCTTAGGTGCGCCGAGAGCATGTCTCCGTCGGCCTGCAACGCCACGATGTCCGGATGCAGGTACCGCTGTGTGATGCGCGGGTCGGTGTGCCCGGCGATCTGCTGGAGCCGGTAGACCGGTACCCCTGCATCGGCGAACCAGGTGAGTCCGGTGTGCCGGAGGTCGTGCCGGCGCAGGTGTTCATAGCCGAGTTTGGCAACGACGGCGTCCCAGTGCGTCGCCTTGCGCAATACGCCGGTTTGGATCTTGCCGCCCCGTGGCCCGACGAACAGGCGAGCATCCGGCTTGTCCTGCCGTGCCCGGATCCTGTCGAGCAGCAAGGGTCGAATCTCCTCGATGATCGGAACACGGCGCGCCCGTTTGCCTTTCGTGCCCTTGTCCAGCATTCCGCCCGGTCCTGGTGAGGTCTGCCGCCGCAGGTTCCATATCCACTGCTCGGTGTCGATGTCCTTGACGCGGACGCCGGACACCTCCCCGATTCGGGAGGCGGTGCACGCGGCGAACGTCACCACGTCGCCCCAGCCCTGGAACTGGTCGGACGAGGCCGCGACGAGCGCGGCCGACAGCTGGGTCAAGGTTGCCCAGTCCGGCAGTGCCAGTGATCGCGGGTCGTCGAGTTCATCCTCGATGCGCTGGTACTGGGATTGCCAGCCGGAGACCTCGACGCGGTTCCGTTCGATCACCTCATCTCGGACCGCCTGATCCAGAACTCGGGCCAGCACGGCAAGGCTGTTCTTGACCGCCGACTTGCTGAAGCCTGAGGCGATCCAGTTCGTCACGGCACGATCGGCCATGCCCGCGGTCACCATCGTGACCGGAAGGTGTCCGAGTGAGGGCACCACCCGCCGGTTCCAAGCTGGCTTGTACGCGTCGCCGACCGTTTTCAGTTCGACCCCCCGCATCGCGGTATCCCAGTGCGTGTTTCCGAAGTCCTTCAATGTTGCTGTCGCGGTTTTCGGATCGACGCCGCGTGCGGCCGCGTTCTTGATTCCCGCAACCCATTCCTCGGCCTCTTCGCGGGTGCCGAAGGATTCGGACTTGGACGGACGTGTCTTGGTGGCGGGGTCGGTCCAGCGCACGCGAGCACGAAAGCGGCTCGTCTTCCCGCGTTCTTCGATGTCAGCGCGAATTTCGACGCCGAGCGGGACGTTGTGAATCGGATCAGTCGCCATCACGCCGCCCGAGGATCGACGCGGCTGATCCGCAGGTACTCGATGATGTCCGCGCCGAGGTAGCGCGTCACGCGCCCAGCCAGGTGGAAGAACGGCGGACCCTGGGGTGGTGTCGCGGTGCGCCAGCGTCGCAGGCTCGACGGGTCGACCTTGAGGACGGCGGCGATCTCATCTGTGGTGTACCAAGCGTTCTCGACGAGCTCGACAGACTCAGAGGGGATGGTCATCACTTCACCTCCACGGGAAGCGCGGGCGCGGATGCCTGCTCCTGCTCCGCGATCCATGTCAGCACGGTGGACTCTCGCCACACCCGTCGGCGCGGTCCCATCTTGAAGCTGGCAGGACCGCGGCCGATGTGCGCCCAGTAGCGCCACGTTCCCTCCGGGATGCTGGTAAGTGCTTCGCAGTCCTTTGCGGTAAGGAAGCGGTCGGTGTTCATGGTGGGCTCCTCTGCGGTGCGGGTCGGTGCGTTCGGTGAGATCTGGTCGGTGCGCTGGTGCATAGCGGTGCGCACCATGTCGCCCGAGCGGTGCGCAGGGGCGACAGTCGGTGTCGCCTGCTGTCGCCTCGGTGTCGCCCGGCTGTCGCCTTGCGTCGCCTCGGTGTCGCGGTTCGTCGCCGGGGCGACACCCGAATGCGACAGGGCGACAGACTGTTTGAACTGTTGGTGAGCGGAGTTGGCGATTTGTGGATTCATCAGTCACGCCCCCTTCGGAAGGCTCTGAACTGCACGGATGCGCTTGTACCGCCCGGTGATTTCGTCCGGAGTCGCTGCGGTGAGCGCGAGGTCGGAATGGATGGTTTTCGCTGCGGCGTAGACCGTTTCGGGTCGGTGCGCACCGGTGCAGACCCAGAGGACGACAGTGCAGCCGTCGTTTTCGGCCTGGGCGACAGCGGTGCGCAGGGAGGCGACAAGTTGTCGCGGGTTGCTGGTGCGGGCGACATCGGTGCGCACCGCCCACACCGGGGAGGCGACACCACGGGCGGTGCGCAGTGCGAACGGGTTGCTGGTGCGCACCATCAGACCGTCGTACGGGTACGCACCACGCCCGGTGCGCTCCAACGAGAGCTCCCGTTCACCGGTCCAGTCGTCAAAGCCGGTCGCGCCGAGGATCACGCGCGCCTGTGCCGCAGCGCGGCCACGAACTGACCACAACGGGGAAGGTGTCCACTCCGGCAGCGACCGACCGAAGTAGCGGGTCACCGCCTGGCGGGTCGGGATGACCCACTTCGGACCGGACCCCAGCGCGGTCAGCTCCCGAGCCAGACCGTGCCCGCGCAGAGCGGCGGCTGTCTCGTAGGCGTGGCTCAACCCGCAGCCGAGGAAGTCGGCGAGCACGTCGACCGGCATGGCCCGCTGCTGCACGAGCCCAGCGAGGGCGCGCGCCTGTCGCGGTGTCAGGTGGGCGTTGCGGGCGCTCATCGGTCGCCGTCCTGTCCAGTTTTCTGGACACCGCGCCGGCGCCGGTGGTTCGGGTTCGCCGAGCGGGTGGCCGCTCGCATCCGGCGGCGGGTCTTGCGGTAGTCCTGCCATTCGGCGTCGAGGTCACCGATGACGACGAGGGCGTCGGCGTAGTTCTGCGGCAACCGGCGGTTGGCCGCTTCGACGACGCGGACCACGTCGTCGCCGCGGCACAGGTAGAGCACCCCGGCCAGTGCATCGGGCTCAGCGTGGCGCGCGGCGTTGATCGCGCCCTGCAGGGCCTTGTCCATGTTCGCCGCGGACTTCGCGGTCAGCTCGACTTCCACGGCGTACCAGCCGTGATGTCCCTCGATGACGCCAAGGAACCGGCCGTCGTGGATATGGCCGACGTAGCGGGCCCGGCCGCGGGTGCGCGGCGCTGCCACTTCGGCATCCCGGCGTAACTGCCGTTCGGAGATCCAAGCTCCTGGTTCCATGCCGACGAGCAGAGCGCGCGCCATCGCGGCGGCGCGGTAGTGCTCGGCGTCCTTGAGCGGCGGGCGCCAGGTGGTGTGAACTGTCCAGCCGAGGAAGCTAGACGCGGCGTCGCGGGTCGGCACGATCCACTTCTCACCTGGTTGCACCTGGATCAGCTTCGGCAGCATCAGGCCGTCCTCGCGCAGCTGGCGCGCCAGACTGCGCACGTGGCCGATTTCCATGCCGAGGAAATCCGCGAGCACGTCGACCTGGATGCCGTACATTTCGGCAATCAGGCGGGCGGTCTGCTCGTGGCGGGCGTTCGGGCGAGAGTCGCGGCCAGTACGGATGAGCCGTTGCACGGTGGCACGCGGCAGTCCAACCAGGTCGGCGATATCGCCTTGAGTGCGGCCCCGTGCAGCGAGGTCGCCGACCTCGCCGAGGGCATCTTCGACAGCGCGGGCGTTGACGCCGAGCTGGTCGCGGATGTCCTGATACGAGTCCCCAGCTGCGCGCATGGTGCGGATCAGTTCGTCACGCGCGGCGGCCTGAACCTTCCTTTTGTGGTCACGGGCGCGGTTGCCGCTCGAACCGGCGCGTGCGCTTTCAGTGGTGGCCCGCTGGTGTGTGGTGGTCATGGTTCCTCCCTTGTTGGACAACGAAAAATGTTGTCCGGCAATGTGACTGGAATCCGGCGGGCTTCTACACCGCATGGCGGGACGTGGAATGACGTCCGGGGCGGGCGCCGGATCGGCGAAGGGGAAGTTTCGTAACCGCGAGACCAGAGCAGCGGTCGGGGGTTACGAAACTCCCGGCAACTCAGCGGCTGCGCTCGACGCCGGAACGACGGCGTTCGGGGCGCTGGATCAGCTCGGACTCTTCGAGGCCGTCGTGGTAGTCGAAGCGGACGCGGCCGTTCTTCTGTACGGTGCCGTGCTGGGCGATGTCTTCGAGTTCGGCGCGGCGGGCCGGTTCGACATCGGTGCCGTCGGTGGCCATGTAGCGGCCGTTGTCGAGGAAGTACTCGACTTCGGGCGCGGTGCGGGCGCGGCCGGGCAGGTCACGTTCCTTGATCGGTGCGGATGCGTCGGCGGCGGCGAGCGCGGCTTCGATGCGTTCGGTCTGGCGGCGGGCGAACTCGGGGGTGCCGCGACCGAGCTTTTCCAGCAACTGCCGGTGCGTCATCGTTCGGCGTTCCTGCTCGGTGGCGATGACGTCGCCGCCGAGGCCAGTACCGGCCCATCGTGAACGGGCGCGGCCGTTGCTGTTGCCGCTGGACTGGGGGGAGGGATTTACACTGGACATGCTTCTGACTCCTCGCAAGGGATGGGAAGTAACGCCGGAGCGGGCCGTGAACCTGCGTCCGGTTACAGCTCCTCGGTAGCTCGAACTGCCGGGGAGCTGTTTTTTCGGGGCATGGCAAAACCGTTGTGTCCCAACGTGATTGCGTTGGTTATGTTTGCTTTCCCCAACTGGCTTAAGCCAGTGAGATGACTGTAGCCCCGGTCACACTGAGGTGTCAACAACTGGCTTGAGCCAGTGCGCGTAGACTCGTCGCATGAGTACTCCTACCAGCCCCGATGCGTTCGAGGGACCTGCGACCGCCCGACGACTCGCCGAGATTCTCCGCGCGGAGATCAGTGCTGGACAGCTCCAGCCGGGCGACCGGTTGCCCTCCGAACGGGCTCTATCCACGCAATACGAAGTTGCCCGGAACACGGCCCGCGAGGCGATTCGACAGCTGACAGAATCCGGCTTGGTCATCGCGTTTCACGGCAAAGGTGTGTTCGTGCGCAGTAAGCCGCGGCTTATGCGATTCGGTCAGCAGCGCTACTCGAAGAAGCTGCGCGACGAAACTGGCGTATCGCCGTTCCAGGCCGAAGTGATAGCGCAGGGCCGGACCCCGAATGCCTATTTGACGGATATACGACGGACGAACCCGCCGTCGTGGGTGGCTGAGCGGCTCGGCGTGGACGGTAGCTCCGAGACCGTCGTTCGCCGCGAAAACTGGTATTTCGCCGACGCCGAGCCGATGCAGATCGGCACGACGTACATCCCGTGGTCGATAGCCGAGGGGTCAGTGCTGGGGGAGAGTGATGACCTCGGGAAGGGCGACCTCTACGCACGATTCGAGGACAAGGGCCACCTCATCACCTATACGCGCGAGGAAGTCACTGCAAGGATGCCGACGCCGCAGGAAGCGGAGGACCTTCAGCTGCCTGCTGGCGTCCCCGTGCTGGTAGTCCGTCATACCGGGATCGACCAGGAAAAACGGCCATTCGAAGTTACGGAATTCGTGATGCGCAGCGACTTTATGGGGTTGGACTACACGATGCCAGTGGACCAGTGACACAGGTCGAGGTCCGACCGCGCGATCCGCAAGACATCCCTCTGTTGGCCGCAGTGCTGCGGCGGGTGTACGCAGTCGACGGTTACCCCGTTGAGGGAATCGCGATGGCAGAAGGTTGGCTGTCACCGCCAGGCGAACTCGCTGCCTGGACTGCGACCGCCGATGGAGCGGCTGTCGCGCATGTATCGGTCGGAGTCGCAGACCCTAACGGCGCGATAAGTCGGGTATGGAGTCGGGCGACCGGCCAGGCCGCCGACTGTCTCATCGTTCCCGCGCGGCTATTCGTCGACCCTGCGGTTCGCTCGCTCGGCATCGGTGGCCATTTGATGTCGGAGGTTGCTCGTTACGGTGCTCGCAACGGCCGACCGATAGCGTTCGACGTCATGCTGAAAGACCGTGCTGCCATACGCCTCTACGAGCGTGCCGGATGCGTTCGGCTCGGCGAGTTCGACTACACCCACAGCGACGGACAGACGGAGCGGGCGGCGGTATATGCCGTGCCGAGCTCCTGATCGAGTGGCGTTACGTTGTCGTGGATCTCGCTGTTTGTAGCGCCGGCGCTGCTGCTGGACGGGTGCCTGAACGTTGAGTAGGCCGCCGAATGCGTGGCTCGGCTGCCCGAACAGTGCCCGAACAGTGCCCGAACGGGGATGCTCCCGGTCTGGTCCCGGCGGAAACCCTGTCTGATCTGCGCCTTCGGCGCTTGACTCACCCCCTCCCCGTTCCTGATTCTCTGTCGCTTCGCTGATTACAGAGAATCAGGAACGGGGAGGGGGTGAGTCAGTGTGTGGGTGGTTGGGTTTGTAAGAAAGAAAGTGTGTGTGAGTAGGTAGGAGAAGAGGGAAGACCAAAAGAGATAGGCCAGGTTGTGTGGGGTGGTCGCGGCGGGGAGCGCCTGTTGCGTATCGACGAGCTTGGGGGCCGGGTGGCGTGAAGTTTGGCGGCTGCGGCCTGGACGTAGGTTTGCCGGTCGGCCAGTGTGCGCCCCGGTGGGGCTACCGCTTAAGCGGGGACCACAACGAAGAGGTGTGGCCAAGTTGATGCGTAAGCATCAAGTCAGGAGGCGGGCCTCAGTCCTTCGCGTGCGATGACCAGCGACTCGTGTCGACGAAGTCCCCTGCGGCACAATCATGTTCGACATAGGCTAGACCTATGGGAGATATCTCCGATGTTGTCGTGGTCGCTGTAGCAGCGGGCGGTATGGCCGGTGCGCTCGTGCCGCTGGTTTCCAGGTTAGCGAGCTTATTCGCCATCCGTTTCGCAAAGAAGCCAGCCCACAGCTCGGTCGACATCACGATGTCTGACCAGGCAACCCTTCGAATTGAAAGTGGCACTGCACCCGACATCGAAGCCATTTTGGCGAGAAGGGATGCACTGGGTCTCGGTTCCTCGAACGGTGACATCAACGGTTCGTCGGAGGGTGTCGACCTGCGGAAGGGCAGCTCCCGTGACTGAGAGTCCGAAGGCTGCGACCAGTAGAAGCCGATCGAGCAGCAAGTCCGACAGAAGCGGGCGCAGGGGAAGCGGAGCTGCTGCGGTCAGCGGTGGGACTGGCCTTGTTGCCATCGCGCATACTCTGGGGCCCACCACCTGGCCCGGAATGCTTCTGATGTACGCAGCCCCTCTGATCGCAGTCGGCTACAGCGGGGCGCTGACGCAGCTCCAACTCGTGCTCGAAGCAACTCGAAAACGATCCGAGGACAACGCGGCACGGAGGACTGTCCGGACCGCCAGGACCACGATCACCGAGTTGCTGAAGAAATCGGACACATCCGCAGCGCATAAACGCGACCTCCGCGCGATGCTGGAGCAAATCGACAAGGAAGACGCGAACCGTCACCTGAGCAGGGTCCAAGCTCTGAAATAGCCGAGGAGCTACCGCCTAAGCGAGGAGCAATGCGCGAAGTACGTTTCGACCCCGTGGACGCGCCTAGGCGGCTGCGGTTGGGTACGCGGCTTGCAGGGGTGGCCTCTACATGGAACGCAGTCCGGGCAGCCACCGCTGAAGAGGAGACCACAACGAAGGGGTCTGTCCGGGTTGATGCGTAAGTGTCAAGCTCGACGAGCGGTCAGTTAGCACACCAGTGGTTGATGCGGCTGCCTCTGTTGCTGACCTTGCCTGTGGCTGTTGATCTGGATGCGGGAGTGAACCCTGCGTGCAAAGATCTACAGTCATGGATCCTGTGACAGCACTGGTGGTTTCGGCAATCGCAGCCGGCGCTTTGGCCGGGGTGGGTGACACTGCGTCTCAGGCTGTCAAGGACGCCTATGCCGGGTTGAAGAGCCTGCTATCACGCAAATACGCCGATGTGGATGTCTCGCCAGTGGAGCGGAAACCCGATTCGGAATCGAAGCGGAACTCGCTGGCCGAGGATCTCGACGATGCCGGCGCTGCCGGGGATGACGAGCTGCTTGCGCCCGCGCAGGCGGTGCTCGAAGCTGCCCGTGAGCACGCTCCGCAGGTCGTCGTCGGGCTGGATATCGACAACTTGGTGGCTGAGGCACTCAAGGTCACCGACATCGAGTCCGCTGGTGACGGGGTGCGTGTCCGCAACAGCAAGATCACCGGGGCCGCGGAGTTCTCCAGGGTTCGGGCGGGATTTTCGCAGCAGGTCCCTCCCGCGGCGCAGGACTGAATCCCGACAGTCCCGCGCCCGAAGCGCCCACGACGTACGGCGCCTACCTCTCTGGGAACACGTTCGAAGGCCCCGTCCACCTGAACACTGGTGGCGCCGGGCAGAATTCGCTGGCCTTGTCCGATCTGGTCAAGGTCCCCCCATCATCGGCAGAGCAACTACCTCGAGTCTGTGATCTCGATCCCTACCTGCTGGGGGCGACCAACTCGCTCTTCGGTCGCGACGGCCACTACGGCGACGGTGACCGTTATGTCGCGCGCACGGCCAACGAGGTCGATCGCCGACTGGCACTGGAGTTGACCGGGCACAGGTTGGTGGTGGTGGTCGGCCCATCGAAGGCTGGGAAAACCCGCAGTCTCTACGAAGCGGTTCGCGCGGTGTATCCCACTGCGAGGGTGGCGTGGCCGTCTATCGGCACCCTCGATGTGTTCGTCGCCGATCACCGGATCCACCGGATCGAGGACACGCTGGTGGTGTGGCTCGACGACCTCCACGAATATTTGACCGGCACCACCGCCCTGACCCCTGGGTTGCTGTCGAACCTGACTTCCCGTGCAGGGCGCACCATCGTGGTGGCGACATTGCGGTCGGAGATGCGTTCCCAGCTACGTGGCGACGGCGAACTCCACGCCGATATCCGGAGATTGCTGGGTCAGGCGAGCATGATCGAGATGGCGTCGACCGCCGAGGATCCGGTCGAGACCGCAGCGGTCAACGACGCCTACCCTGAACAGGTCCGCGCCGGTTATGGCCTGGGCGAGGAACTTGCCGGGGCGCCGGAGCTGCTCGCACGCTACGACGACGCCCGAGCAGCCGACCCCGTGCTGCACACGGTGATCTCGACGGCGGTGGACTGGGCTCGCATCGGACGTAGCGACCCGATACCAGAACCTGTCCTGCTCGACCTTGTCACGCAACGACTACGGAGCATGCGCCCAGAACTCGACGTTGACGACGGCGCCGTTACCGCGGCGATCGCACACGCGCGCACTGCTCCGCCAGGTGCCGGCCGCACCGCTGCATTGCCCACTGCCAACGTCGATGACCATGGGGCTCGTGGGTATCGACCCTTCGACTATCTCGTCGCGGCCGACGATGGACAGCACCATCTCGCTCGCCCCGTTCCGGATAGCTTCTGGACCGACGCCACCCGCGACGCCACCGCCGCCACACTCTTCGCGGTCGGAAACGGCGCCTACTTCCGAAACAACCACCAAGTCGCGACAGATCTATGGCACCAAGCCGCCAAGCAAGGCCACGCCCCCGCGATGACCAACCTCGGGACCCTGCTCCGCCACCGCGGGGACCTTGACGAAGCTGAAATCTGGTTCCGTCGCGCCGCCGCCGACGGCGATGCCGCCGCGATGGCCAAACTCGGGATCCTATTCCACCACCGCGAGGATCTCGACGGAGCTGAAATCTGGTTCCGCCGCGCCGCCGACAACGGCGACACCGACGCGATGACAGTCCTCGGGCTCCTGTTCATAGAGCGCGGGGACCTCGATGGAGCCGAAACCTGGTACCGCCGTGCCGCCGCCGACAGCCACACCGGCGCGATGAACAACCTCGGGCTCCTGCTCCAAGAGCGCGGGGACCTCGACGAAGCCGAAACCTGGTACCGCCGCGCCGCCGACATCGGCCACACCACCGCGATGAACAACCTCGGGATCCTGCTCCAAGAGCGCGAGGATCTCGACGGAGCTGAAACTTGGTGGCACCGGGCCGCCGACATCGGCCACACCACCGCGATGACCAACCTCGGGATCCTGCTCCAAGAGCGCGAGGATCTCGACGGAGCTGAAACTTGGTGGCACCGGGCCGCCGACATCGGCCACACTACCGCGATGGCCTACCTCGGGACCCTGTTCCAAGAGCGCGGGGATCTCGATGAAGCTGAAATCTGGTACCGCCGCGCCGCCGACAACGACGACACCGAAGCGATGGCCTACCTTGGAACCCTGCTACACCAGCGCGGGGATCTGGACGAAGCCGAAATCTGGTATCGCCGCGCCGTCGGCAACGGCGACAACGGTGACACCGACGCGATGAACAATCTCGGGCTCCTGCTACACCAGCGCGGGGATCTCGATGAAGCTGAAATCTGGTATCGCCGCGCCGCCGACAACGGCGACACCGACGCGCGATAACCAAACGTCGGGGTCCTGCCGTATCAGCGCCGGGACGTCGACAACGGTGATTCGGGAAACCCGAGCGATAGTCACTATCGAAAGCCTCGAGCTTGGCATAGCGGGTGAGCCTACTTACCCTGCCGTTCTTGGGGCTATCGAGTACGCAACGGGTACGCAGTACCTCTTCTGCAAATCGTCGTTGGCCAACGTCCACAAGGTTCCCACCGGGCACTTTGTATCCGAGCCGTCGCTCGCCGATGACAGTAAACGCCAGGAACGGTGTTCATCATCGACATGTTGTGTGTCGGCGGCGGTTTGTGGATATGAGTTGACGCGCAAGCGTCCCCGGGGGAGAGCGAGGCTTCGCGGCTGCTGGATGCCTAGCCATCAATCTGCGGTCCTCAAAGACGGGACAGCAACAAGGAACTGGACGTCGAATCAGTTGTACAGACACCTTCGCGATGTGACGAGGCCTCCACTCGGACGAGCGGCCCGAGTCATTTAATCACCGTCGTGCGATGACTAAAAGGGCAGGGTTCCGTGCAGCCCGTTGAGGAGGGCGGGCCGTTACCATGGGCCCATGGCTGAGGAATTCACTGCTCTGCATCGGGTGCTTGGGCGGCCTCCAGGTCCAATCACTGTGGACATGATCGATGATGCAGTCCGCGGTCGCATCGAGGAGACGTCGGACTTGGACTGGAAGAGCGAGCTACCAGCTGCCAAGGCAGTCAGCCAGGGTGACTTCCCGAAGGACGTAGCCGCGATGGCTAACAGTGGCGGGGGAATGCTCGTCTTTGGCGTCAAGTGTGAGCCCAAATCAAAGGCGGCGAACGAGCGGGTTGACGTTCATGAGCTCAGCGAAAACCACGAGCGTGCGCTTCGAAGTGCAGCCGTCACAGCTGTGTCACCGCCGGTGTTTGGGCTGCAGGTGACCAGGCTGAAAGACAATCTGGGTCACTGCGTTGTCGTCGCCGTTCCGCCAAGCATTGACGGTCCACATCTGGTCTATCGGGGCGAGTACTTCGGCGCCCCAATTCGCAACGACGCGGATACCGTCTGGATGAGGGAGCGCCAGATTGAAGCGATGTATCGGACCCGGCTCGACACCCGACGCCACAATGCCGAAACGCTGAGCCGAATCTACGGTGACCTGAGCAATGTGCACCCAACCATGGACCGAGCCTGGCTCATCGCTGTAGCACAGCCGCGAATTCCTTCGATCCGAACTGAGCGGTTGACTCGTGAGGCCGCTACCGAGCTCTTCCAAAAGGCATCCGACGTCGAGAGTCTCAACGTCTGGGCTAGCAACCAACACCCGCTGCGGCGAATGGACATATATAGTCCGCGGCCAGGCCTGCGGCGGTGGACGGTGATGACTCCATACCAGACGGACCGCGATGCTTGGCGCGCAGGTGCAGCTAGCATCCACTTCGATGGCAGTGTCACGCTCGCCGTTGCGATAGGTGGTGAACTAAAGCCTTCGGGAGAAGCCTGGCCAGGAGCGGTAGTTCAGTCGCCTGCGATTGAGGACGCGGTCGCTGTACTGATGGCACTGATTCGCACTGTCTCCGGCCTGTTCGAGCGAACAGAGTATGAGATCCGGATCGGGATTGAGTTTGAAGCCGGTGCTCCGATTGAGATCTACTCAGTTGATTCGTTCAAACAGCCTTACGCTGACACGGCTGTGCCTCTACCGCGATTTGCTCCCGTCGATGCGGCAGTCGATGCAGGCGCTGATGCCGACGCCTACCTTGAGCAGGCTCGAAGTATCGCGCTGGACTGCGTGAACCAAGGGGGCGCCGAGCGTCTACACATCATGGGTGCCTATCAGTCTCCGTACCCAGGAGGACCTCAGCCGCAGTAGGGTCCCTGACCCGAGTCCATTGGGACCACGTTGGGACCAAACGTCATTCCTGTAGTGCCCACAACTGCTTTGTAAGTCACGTGATGACCGTGCGCCACGTGCAGCGACGGCAGGTCGCCAGTCCTGGGGGTCAGGTGGTCGCAGGTTCAAATCCTGTCAGCCCGACAGTGAAAACCCCCTCTGACCTCGGTCGGAGGGGGTTTCTTGTGTCTTGGAGATTTGACGTGGTTTGGCCAAATTCCACAGAAACTCCACAGTTTTGAATCTGATCACCTGTCCAGCGCCCCGTTATTCCCCTCCGCCGGGTTGCTGGGAGAGTCGTCCGGGCGGTCGGTCAGGTGCAGTCTTTCTTCACGTCCGTCGTCAACGCCGACCTGTGCGGCGGAGTCCCGCTCCGCCCCGACCGATGCCGCAACGCGCCTGGGATCGATGCGACGCCGCCAACCGTCCGACCTGTTGGGTGGTCCGCGCGTGTGAGTCGAACTGGACTCTGAGTGGTCCCGTGCGCCGTCTCTCGATGTCGGCTTTGCGCTGATACAGCCGAAGTCGCTACTCCCTATGGCGAATCGCGAAGCTCGGCCTTCGTATCACGTGCGGCGGCAGAGCGATCCGCGAAGTCGCTTGTGGCGGTGGCTATCAAACGACCGTAGATCCGATATCCAGTCGGCGGGCGCGGCTCCTGCGGCGGTGGCCCTGCGGGGCCTAGGCTGGACCGCGCCCCGCGACGTGGCGGCGGCGTGTGGGTGCACGGGGAAGGACTCGCCTCGACCGGCTCATCGGTCGAGGCGAGTCGCCGGTGGCAAAAAGGGGGAGGGCTCATCGGCAAGATTAGGGCGAACCAGTGACCGAGCAAGGCCATGTCCGTCCTCCACGTCAAAATTTCACGGAGGACGCCATGGTCATACGCCGACCTCCGGGCCGCGCACCAACGCCATGCTGCGTCGACAGTTCGAATGGGCACTCGGTGAAGCCCAGCAGGGTCGCGGCCGGGCTCACTTATCCCTCAACAGTGATGTGACGGACGTGCTACTCGAGATCATGGACGCCACACCCGTCGTTTCAGCGGATCTGATCGCCGCGGCCCAGTCCGCGTTCGCCGACCAGCTCGCCGGTGGCACGGTCGAAGCGAGGAGGGCCGTGCAAACCCGTGCGAGCGGGGAGGAGCCCGAGTCGTGGGACTGAACGTTGCCTTCGTCGCTGTGGGCACATGGAGTTCGTTGAGTTTGCCGCCGCCGAACTGAGGCCGCTGTTCAGGCACGCGGCACTGGCAGCCGCTGCCGTTCGTCGAGGAGGTTCGTATCGACGAGACCTGGACGCCCGACGCTGTGACGGATCGGATCTTTCGCGACATCGGACATAGCTAGAGGCCGGCGTCCATACGACTGGACGGTCGTGTTCGACCGTTCCCACCCGAGGAAGCCCCCGTCGACGCCGCCCGCAGGGCGCCGACAAGGACTTCTTAACGGGTGCCATGCCGACCATTGACAGATTGGGCAGGCCATTCCGTTGCCGATCGCAGGAACATGTCGGAGACATCTATGCACCCGCAGTACGGCGCCCCCGCATCAGAGATACCGGGGCGCGCTCGTTCTACCTATCGGGCTACTCGAATAGGTTCGCAATCGGGTTGGCTGCTCCAGGGGGCATCGAGAGCGCGTGCCCGTCGAGGTACTTCAGCGCTTCGATCTCGTCCTCCGACGCGGCGCCGAGAACGTCGCCGGATTCTGGATCGACCCGCTTGCATCCATTGATTCGGTACCCAGTCAGGGCGAACCGGCGTTTGTCGGTCGCCGCGCTCCATGTGACGCCCGCGTACAGCGCCAGGAACCGGCCAAGTCGAAAGGCTGCGATTGCGTTCGACCGCGGACCGACCACCCAGTAGCCACGAACGGACAGCCACAGATTGACGCCGCTCGTGGTGAAATCGGCACCGGCATGAGTTCGGTCGAACCCGCTTCCGTCCGCCACGCTGTGTGGACTCGAGTGCCAATGATCGAGTCGGATTCCCGCTACCCGCAGATTCGGTGCGCACTCTGCGAGCCCGCGGCGCATCTCCTCCTGCGTAACGGCGCGCATCGCCAGCGCCGCCCCGGCGGCCGCGGCGGCGGCCGCATTAGGGCCGACGGCAGTGCCCCAGAGTTGGATCAAAGTGTCGTAGCTGTACCCAGTGAGCTCGCTTGCATCGTCGAGCATCGCCAATGTGTCTCCGCTGACACGGATCCGCTGCAGATCATTCGTTTTCACGCCGTTACTCCATGAGTTTTGTTTGTCCTGGAACACTCACCGATTCCCGGTGGATGGTTCCCTCGGGCCGCGCCTGCGGCCAGGAAGAACCTATCAGGTGGTGGGCCACCATGTCTACGGAAGATGGGTCACCTGGCATGGAATGCGGGTGGGCTCTCTGGGTAATCGCTGGGTAGTCCATGTTCGTGCGCGCCCGCTTAGAGGTATCGGGAGAAGTCTCAGTGGTGGCTGTGCCGACGTCACTAAGAGGGTGTCTCATGTCGCTGACCGGGCTTTCACCAGTTTCTTGTAGCAGGTCAATGTCGCTGCCAGGGTGAGGAACCCGCAGTAGTGAGTGTCCTTGCGGTCGTAGCGGATCGAGAGCCGGTGATAGCCTCCGAGCCAGGCGATGGTGCGTTCGATGACCCAGCGGTGCCGGCCGAGGTGTTTACTCGACTCGATTCCTTTGCGAGCGATTCGGACGCCGATGCCTCGATCCCGCACCCAGTCCCGCAGTTCGTAGTGGCCATAGGCCTTGTCTGCGTGTAACTTTCCCGGCTTACGCCGACGCGGACCGCGCCGGGAACGGATCGCCGGGATCGCTCGCACCAACGGTCGCAGGGCAGCGGCGTCAGGTGTGTTGGCCGCCGAGACCGCGACCGTCAACGGTATCCCCGCACGGTCGGACAACACGTGCAGTTTCGAGCCCGACTTGCCCCGATCGACCGGATTCGGCCCGGTCATCGGGCCCCCTCTTTGCTCGAACCGACGCACCGTCGACCACGACGCGCGACCAGTCGAGCAAACCCTCGCTGCCGAGCTCGTCGAGCACGGCGCACTGTAGGCGCCGCCATAGACCCGCGTCGGTCCAGGCGGTGACCGGCGGTGCGCGGTCGGGGCAGTCACCCCGAACGGGGGCGGCAGCATCCGCCACACATATCCGCTGGTCAACACATAGACGACCGCGGTGAACACGGCTCGCTCATCGGTCGGTGCAGTGCCGCCACCTTGGCGACGTGGGGTGAACACCGGCAGTAACGGCTCGACCAGCTCCCAGGGCTCGTCGGGCACCAAACGCAACGACAGTTTGTCGGTCACGACCGAACATCATGCACGACAAGCCGATTCCGGCCACGCCGCGACTACAGCCTGCGACATGAGACATCCTCTAAGCTGCCTCTAGGCACCTCGTAGTACTTGCGGAGTTGGTCTGCGGGAGCCGGATTCGTACAATGCGGCGCTCTCAGCCTGTGTTCCGACCCTATAAAATGAGGAGCGTCATAGCGCTCGCTAGGAATGAACTTGACTCGATTAACGACCTACTTTGGCTGAGCCTCACGACCCGTCGTCTTGACAAACTTTTTACTGTCAGAGCAATTCTTCACAAGCCACTTCACCCATGCTTCGGTATATCCATATTGCTTTGACAGGTGGTCGTAGATGCAATACTTCTCGTCGGTGCGTTCTGGATGAGATGCGCCGTTTGGCGGTCTAATCGACTTCCTTTTTACAGACTGCGAGAAATGATGTGAATTGAATTTGAATGGCACTAGATCCTGCACGCGCTTCTGCGCCTCACCCGGACGAAGCAAGCCGTGACCTACGATCTGTCGCGGCTGCTCGCGTACAACTGTCTGCCCTCTGCGCCCCAGAGCTTCTACCGCCTGTTTCTCTTCATCGGACATGTCGTCCCATCGCGTGAATTTCATGGCGATAGCGTCACTTCCACGTTGGGCGCTTTCTAATACAACTCTTAATCGCAAATCGAACTCTGGATGCTGAATAGTTTCATCATCAAGCCCCGAATGAAAGTCGGCTATAAATTTCTTCAGCGAGTCCGGGAGTTGACTGCGCAGAGACCTCAGGACCTCTTCGCCAGCTGTTGTGAAGCCGCCTATGAACAATGGTACTCTAAAGTATTCGGCAAGGCTGTGTTCAATGCCGAAAGCGGCGGTCAGTTCGTTTTCGAAGTTCAGCAATAGAGCTTGTGCATTACCTCCGCATGCCAATACGAAGCTTGCTCCAGTCGGAGTGGGGCGGTGTTCTATCTTATTCCTTAGCCCTATAAAGAACTCTAAATTCTTCCGTGCTGGATCGGCAGGATTTGTCCACCGCTCCTGCACGCATCGCGCAAGTTCCCACCGTTTGTCTTCACCGTCCACGCGGATGAATTCACCAGGATTCTTGTCGCTAGGATATCGGCAGTCGACCCCGTCACGTTCAAATTTTGCCTGCAAGAGGTACAGCCACGCAACATGCATATGCACAACAAAGGCTTCGAAAGCACGCGTCTCCGCTGGGTCATTGAAAAGTCGAGTCGCGAGTATCGCTTCGTCCTTCGCGGTTCGCAATGCCGCAATCCAAAGGGAGGTCTCCTCCATAGCTCAGTGCATCCGCTTTCTCATCCAGCCACATGTTGGCGTTTGACTCTAAGTATGCCGCTAGTGTAGTTAAGAGTTCGCACTCACGTAACTGAATTTGAGGCGACCAGTAGCGACCGTGTCGATACATGGTCGCCGAGAGGGTCAGCGCTACCTCGTCGAGGGTCGCATCTCAATCCCGCTCTTCGTCAACGCCTTCCGGACACTGCCCTTTGCCTTGCCAAGCTTAGTGGCGATGGTCTTGATGGAGTCGCCGGCGCGGTAGAGGTCCGCGGCTCGTTCGATCTCTTCGGCTGTCATGGGCTGGAAGCGGGTTTCGATGCCGTGGTTCTGGAGGATAGTGAGAGCATCTCTCACTCTGATCGAGACGGCGGCATGACCGATCAATCGCACGACCCACTGCTGTTCCTCGATGTCGACGGGCCGCTTCTGCCGTTCGGCGAAGACCCCGGACGCGGGCCACGCAACGCCGTATCGGACGCACGCTTCTCGCGGCTCAGCCTCGGGGCAGGTTGTCGGCTGGCAGAGTTGCCGTGCCAGCTGGTCTGGGCCACGACATGGGAAGACGAGGCGAACGCCGAGATCGCGCCCCGGCTCGGGCTGCCCCGGCTGCCGGTCGTGCGCTGGCCGGAACCCGCTGCTGAGCACGAACGCGAGGACCGCTGGTTCGGGCTGTGCTGGAAGACCCGGACCCTGGTGGACTGGGCGGCCGGGCGTCCGTTCGCCTGGGTCGACGACAAGATCACCGATGCCGACCGCTCCTGGGTGGCTGTCCATCATCGCGGTCCCGCGTTCCTGTGGCAGGTCGAGTCGTTCCGAGGGCTTACCGGCGAGGACTTCGCGGCCCTCGATCGCTGGCTGCGATCGATAGTCCTCGACGACACCGGGAGCAACGTCCAGCACGGGTTGCCACGTTCGTCCCCCCAGGCAAGCATCGATGCCGACAATCACCTCGAGATGGATGGGACGGGCGGTGCGGCTGAAGCGAGAAATGCCGCTCGCCCGTGCGAGCGGGGATGAGCCCGAATCGTCCGACTGGACGGTGCTTCCGTCGTCGCGGCCCTACCCGCGCGAACAGGGATAACGCCAGTCCTGCCCGCGGCGGCTGTGTTCCTTGTGTAGTCGGCTTATCGTGGTCGAACTCTAACCTCGCATTGTGGGGGCCAGAGGTTCGAGTTTCCCGTGGCGCACAGTATGTGCAGTTCAGAACGTATTCGGCCAGTTCCGTAGTCGAACCTGGGTGATCAGGCAGGGTTCGTATTTCGAGAGTGTTCTGGGCGGATCAGGAGCTTCTGCGACTCTGCCGCCAGTGGAGGATTCGCCGAGCCACACGAGCGAGCAGTCGTTGGACGTCTCCACTCGGGCAACGCCCAACGCAGGTCCGGTTTCACACGCTGTCGCCCTCGATGCCGGGCTGACCGAGTTGGTCGACGGGTAGGCATGCGTGCCTGCGTTGCCCAGCGGCGACGGGCTTGTGTTTGACCGCGAAGGACCACCATTCGTCTTTGTGCTCCCATGACGGTCCATGAACGACCTGGCGCACCTGCGAGTGCTTCAACGCTGGTAATGCGACCTGCATGGTGCGATCGCGACGCGCCTCGTCAGCTTTGGAGAAGAGGTTCTGCGGGCCCATCCCAGGTATTCCGGGCGTGAGATCGAATACTCGGACAGCTGACGCTCGTGCGAGCATGCGCAGTGCAGGCGTCCAGTCCCGGGCTGATGTCGGCTCGGCAGCCTCATCCGGATAAGCGGTGGAGAGCAGGTGATGGAAGCGAGTTGCATCGAGGTAGTCAGCCGGAATATACGCACCGCTCAGCGCGAGATCCCAGCGAGAGTAGTTGCTGGCCACAACCTGTGCGGGATCGACGCTCATCAATAGCGCGGTATGTCCAGGCGGCACGTGATGGCCCGGGCACATGGGCAGGCCGTTGCCGCAAGAAGAGTCGCAGACGAGGGCCCGCAAATTGGAGGGCGGGGGGTTGTTGCGCTCATTGGCTATGTATGCCCAGACGGGCGGACCCGGGTCTTCCGCGGAGATCAAACCACGCAGGATCATGGCGTTGGACATCATTGCGTACAGGGGCCGACGGTCCTCACGGACCGTGGCCCACGTCGGGACGTGTTGTTGGGTGGTTCTCGCGATGTCCCAGGTGTCGACTCGCTGTTCGGTCCAACAGACGAGGCGGCCGTTTCCGTCGGTGTGCGCGGAGATTTGGCTGTCGACGACATCCAGTTGGTTCTCGATGGCGTACAGCATTTCCTGCACCATGTCGGCGGCCTGGGCTTCGAATGGAATCGCCGCGTTCGGCATCTCGGGTGTCAACGGTGGAAGGTCGGTGACCATCGCCGCGATTCGATCAGAGCCGAGTGGGTGCTCTTGGTCATCGTCGGAGGGCTGAGGTTCGATGAAATCGACTGTCACGGAATATCTCTCATCGTGCGATGGGCTTGATCAACATCGACAGTAGCGTCGGAACCGGGTCGGAGACTGTGTCCGATCTGTGGGCTCGGAACGCGGTGGAGCGTTTCCGGCGTTCTGTGCTTCTTGGGCGCCGATCGGGCTATCACGGTCTAGGTTTCCGGGGTCTCGAGTGGTGACTGGCGCGGTTCCTGCGGACCGCCTTTGGCCCACCGCTCGAGAATCTCGCGATTGTCAGGTGCGGTGTCGGGGCGGTCGATGTAGTGGGCTTTGGCGACAGCGGTGGTGTTGCCGAGTTGGCGGGCGGCGCGCTCGGGGCTTTCGGAAGCGTGGTCGACCGCGGTGGCGACGCCGCGTCGGAACGTGCGTGGGGTGACCCAGGCGAAATTTTCGCCCCGGGCTGCTCGCCATATGCGGCCGAAGTTGTTGGGATTGCGGAGTGATCCGTTGCGGGCAGGAAACAGCAGGCCCATCGGGTTCGGGCATCGGGTGATCTCGAGATCGATGATTGCTTCACCGATGGCTTCAATGGTGTGCTGGGGTAACAGGATTCGGCGCCATCCGTTCTCGGTCTTCGGTGTGGGCTTGCGTACCCATCCGCCGTTGTCGGCGCCTTTGACTTCCACGAGGGTGCCGGTGACGTCGAAATAGGGGACAGGCGCGTCGAGATTGATCTCGTCGAGCAACAGTGCGAAGACTTCGTAGGGGCGGATGCCGGTTCCGGTGATGACGTCGACAACCCAGACCATGGTCCAGTCCCGTTTCGGACCGCTGGTGTATGCCGGTGTTCCGGGAACTTCCTCGCCCCGCGCCCAGGCACGGACCTGGTCACGGAATGCCGGCAAGGATTCCATGTCGGCCATCTTGCCGCGGGCGGGTTTGGTAACTCTCCTGAACGCTGCTACGCCGTCGATGGGGTTGGCGTCGAGGGTGCCGTGCCGGACGGCTATTTGCATCATCGCTCGCAGGATGATTATGTGTTGCTTGGCTTTTCGTCGGAGTCCGAGTGTGGTCAGTTGTTTGATGTGGCGGTCGAGTTCGCCGGCAGTGGCTTGCCAGATCTGGAGGCGACCGATGGAGTTGTCGATCTTGATCGTCTTCGGATTCGCGAGGCGGTGTGTGGAGACTTCGATCTCGCGTCGGTAGTCCTCGACCAGACCCGCGGAGCAGGCGGTATCGGCCCGCATCTCGGCCAAGAGTTCCTGAGCGAGCATGGTGAGGGTGGTGCTTCGTGTGATCTGGCTGTTGCGCGGAACCTCGCGGAAATCGCGCATGGCCTCGGCCAGTCGGTCGCTTGCCTCTCCGGAGGTCGCGCCGAATCGTGTGATCTGGGGAGTGCCCCAGACCCCGTAGAAGCGAACCGTTGCTTTCCACGAGCCGTTGCGCTGCTTCTTGGGTTTGGACGGAGTCGCGAACGTGCCCACGGGACGTGGGCGGCGGCCTGTCATGGTCTCCTCATTCGTGTGTCGGCGGCAGCCCGGCAGCCCGAATACTCGGCGCGCGACAGCTCGCAAAGTTCGGGGAAGGGGCGCTGCAGGGCAGGCTGGTGGACGCGCAGGACTGCCTCGGATGCGCAGGGCATCGTCGGCGAGCATGTGTGATGTGTTTGCACGGAAAAGTCCGCCGCGTGCGGATGTTTCGGTCAGCGACTATCGCGGCGCGTGAACAGTTGCCGAGCTTCCCAGTCACGCACGTCGCCGAGTCGGTATCGGCGGTAGCGGCCCATGCGGGCGAAGCGCGGTCCGGTTCTGGCGGAGGCCGGAAGTCGCGTATCGCTTCAGCGAGGCGGTTTCGTGCCTCGCCTGCGGTGGGGCCGGTGCGTTCGATGTACTGGATACCCCAAGCGCCGTAGTAGCGGGCGGTGGTGCGCCACGTGCCGTTCCGTTGTTTGCGTGGCGGCGTGGGTCGGCCGAAGGTGCCGACCGGATGAGGGACTCGCCCGGCCATGATTACCTTCCTTGAACTCGGACACAGGGATCGGGGCAGCAGGAACTGCACGCGAAGCGGCGGCTGTATGTAGGTGCTATGCGCGTGACAGGTCCGCCGAAGCGGTGATGAGACGCATGCGTATTCGAGGGAGGCACGGAAGTCGTCGCGACCGACCGGGGCTAGGGACTGCCGCCGCCGTCGGCGAAACGTTGGTCCTCCCAGGCACGGACGTCACCGAGCCGGTAGCGCCGGTAGCGCCCCATGCGGGCATAACGAGGCCCGCGACCGGAGCCGGCCCATGCCGCGAGGGTCTTGACGGGAATTTTCAGGCGGGCGGCGAGTTCAGCAGTGCTGAGCCATGTTTCGTCGCCGGAAGCCGTGTGAGGACGAGAGTTACTCGAACCGTCCCGTCGAGCCGACGGTGAGGAATCGGAAGAAGACATGACACACCAATCTTTCGTCGGTGATCAATGGCTCTTCCGACTTCAGTATAGACGGCGAAGAGAACGACGTATGTCGGGTTGGTGTGAAACTGGGCGACACGACATGCCAGTCGGCCGGTGACGAGCATCATCGTCGGGAACTGACTCGTGACCGTCCGATACCCGTCCGCCACGTCTACACTGTGAAACGCCAACCATTAGCTTGCATCAAGCCTGTGCGCGGCCGATTACCCAATCACGAAGCCCCCGAGCTCATTACTTGCGAGCTCGGGGGCTTCGGCGTTACGCGGGTAGGGGGGCCGGACAGAGAGATCGGCAAATCGATCCGTACGCCGGAGGTCGACCGGCGGCCTGACCACCGATAACCAACCCTTACCGGTGGTCAGGTAGCTGTCGTTGCAGACGTCGCTAGTAGCTCGTGAATATGAGCGCAGTAGTCGGTCCCAGGCCCGGTCGCCGCGTCCATTCGGAGGCGCAGGACTGCGATGCCACGCTCCGTGGTCTACCAGGTGCGCTGGAAACCTGCCCGCGCTGAGGGCCGGGATCCGGTCTGTACCATGCGAGCCCGAGGCTTTCATGTCGATGGATGCAGTTTTCGACCAATCGCGGGACACGTGCCGTCGGGGACATTGCCTGTCGGGTCGTAGCGATGTTATGGCGAGTACGTGGGAGGGGCAATGGCAATCGAACCAGCGACGGGGGAATTCGCATCGACGTGCCCGCGCAGGTTACTCCGAGATCTGTGATTGATCCTTCAGGATTTGTTGGTAGTCGTTGAGCCATCCGGTTGCGCGGTAGTCTCCGCGTCGGGTGAAGAGGGCCGCACCAGTGGTGCCATGTAGTCGTGTCCTAGCTCCTGCTGGTATTCCGGCTTGGCCGTTTGCTGGCGGGACTGTGTCGTAATCGGTTCCGGACCAGGTGACCAGGGTGCCAGTCGACGGATGGCTCGCGGAATATCTTCCATCAAGCTGGGTGAGTGCGTAGTCGGTGGTCCGTTCCTTGAGCAGCAGCGCGTAGTCGGACGGGTCGAGTCGGCATCCGCGGGGGCGTCCGGTTTCGGTCCAGTCCGGGTTGGTGCGGCCGTGATTGGTGGCTGCAGTCCACAGCTCTGGGACGACGTCCTCGGCGTGTGCTGCGGTGGCCATCTGTTCACACATCCACAGCAGTCGGCCCGAGCCTCGAGGGGGCTGGCAGCGCCGCCAACGGATCCGCCGACTCAGGTCGGCGGCCACAATCGCGACCCACGGGTGAACTGTGGCGAGGAATCCCTGACAACCGAGCCAGTGCAGGTAGCGGGGGGCCTCTTCGAGGACCGGTGACAGGGTGCTGTAGGGGATCCCGCCAATCACGCGGGCGTTTCGGTGAAATGCATTGGGGGAGTTAGCAATTGCGAGCATAGCTGCGCGGGCAAGATCGCCGGGGGCATAACTTGCCGTTGCGTCGTCCGGCACCGGGTGGTCGTGTCCTGGACGGTGATCGACGGATCCGCGCGCCCACTTCACCTGCAGCACTCGAGATTTGAGTGCTTCGGACACGGCGGCGTGTGCGAGTTTCGGGACGTGAGTGGCCATCATCTCGATGAGCTCGTTCTCGGCGTCATCGGCTGATTCCGGAAGGTGGATCGAGGAAAGCGCCCGGCGAAGCTCGTGACAGACAGTGGGGGAAACCATCAACCTGCCGGTCAGCAGTCCGAGCTCGGTAGGTGCCAGGCCGCCGGTGTCATCGGAAGTCCGCACGTGCTGGAGGAATGCACCCTCGAGCAGGAAACCGATAGCGTGTCGCACGGGTGTCATGTCGTGGCTGCCCTGGTGATATGCAAGGGTGTGTCTCCACCAGCGCTCGGCGTCGCGCGTCGACTGTATGCGCCCCTGAATTGCTTCGGCCAGCACATGTTCGGCCAGACTCGAATGGATTTGCGAGTTGACACGAAACCCCGACAGCAGCTTGCGCTGCCATATCGCGCGCTCGGTTTCGTTGACCAGAAGAAACGCCCAGCCTTGGCGTTCGCCGGCGCCCAGCCGCCCGGCACGCCCGAACATCTGCTGAACTGTGGCCACATCGATCGGCTTCATAGCGACTTCGGTGTCCTGCACGACCACCGCACGTGCCGGCAGGTTCACGCCCGCAGCGACGGTCGAGGTGGCGACCAGGACGTTCAATACACGTTCGCGGAAGCCCTGCTCGGCCTCCTTCTTGTGCCCCCACCCCTTGTAGTGCAGGCCAATTCGGGCGGTCTGGCAGATGGAGTAGACGGCATCAGTGTCATCGGGGTCGATGTGGAAGACATCGGCACCCCGGCTAGCCGCGATGATCAACGCCGTTCTCCTGACACTGCGTTTGCTCCCGCAGAACACCAGGACACTGCCATCGCTCTCGGACACGGCATTGACGATGGAGGCGGTTACTCGGATCTTCGCGGCCTCGGTCAAGCTCCAATCGGTGTGGTCGACCACCATCGGCAGCTGCCAGGTGAGTTGGGTAGGGCGCCAATGAACGCGGACGGTGCGTGCGTGAAGCCATGAGGCGAGCTGATCAGCGTTGGCGACCGTCGCCGACAGTCCGACGATGCGGATACGTGAACCGTCGTCTCGTACCCGGGCGAGGATCGCTTCCAGAAACGATCCCCGCGAACTGTCGCCCACCAGATGGATTTCGTCGACAACCAGGCACCCGACCTCCGCGAGTGCTTCACGCATCGATGAAGTGCGGCTCAGTGCCTCGAATTTTTCGGTGGTCGTCACCCACAGATCCGCGGATCGAATCCGCTCGGCATCGACGCGATGCTCACCGGACAATCGCTCCACCCGTAACCCTCGGCTACGCCAGCTGTCGAGCTCGCGGTTGAGTTCCTCGGTGAGCGAGCGCTGCGGCACCAGCCAGGCCGCCTTCTTGCCCTGTCCCAAGACCGTGCGCAGGACACCGACCATGCCGATCACCGTTTTCCCAGCCCCGGTCGGCGCGACCACCAGCAAGTGGTCATCGGTGCCGACGATCTGCGGGATCGCTTCGGCCTGGGCCGGATTCAATACAGGATGAGGAAGGAACCGCACCCATTGGTCAGGAAGGATCGTTTCGGCGGGAACTGGCGGCACTGACGGGGTTTCGGTACTTGTGTGCTCTTGCCACATCAGATCGAACCCGTCGCGTGCGGCCTGGGCTGCGGCACCAGTCAAGGGGCGTGGAGAGTGCGTGGCCCGGCCGTGGATGCTGACAGTGGAGGACAGACCGGCGTGCGGATCGATATTCGCGATCAGTTCCTGCTCGCGCAGATACCGCACTTCTCGATAGGGAATTCGTTGCGTGGCAAGCATTGTTCGCAGTCTTGCGAACTGTGAACCGGTCGGGATCAGCACGCGGACGTCGGTTCCGGCCGGGGCGGCCGGTAGTGCGGCGTCGGGGTCACAGATCTTCATCCACATGATCGGTGGTGAGGGGTCCGCAGGGATCGGTGCCTCATCGTCGATCGGTATCTGCGCGATCATGACCTCCATTGACGGCCTCACCCGGCAGGCCGACAATTCGGAGCCGGGTGTGACGAACCTGTGCGATGCGGCCACCTTAGCCGAGGGATACGACACACAATCCTCAGGCAGAGTGTGCTGAGCTTGGTTATCGTTGCCCCAGTGTCGCTTTCGAGCACGCAGGCAGGTCGGGCTGTGTCGGTGCTCGTTTCGGAAAGCCGACGAGCCCCGAGACGCCACATGCGGGTATGGCGAAGATTCCCCTGCAGGTCGACCACAAAATCGACGCCGAAATCTTCATTCCCTTAAGAAGACCCGAAGTGCTATCGGACGCCGTCTGGACGAGCTGCCCGACCTCGTGAGGGAGCTCTGCAAGTGTCCGCAAGTACGAGGTCGCCTAGCCCGTCGAAACCGGCCACACCGCCATTTTGTCGATGCTGACCGAGTTGGAGAGACGACGGAAGCTAGAACCTGCCCTCGGGTCCTCGCCGGTCGCGCTTAGGTCATGTCTCCCAATCAGGTTTTCGGTTTCTCGTCCGATAGGTCGTCGGGTCGGGCATCATGTTCGCCGTGGCGGCGACTGTCGGTGATCGGCATCAGGTTCTGACTGACAACCAGTGGAACTGCTCGAGCTGCTGCTACCGAAATCCGATGGCCGGGTGGGCCGCAACTTCTCCAACAATCGCCTGGTCGTGGAGGGGATGTTGTTCCGGTTGCGGACCGGGATGCCCTGGCGTGATCTGCCTGAGGTGTTCGGTCCGTGGCGAGTTATGAGCCGACTGATCACGGGATAGGTCGGTCCCGGGGCGGGCTGACTACCAAAACTTATCTGGCCACCGACGGCAACGGTCGCGGTCTGGCGGTATTGATCACCAGTGGTCAGGCTGGCGATTCGCCGATGATGCCGGCGGTGCTCGACGCGATCGCCGTACCGAGGCTGGTCGGTGGCCCGCCGCGACGCAACCCTGATCGGGTCCTGGCCGATAAGGCGTATTCCTCGGCTGCGAATCGAGAGTTGCTGCGAGGCAAGCGGATCATGGCGGTGATCCCGCAACGGTCTGATCAGGTCGCCAACCGCAAACGCCGTGGGCGTGCCGGTGGACGCCCGCCCGGGTTCGATTCGGATGCTTACAAGGGTCGCAATGTGGTCGAGCGGGCGTTCAACAAGGCCAAGCACTGGCGTGGTGTCGCAACCCGCTATGACAAGCTGGCCTGCACCTACCGGGCCGGGATCGTCATGGCCCTCACGGTCGAATGGCTCAAGCTATTGGGAGACATGACCTAGGGGCGCTATGCAGTGAGAAGGATCAAACCATCGTGCGGGAATCACCTCTGCATGCGCTCGGCTGATGGTGCGGCCTCCGCGAGGACTCCTGTTGCACCCGGATTGCAGTGAGCGTTGCCGCCGAAGACGCACACCGACAGTGAGTGATGTCGAACGGCCTACAGTCCATGT
The DNA here is from genome assembly GCF_042668615.1 of Nocardia sp. NPDC057272. Lineage (NCBI taxonomy): Bacteria > Bacillati > Actinomycetota > Actinomycetes > Mycobacteriales > Nocardiaceae > Nocardia > Nocardia sp. NPDC057272. The sequence continues at coordinate 16,203 of NZ_JBHUYK010000009.1, read as the reverse complement.
CGGCGCTGTGCTACGGGCGGACTGCGTCCGGTTCGCGGTGGGCATGCGGTGATGCGGCAGCGAGGCTGCCGCGCCGCGAGGTTCGCAGGAGACTGATACCGAGTTCGCAGCCGCGAAGGTGCACAAGAGGTTGTATCCCGGATCCAGCCGATCGACGATCGCCGCAAGCTGCGATGCTCTTCCATCCCGGCGGTCGTAGTACATCGTTCGAGCAGGGACGCTGGTGACGTTTGCTTTCGGTGATCAGGAGGTCGATCGCTCGCAACCACTGCGACCTATGGAGATGTCTCCTGCGATGCGATCGGCATGACGATGCGATCGGCATGACGATGCGATCGGCATGACATTGCCTGGCTGTACGGAGTAGCGCTCAAGGGCTAGACTGTCATCGTATCGATAGGCTAGGGGGTGTGACCGGACGCTAATTGTAAGATTGGAGTGTCAACCTTGACCGACCGCCGTGCTTCGGCAGATCCGACGCTGAGCGAAAAGATTAACTATCTGTTTGAAACGGTGCACCCCAAGGCTCGCGGGCCGTGGTCGCATCCAGAGGTACACCGCGCGACAGGTATCTCAATTGGAATGCTGTCGGAGCTACGAAACGGCAAAAAGGTGAATCCTACAATGGAGACACTGCAGAAGCTTGCTGTCTTCTTTGGCGTTGATCCGGCCTACTTCTTTAGCACACCCAAAAGTGCTGAAATTCGTGAACAACTTGAGCAAGTAAAAGGGCTTCGTGCCCTAGCAATGTCGCTGGACGCGAGCGAGGCCGAGCTCGTTATCGCTAGAATGTCTACACTCTCTTCTAATAGCTTACGTGCGCTTGCTGAGATGGTCGAAACACTCCGCGGGCTTGAGGAAAGAACCAAGAAATAAATTCAGCACCTTTGGGGGGTATTATGGTCAAATTGCGTTCTCTTTTCACGGCTCTAGCTAGGCCGAAACGCTCTAGCATCGAGAAAAAATGTGACCATATAATCACGGAGATGCAGATATCAAAGCCGTTCTCGATGGACACGTTCCTGAGCCGCGCTAGCGCAATGCTAGGACGAGAAATTGTTCCGGTACCTATGGATTTGCCACCGGACGGACCCTCTGGGGTTCTAGTTCAGACGAATTCAAGCGACTATGTCATTTTTCAGAAAAATACATCAGTCTTACATCAAGAGAATATTATTCTTCATGAGCTTTCTCACAGGTTCTGTGGACATAAGGGTGTTGCCGATATTGACATGATCAGGTCTGCCGAATTATTTCCTGACCTCGACCCAAGCGTGGTCATCAACATGCTCGGTCGCACCGCGTATTCAGATTCGCAGGAACGAGAGGCGGAACTGTTAGCATCCATTCTCCGAACCAAGATGGCTTCTTGGTCGCATACTCCAATAAGGTCCGTGCCGCCAGATCTAGCGGAGGCGGTAAGTAGGCTAGAAGGATCCCTCGGGTACCGACGCGGGGTCGTTAGTTGAACACATTTCTGTACGCTTCATGCGCGATAACGTCGCTGGTTGCGCTGCTATTCCGATTGCCCGCACTAATTCGGGGCCGTGAGTCAGGTCAATTTGCCCTTTGCGCCTACTTTGCGATCTCGGCTTCTACCTTCGGGATTTCAATTCCGGCTGTATACGAGTCGGTTACAAGGCTGTCGGGAATTCCAAATTTAGCGGGACTGTTGGCACAGTGCGGCGGAGTATCTATTGCAGTCGCCCAGCAGGCAGTAGTTCTTTCGTGGGATCATCCATGGATCCTCGCGAAGCGTAAAATATTTCGACGGTTAGCGCTTCTTGCGGCGACTTTGACCTGTATGATTACGCTGTTCACACTGTCAGAACCGCAAATGGTCGACAGCCCGCACAATTTCGCCGCCAACTCGGCAATTATCCCAACATATTCAATATACTTGCTCGTATTTCAAGGCTGCTTCATAATAGGGACGCTTGAATCTGTGCGATTGTGTTGGCGCTATTCAGTCAGAGTCGGCCCGGGCTGGCTTCGTGTAGGTCTCAGGGTTGCGATGATTGGATCGGGTCTCGGCCTTCCGTATTCGGCTGTGCGCGTATCGAGCGTCGTGATAGCGCATTCGGGTGGAGATACTTTGCGATTCGAGCCTGTCGCTCGGTTGGCCGCAGCCGGGGGGACGCTCGCGCTGCTGGTTGGGTGGACAATTCCAGCATGGGGCCCCCTTCTTTCCTCGATATGCGCACGGATTTTACGGTATAGGACGTATCGACGTATCGGACCATTGTGGCGAGCAATGTGCGATTCCGTTCCTGAAGTCGTATTAAATCCGTCTCCTCGAAATGGTATTTATGACCGAAAATTTCGGCAACTTGATTTCCGCTTGTACCGGAGGATTGTCGAGATTCGCGATGCGCGGATGGCGTTGTTGCCATATTTCGAAGCAGGGGTTGCCGAAAAAGTGAAGCGGAAGGCGCGGGACCAGGGAAAAATTGACCTTCAACTTGCAGCTGTCGTAGAGGCGGCCACGCTAGCTGTGGCGATCGAGCGAAAACGTATGCTGCACGACAGTGCCGCTCCTTCAATCGCCTTTCACACGTACCATTTTGAACAGTCGATGTATGCTGGTAACTCTCTGCAAGATGAACTCACTTGGTTGGAAATGGTCGGGATCGAGTATATTAGATCACCATTTATAGAAATTGCGCTCGACCTCGTCGATGTTAGCTCTCGCAGGCTCTCGGAGGTAATAGATTGACTCAAGAAATTTCCATATTTGACGAATCATATTTTGACGACCCTCACTTGACATTCCATCGGTTAAGAAGTAGTGCTCCCGCTCACCGCGTGCTGCTTCCAGGGGGAGGCTTTGCGTGGCTAGTGACACGCGAAATAGACGTGAGGCGTGCGCTCACTGACCGCCGACTATCGATCGATAAGGCGTCATCCAGCGGTGGGTACGCGGGCTTCTCGCTACCATCTGCCTTGGATGCCAACCTTCTAAACATTGATCCTCCAGATCATACTAGACTTCGTCGACTCGTCTCCAACGCATTTACACGAGGAAGGGCCGAGGCTCTTCGGCCAAAGATCTTCTCGGAAGCTACCCGGTTGCTAGATGGAATGCGTGGGGGTGATCGTGCAGACATGATCGGCGAGTACGCGGTTCCTCTGTCGCTGACAATTATCGGCGATCTCTTGGGTGTACCCAAGGAGGCTCGAGGCAAATTTCGTATATGGACTGAGGTGCTTATTGACCCACGTACGGATCAGGTAGAACAGGCTAAGGTTGCGGTAGTCGAGATGGAGAAGCTTTTTACAGGCCTGATCCACGCAAAGCGAGATGACCCTGCTGATGACCTTATTTCCGATATCATCTCGGAAGGTAGAGCAGCCCCGCATGGCGCAGGTGTAAGCGAAGACGAACTGGTTTCTTTGTTCTTTTTATTATTCTGGGCTGGCTATGAGAGTTCCGTTCACCAAATAGGAAATGGCATTCTGGCCCTGCTTGATAACCCCCATCAGGCCGAGTCAATAAGGGCCGGCGCTGGGATTTCAGGAGCGGCGGTTGAAGAGTTGTTGAGATATTCACATCCCAGCCAATTCGCCATCCGTCGATTTGCGGTCGAGGATCTGCTGATTGGGGGTATCCGAATTCCTTGTGGTGATACGGTGCTACTTGGGATTGCTTCGGCAAATCGAGATCCCGACCGATACCATAACCCTGAAAAACTTGACCTTAGTCGGAAGGGCAATCCGCATCTGGCCTTCGGTCATGGAATCCACTATTGTCTAGGTGCGTCACTTGCAAGAATCGAAGTTCAGGTAGCAGTGGAATCTATGCTGCGTTACTTCCCTGACCTTCAACTTGCGGTGCCAAGGAGCGATCTGCAGTGGCGTGCCTCGTTTCGAGAGCGCGGATTGAGGCACCTGCCGGTGACTTTGACCCCAGTTTGCTAGTCGTTCGACGCCTCGAATATCTTTGACTCGTAACCCTGTTCGATCGATCCCCAATCCCAATGGCAGTGAACCAGCTATCTGGGTACGGTCGGGAAGCGGCGCGCCAGGGTGTGGCCCACCGCTTATGTGGCGATGCAAAGGCTAATAATAGGTTGGAGAAGGTATGGGCAGGCGAGGTGGGCAACGCTCGGAAGGGACGATATGGGATGGCCGAACAAGCGTGGTGATCGTGCAGCACCGGATCACGGAATTGGGAAGCCCGGTGGCCGCGGCGTGTGGCCGGAGCCGACGTCAGCCGGATCATTGAAAGGTCAATTGTACCCAGAGAGGCACTCGCTCCGGCAGCAGCCCTCTAATCAGCGCTTGAAGTCTCAAAACGGTACGGCGAATGATGACGGACTGAATTATGGTTTACAGGAGGAGCGAGTGCTGCCCCCCCTTCTCGGTGGCGGAAAGGGGGGGCATGATAAAGTATGCCGCGACTCCAATACCCGGCTGGTAAAGGATACAAGTTCGATCGCGGTAGCGACTTTGATCAGCCGTATTACGGGCTTCGGCAAGCAATTGTTGTTACTCGCCGTGCTTGGTCCAGCTATCGCGTCGGGCTTCTCCGTGGCCGCGACGGTGCCCACAATGATTTCAGAACTACTGCTTGGAGCGGTGCTCACCGCGATTGTTGTTCCGACGCTGGTTCGCGCCGGAAAGGAAGATGTAGACGGCGGTGCAGCTTTTGTGCGCCGTCTAGTTACGGCAGCAATGATTATTCTGACAGCTGGAACAATTTTGGCGACCTTGTCAGCGCCGTTACTTGCGACACACGTCTTTCTTTCGCAGGATGGCAAGGTTAGCACGGATTTGACTACCGCGCTCTGCTACTTATTGTTGCCGGCTATTCTATTTTATGGAATGTCAGCGTTGCTAACCGCAATTCTCAATACGCACGAGATATTCAAGCCGGGAGCGTGGGCTCCGGTGGTTAATAATGTGGTTGTACTTGCTGTTCTTGGCTTATATGCGATAACGCCAGGTGAAATCTCGCTTAACCCGGTGCGTATGGGTGACGCTAAGCTATTGACGCTTGGCATCGGGGTGACAATCGGCGTTGTTGCACAGATTTTGATGCTTATAATTGCTGTTCGAAAAGCTGATATTGACATTCGCCCTCTTTGGGGGATCGATACTCGAATGAAGCAATTTGCTGCTATGGCAGCGGCGATAATTGTCTATGTCATGGTGAGTCAAGCTGGTTTCGTTGTCGCGACACGAGTTTCGTCGAGTCACGACGCTGCGGGGCCAGCAATCTATCAAATCGCTTGGCTACTCCTTCAGCTTCCCTATGGAGTGCTTGGTGTGACTGTCCTGACAGCAATCATGCCTCGCCTCAGTAGAAATGCCGCTGCCGAGGATACCCCCGCTGTTGTTGACGATCTTGGTACTGCGACCAAGTTGACGATGATTTCTCTGGTGCCGGTGGTTGCCTTTTTAACAATTGCGGGTCCGCAGGTTGGCGAGGCATTGCTTGGCTATGGTCGATTCGGAACGGAAGAAGCAGAACGTCTTGGCTATGCTGTGTCGTGGTCGGCTTTTACACTCATACCATACACATTGGTATTGATTCATCTGCGAGTATTCTACGCGCGTGAGCAGGCTTGGATGCCGACATGGATTGTGCTCGGTATCACGGCAACTAAGATTGTACTCTCATTGTTGGTTCCAGTTGTTCTCTCGGACAATCTAGTCGTTATTGGGCTTGGCGTGGCTAATGGTGTTGGCTACATCGGTGGCGCTGTAATCGGCGGATGGCTGCTGCAGCGTAGCCTTGGTAGATTGCGTATGAGCAATGTCGGGCGGACGATTTCCCGAGTCGTTGCGTCCTCGGTTGCTGGGACCAGTGTGATGGTGCTCGTAGAGGTCGTACTTGCGCTGCACCGTCTCTCTGATTCATTTGGTGGCGTTGGCTCGTTGGGTCGAGTTGCGATTGATGCTGTCGTTATGTTCGGAGTAACGTTTCTGGTGATGTGGCTGCTGGGTATTGCCGAAATTCATGCGATTACAGTAGCCGTTGCGCGCCGATTTGGTTGGATTCCGCCAGCGCCGAGCTTGGAGGCTAGCGCGGCCGCAGACGAGACCGTGATTCTCCCCAAGGTTGATAGCCGGTATTTGGAGCCATATTACTATAGGTTCGACCAAAATCTTGATACGCAGACTATGGTTCTGCCGGTAATTCGTCCTGGTTCTAGGATTGGAAAGAGCGATGGGGTACTTCAAGGTAGAGAAGGCGCTGAGCAGATAGGCATTTACGTTGATCAGGATTCTGCGGGTGGTCGTACTGAACATGCGAGTTCATCCATGTTGTCCCGTCCTCGTGACGTCTCGCTTTCGAAGAGATCCGTACGTCCCCCGGAATTGCTCCCAGGCGCTTTCGTGGCGGAAGGCCGGTATCGACTATTGTCCGGGCATGGTGGATCGGGCGGACTGAAATTCTGGCATGCTCTGGATGTGAGACTCCACCGTGAGGTCGCGCTTACTTTTGTTGACTCGAAACTGGACGCAACCGAAAACATGGGAAGTGATGGACCTCAAGCGATTCTTTCCCGTACGTTGCGACTGGGCCGATTGAATACTATAGGTCTCGCTCGAATTTTGGACGTAATACGTGGTTCTTCCGGCGGAATTGTGGTTGCGGAGTGGACGCCTGGTAGTTCGCTTAGGGATCTCGCCAGGGAGGGTTCGGCTTCGTTAGCGGCCGACCAAGTGGCGGTAACCTTGGCTGCGGCGGCTGATATGGCTCACCGGTTCGGATTGTCATTGTCTATTGATCATCCAGACCGTGTTCGTATTACTGACGCAGGCCATGCAGTTTTGGCCTTTCCGGGAACGTTCGCCTATGCAAACAGCAAGTCGGATCTATGGGGGGTCGGTGCTATAGTCTTCGCGCTCGCAACTGAACATTGGCCATATCACGCAGAGAATCACCAGCCCAAGGCTACGATTGGAGGACTGCCAGTCCGCAAGTTAAAGACGGACGGAACTTCTCCAGATTCTGCCTCAATTGAACCCGAGGCACCAGCTGCGGCTATGCGGTTAGCAATTCGGTTGCTGGCGGCCAGCGGAGCGGAGAGCCATATGACATCGATTCAGGATTTGTGGGGGGAGGCGGGCGCAAGTCAAAATTCGGATCTTCTCCCAGTCGTGCCGAATCGCCAGCAGACGCGGCGTGATCGCTTCAGGGCTCATTAATTCTTCCCGTGTCATAGGTAGTAGGTTTTCTTTGCGGTGCTTGTGGATCGGGGTTGATTGCTTGTGCCAGTAGGTCTTGCCGCCTGTGCGATTTCGTGGTTATTGGTCTAGCGGGGATATGCGACGAGCCGCATGTTGTCGGCACAAAAATAGAATATCCGTGTCCCTGTAAAGACCGGCGGAGCCGATGACACTCGGAGCATCTGTCACCAGGGAGTGAGCGGTGGCGTCGTCCGGCGACCCGGCCGCGCCGCCGATCAGGGCGGCGTCGCCCCAGGACGCGGTCGTGAACTCCCGCGAGGCCGCTCACTGCGCTGATGTGACGCCTCATCATCGAAGTGATTGTCGGTCAGGGGAAACGTCAGCGTTACTGTCGGTCTGCGGTGGGCCGGGTGGGCATCAGCCCGCGAATTATGCTGCCGGGGGCGCGCCATCCGAGCCAGTAAGCGGACGCCAAGCAGTCCTGCCTTGATTGCGTCTGAGCCGGTTGATGGTCGCCGAGACGAGTCGCTGTGTGAACCTTTTCCGGCAAATACGCCGAGATTGGTGACAAGGTCCGCCGTGCCGACGTCATGGTGTGCCGCGACTGCCAGGGCAAGGCCGGCCTCTAGGCCTGCAGCGCTGTCTGCGGTGCAGCAAACCTGTGTATCTGCGTGCAGACGCTGGCTTGTGCTGTCTTTTGTTTGAAGCCACGCGCTTCGAAGAATCTCGCTCGCGCCTGCGTTTCCGTTCGCGAACTGCGTCGCCATTTCAGTCGTGCATGCGCTCGCGGTGGTGGCAGCGTCATCCGGACAACAACGCGATCGTGGTCGATAGCCGACGAAACTCGACTGACTGAAGAATCCGTCGAGAATTGGGGACGCATCGACCAGTGCTCGGAGCGTGTCGTGCGCGCAGCGCCTCGGCCGCATGTTGCAGGCAATCACCTCATCGCGCGACCGGCAAGCCGCCGGACTGGCTGCCGCGCCTGATCGCCTGTCTCGCAGCCGCCGATTCGTCCGGCCTCGCGTGTGTTGCGATCACCAAGCTGGGGCGGCTGCTCAAGGACGAATACCCCAATCATCCGCAGCCCCTGCTCGATCTAGGTGTATGAGGCCATGACGTTGGTGACGCCTGCGCGGAGGCGGCTGGCTGGTGGCCGGTTCCCGGCAGCCGAATGTGGTCGATGGTAGTTGTAGTGGATGTTCCAGACGCCGAGCGCGTGAGCCCGTTGGTGTTCGGACGTCCACTCACGGGCGTAGAGGAACTCCTCGGCCAGAATCCGGTTGTAGCGCTCGACCTTCCCGTTGTGACGCGGTGTGTATGGCCTGATGCGTTGGTGGCGAGCAACGCGCACCGCCTTGGCGAAATCGGCAGCGGGGTAGCAGGATCCGTTGTCGGTCACGATCCGCTCGAGGAAGACGATGCCATGAGCACCGAAGAACGCTCGTGCCCGATCCATGAATCCTATTGCTGTTATGGCTGTTTCGTTGTCCAAAGCCTCGGTGTAGGCCAGCCGTGAGAAGCCGTCAACTGCGGAGTGCAGGTAGACGTAGCCGGTTTTGGCGCCACGCTTTTTGGTGGATGCGGCGAGTTTGGCCTTGGCGGAGCCGCGGCCGAGGGCTCGCCAGCCACTACCGTCGGGATTGCGCCTGACCTTCTTCACATCGACATGGACCATTTGCCCAGGCCACTGGGCCACGACCTGGCGTGGTGGGCGAATGTTCTCACCGGTCGGGTCGATGAACCGGCGTCGGTTCAGGACAAGGTTCTGCAACTGCCTGGTCACGGTCCTGACCGCGATATCGACACTGTCGCAACATAGTTCGTGCGATATTCGTCTGGCCGACCATTTCTTGTTCCGGCGCATCTTCTCGATCCGGTTGGTCACCTCGGCTGATGTGGCCTGCGGTTGATGATGCGGCGTGCTGGAACGGTCGGCCAGGCCCAACTCGCCGAACCGGCGGTGTCGGTTGACCCATTTCGAGGCGCATTGAGGTGAAATGCCCATCTCGGCAGCGACGTGAGCGATCGGAAGAGTCTGGCAGCGCTGCAACAAGTGGCGACGGCCTTCGATGGACAGTGCGGCGTTACGGTGGGTCATGGACGGGTCTTCCCGGTCGATCGGCCGGAGGATGTGGTGTTTTCCATCCTGGCGCCGGGAGGCCCGTCCCCTCAGCTCACCCCTGCCCGGGCGTAAACAACCTCATGACCCACAAACATCTAGGTTGCCGTTCAGGCCGTTCGATGGGTACCTGGCTAGCTCGATGCAGGACCACTGCACCGAGCATAGCTTGGCGGATGTCGACCGACCAGAACGAGCGACTCACAGCCGGGCGCCGGCAACGCCGGATTGACGCGGCGTCTGAGCCTCGGCGACCGGTTGTCGCGGGGGTGGCTGGTTTTATGGTCACCGCCAGGGCCCTGAGCTCCCGCGTTGGAACCCTACCGCGCAGCGACCTGACCGGCGGAGGTGCTGGAGGCCAGCCGAGACTTCACCTCGTTCCTGAATAGTCAACGCGAGAAACGGGACTGGTCGACCTTCGGTATCGGTGACATCGAAGGCTTCCTCGTGCCCAGACGAGATTGCACCAGAGAAGACTCACCGTGCTGTGCCAGTCTTCCGCTTCGCGCGCAGCCGGCTGCTGGCGCTCATCGACCCGACGAAAAGTCTTGGCAGGAAGGAGCCAATGGGTCTAGCGGCAGGAGCACGACCCCTCGAACAACAACGATCGTTGGTCCTGCGAGGGACGTGGTGCATGCGCACAAAGTCTTGGTGGCAATCTTCGCCCTGCTGTAAGGCGTTTCCAGCCGTGACGTCCGACTGTGATGGCGCTAGCTGAAAATCCCCACACTTGGTAGCTGAAATTCCCCAGGCGGTGGCCTGTCCTGTTGGTGTCCGGCGCATTCGGTATGCCGGTTGCTGAGCCGTAACTCATGCTCGCTCGCGGAGGTGTTCGCGAGGGTCATCGAGAAAGGCTCTGGATGCTGTCGCTGGAGGGTGATGTGGAAGTACACGCTCTGCATGAGCAGGGGTGGTCGATCTCGGCGATCGCCCGCCACCTCAAGCTGGACCGCAAGACCGTTCGTGCCTACCTCAACGGTGACCGGGCCCCGGGCCAGCGGGCCCGGTCGGCGCCGTTGCTGATCGAGCCGTTCGTCGACTACTGCCGGATCAGGTTGGCCGACGATCCGCACTTGTGGGCGTCGACGTTGTTCGACGAGATTGTCGAGCTGGGGTTCGCCGGGTCGTATCCGTCGTTGACGACCGCGATCCGGAAGCTGGAACTGCGCCCGCACTGCGAGCCCTGCCATGCAGCCAAGGGCCGCGACGTCGCGATCATCGCCCACCCACCGGGTGAGGAAACGCAATGGGACTGGGTCGAATTGCCCGATCCGCCGGCCGATTGGGGCGTGGGACGAAACGCGCATCTGCTGGTCGGAGCGTTGGCGCATTCGAGCCGCTGGCGCGGGGTCCTGGCCCCGGCCGAGGACTTCGCGCACCTGGTCGCGGCGATGGACCAGGTGGTACTCCGGTTAGGCGGGGTGACACGACGCTGGCGCTTCGACCGCATGGCCACGGTCTGCTCACCGGAATCCGGGCGGATCACCCCGGCATTCTCCGGGGTCGCCAAGCACTACGGCGTCGGGGTCGACATCTGCCCGCCGCGGCACGGCAACCGCAAAGGCGTCGTCGAGAAGTCCAATCACGCTGCCGCGCAACGCTGGTGGCGCACCATCGCCGACGAAGCCACCGTCGCCGCCGCGCAGGCTTCACTCGACCGGCTCTGTCTTCGGCTGGACGGGCGACGGCGCGTCCGCGACGGACAGCCCACGACAGTCGGTGAACTCGCCGAAGCCGAACCCCTGCACCCGACACCGCCCTCCGCCTATCCGGCCGAGATCCGCGAACCACGCAAGGTCACAGCACAGGGACTGGTCTCCTGGCGAGGCAACGAATACTCGGTCCCCCCAGTGCTGCACGGGGCAGTGGTCACGGTCATCCACCGGCTCGGCTCCGAGACGATTTCGCTGGGCACCGAATCCGGCGCGATCGTCGCCACCCACCGGCGCGCACCCGACGGCGCCGGGCGCGTCGTTCGCGACGAGGGCCATGTCCTCGCGTTGGAACGGTCGGTGCTCGCGACGTTCGACGCGAGCAAGCCCTGCACCCACAAGACCCGCGGGCCGCTGACCGCGGCCGCGTTGGCCGAGTCCGCGCGGTTGCGCGGTCACTCGGGTTCACCCGATCCCGCTCAGAAGGTGGTGATCGATCTGTCGGTCTATGCGGCCACCGCCGCAGCTTTCCCACGCTCCACACCATGATCCGCTCGAACAACAGTGAAGGAAGATCATCCGTTGGAAAGACGATCCCGCAGATGAGCGAAGCACGCCGCTATCAGCAGCTGCGCGCCCACCTGTCCTACCTCAAACTCGGCGACGCCGCCGAAGCACTGCCTCGCATCCTCGACGCCGCCCGGCCGAAAAACCTTTCTCTCACAGCAGCATTGGTACGGCTACTCGAGATCGAGGTCAACGCGACCGAGCCACGAAGGTTGACCTCACGGTTGAGGTTCGCCTGCCTGCCCGAGCCCTGGACGCTCAACGATTTCGACTTCTCCGCACAGCCGGGTGTCGACGAGAAACTGATCCGGGACCTGGCCAGTTTGCGGTTCCTCGACGACGCGGCGAACGTGTTGTTTGTCGGGCCGCCCGGAGTCGGCAAGACCATGCTGACCGTCGCGTTGGCGCGAGGCGCGGTCGAGGCCGGTCACCGCGTTTACTTCACCACCGCCGCCGAGCTGGCCGCGAAATGCCACAAGGCCGCGTTGGAGGGCCGTTGGCACACCTGCATGCGGTTCTTCGCCGGCCCGAAGCTGCTCGTCATCGACGAGCTCGGCTATCTTCCACTCCCCGGCGACGGGGCCTTGGCGTTGTTCCAGGTGATCAATCAACGCTATCTGAAATCGAGCACGATTCTGACGACAAACGTCGGGATCGCTGACTGGGCACCAGCTTTCGGGGATGCGACCGTCGCTGCGGCCATGCTGGATCGGCTCTTGCATCGGGCCACGGTTGTCGGGATCGACGGGCCGAGTTATCGGTTGCGTCACCACCGCGAGTCTGCGGAGAACCTGCGAAAGGCGGTTAACGCCCGTGTCTCCTGACCAGCAACCTCAACCCGTCCCAGCCGCGGCGACACGCGTCTGCCAGATCTGCTGGCTCGAATTCATCCCCACTCGCAGCAATAGGATCTACTGCTCGATCCGCTGCAAGAACACCGCCGCCCGACGCCGCAACACCGCCACCGAGACTCCCGCCGAAACCTCCCGCCCGGACCCGGGTCCCACGCCGCAGCCAGCCGCCACCCGCGACTGCCCTCACTGCGGCGAACCGATCACCATCGTCGCGCTGCTCACGACGCCGGAAGCAGCCCGGCCCAGCATCCCCACAGACAACCGAATCGTCCCACTACATCGCGCCGCCTGATAGCCTCAAATCCTGCTCCGCCTGGGGAATTTCGGCGAGCAAGTCTGGGGACTTTTCTCAAGCGCCATCAACTGCTGGTCTGTGACGACGCCGATCCGATCCTGCTGACCATCCGGCTCGGTGGGCGGCCTCGCATCCAGCCCGGATAGACCCGGCCAGTTGGGCGATCCTGCGGCATTGCCTGCATCGTGCTTCATTGCGGACCGCCGCTCCTCTCGTCATAGCCGCCAAAGGGGGCCAAGGGCGCAAGTTGCCTGAGGCGGTCGCCATCTCAGTCACGTTCTCGGCGGCTGCGGCGTGCGTCCGCAGATTATCCGCAGCACCCGACTGATTGACTTGGTCATCCCATGGACCACACCAGGCTCGTTCGGCGGCCTTCGGTACGACCGCTGAGGCGACCGTGATCTAACTGGCCGCTTCGTCGACCTACCCCGACTGTCTATGTGCGGTTGCAAGCCGCGTGATGTAGTTGCTGGCGGTGTCGGACAACGTTGACTGGCCGCCGCTGTCGGCTGCCTCTGACTCCGAGCCCGATTGCTAGGTGCCTCTTGCTGATTCGGGGCGGACACCGAGCAAGATCACGTTCTCGGCCTTGGGAACGAAAGTTCTTGTTACCAAGTGCGCCAATGTATCCCGCCCGGGTCAGGTACGCGAGCGTCGAGGGCAACCCGTCGGGCGGTTTCGCCGTCATAGTGGTTGTCACCCGTGCTTCGATTCTGTGGTCGGAATAGTGAAATCGACGCCGAACATAGCGGCGTCATCCGGCGCGAGCAGCGTAGCCGGACGACCATCGGGATGTCTGTGTGCGTCGACGATCCTCGGCGCACCCCTGCTCGCACCGTCGCAGCGGTCGTGGTGTCGGCAGGGTCGGTGAGTATGCCTTGCACGGCTAAGACGCGGAAAGCGACGAGCTGCCCGTCGGCCTGGTGATGTGGCCGCCGACTCTGTCTGAGCGTTGGCCGCGGCCACAGTGAAGGGCGGCGGTAGATCGTTCGCAACGTGGGCGAGGGTACGCGTTCGTCCGGCCGTCCCCGACGGCGGGTCGCCTCGGCGGCGTCGCCAAGGCGACCCGCGAAACGATCGTGCTCCTGGAAGCCGCCGGATTTGGCGGTCGGATCTGCCGACGGTTTCCACGAGTCCCCCCCCGCGGAGCTGCTTCCCGGCGTCTACGGAAGTGGGATGGGCTGTGGCCAAGGCCAAGGCCAAGGCCAAGGCCGTGAGCTTGGTTGGCTCTCGTGTTGACAGGTACATGATGTTGTGTGAGACTTCTTTTCACTATCGTTATAGTGATAGGCCAGCGGGACGGCACTTTTCGAGGTGCGAAAGGGGGTTTAAGCGTCGCGTGTCTCGTGAGGCTTAGACGGGTGGTAGAGATAAAGGATCGGTGCAGTATGGCTCGATAATTTGGTTGATGTCCCGAACGGTGCGGTTCGAATTCTGCGAACTTTGTCTGTGGTTCAAGAAGTCGGGCCGAGTATTGAGATATGCATCTGGCGACCGTGTGATCATGCTTACCGCAGTCGAATGAAACTTGTACCCGCAGATTCTCCAATCTGTCTGGCTGGCTACGCAGTCAATGTAAATATATCCTTGGTCAGTGCCGACTAGGGTAAGTTTGGTAGTGCAGCGAATGGCCACCCCAGAAGTCCCGGGTAGGGCCGCTGGCTGATTGCCCGGACATGCTTCGCTACCTCTCTGTTATGTTCCCATAGGCGATCCGAGCGCCTCGACCTTGAAAAGATGCGGTGATGAGCGGGAATCCTTTCGATCAGCAAGATGGTAAGTTCTTCGTGCTAGTTAATAACGATGGGCAGAACTCAATATGGCCAACGTTTGCTGAAGTTCCTCACGGTTGGCGAATAGTGTTCGAAGAAAACTCCCGAGATGCATGTTTGGAGTATGTGGAGGCCAATTAGGTGGCATCCGCATGCGATGTCTTTGACGACTTCGGACTACGACACAGGAAATCCTTCTTGTCGAGGAATGGGAAGGCTGTTTTCGAAGTCTATAGATCTTTGTTTGCACGTCCATCCGGCCGAACCTCCGGTCAGATGGCTTGCGATCGGGGCGGGAACTGGTTGACGATCAGTTGAAGCCGCTGGGTCAAGTAGTTCGCGGGTGCGCATGTCCATTCTGCTATTCGCGCGCCTTTCGAAGGCTAAACCGGGAGAGTTGCAATATGTCTGCGAGTGGATTCAGAAAACTCACATTTGCTCAGGAGGATCTGTGGCTTGCGCGTCATCTGGAGCCAGAGACGCCGCAGAATATTGTGCTATATATCGATCTGGCCGACGTAAATATTGCGCTTATGAAAGATTCTGTACGTCGCGCTTTGAGTGAGACCGAAACCCTTCGCATTTGCTTTGTTGACACTAGCGGTGAACAAGGGTTCTCTGTGCGAGAGCTTGGTAGTTGGGAGCCATTGTATCTTGACTTTTCTGGCACGCCGAACCCTGTAAATGAGTCCGAAGACTTTATTGTAGGGGAGCTGGTCGAAAAATATTTCTCGATGGACGGCCGTCTGTTCGAGATTGCTTTGATCAGGATCTCCGAGGTAAAGGTCCGTTTCGTGGCGTGCTTTCAACATTCTATTGTTGACGCAGTGGGCTCTGTGCTTTGGATTCAGCGGGTTTTCAGCATCTACAATGCGCTATCTAGCGGACGTGACGTACCGTCATCAGGGTTCGCTGGTGTTGATGAACTATCTGAGCACGACAACCTCTATCGCCTTGATCGCCTGACCGCGGATCGTGACTTTTGGCGGAGTCGTATTGTAGATTACATCCCGTCGTTGGCTATTCCTGGCCATCGGGGGAGCGGCGTGCCAGGACGGCGCAGGGTACATAAACGACTTCAGGGAGAGCTGCTTGAGAGCATTGGGCTCGCCGCCCGAGGGTCAGAAGTCCCGCTATCTCGGTATCTCGTGGCGATCATTGCCGCCAGTTTGAGACGCTATACGTACGGCGACAAATACTATGTCACGATGCCGATGTCAAACCGTGATGGCGCGATGCGGCGCACCCCCACGCAGCTGGCAAGTGTTGTTCCGATGCTGATTGATGCGAGTCCGCATCTTTCCTTCGATCATTTTGTTAGGAAAGTTAACGAAGAACTCAAAGCGATTGCCGAGCATTCCCGCTTTGGCGTCCAGAGTGTTATTAGAGATTTAAAGTCCACTAAGCGCTATCCGGACCTACTGGGGCCATCGATTAACGTGGTTCCGCTCGTTGGCTCAGTCGGGTTCAACGGTGCTTCTGTAAATCTGCAGGCAGCTTCAGTGGGCGCCAGTGACAGCTTTTCGATTAATATCTACTATTCTGGAATAGGTGGCGGCGGTGGTGGTGAAATTGAAGTAGAAGGCGACGGCCGGTATTATTCCGAGTCGGACATCGTTACATTTATAGAACATTGCATGTCGTTCATGCGTCAAGTGTCAAACTGGGGTCGTATAGAGTCCCAAATTCCTTCCTTAATGGATCTATCGGCGATCGAGTTGCTGGACGAGGTCGAGTCCGGGCAGCTGGATGTGTTGGGTAACCGGGGTGTGCTGGGTGAGACGGGTGTCGGGGTATCGAT